>NZ_JBHWKQ010000018.1:11562-150437 GCF_042730865.1 Streptomyces sp. NPDC059897 | reverse complement strand
CCGCCGCCGAGCCGATGTCCTCTTCGCGATGCTCCGCGACGGCACCTACTACCAACCACCAACCCCGATTGCCCCTTGACCAAAGTCATAGGGGCACCCCCCCCGGGTGGGCCGATTCCTAGACCTGCGGAGGCCTCGCCTCGTACGGGGTGGAGAGGACCACCGTCGTGCGGGTGGAGACGCCGGCCAGGGAGCGGACGCGGGCCAGGAGGTTCTCCAGCTCGTGGGGGGTCTCGACCCGCACCTTGAGGATGTAGTTCTCGTCGCCGGCCACGCTGTGGCACGCCTCGATCTCCGGGACGCCCGCGAGGCGCTCCGCGATGTCGTCGGGGGCGCTCGGGTCGAACGGTTTCACCGAGATGAACGCGGTGAGCGGCAGGCCGACCGACTCCGGGTCGACGACCGCGGCGTAGCCACGGATCACCCCGCGCTGTTCGAGGCGGCGCACCCGCTGGTGCACCGCGGACGTGGACAGGCCCGTGGCCTTGCCCAGGTCGGTGTAGCTCATCCGCCCGTCCTTGACGAGCAGCTGCACAATCTGTCGGTCGAGCTCCTCCATGCCGCTGAACCTACCCGCCCCTTGATCCTCACGGATACCTGGAGGAACGAGATGGGCGATACGTCTACCGCCGGACGGGCAAGTCCATTCGACATGTGACGAACACCACAGGCCTGGGGCCGTGTCCACCGGCATGGAGTGATTACCTCGACGAGGAGCCGGGAAATGCTTGCTGTGGCCGAGGCCGCCACTCATGGACATCAGCGGCCGGCCCACCCGAGGGGGAGAATCCCATGCAGAGTGTGAAGCGTTCCGGACGTCCTGGCGCGCGCGGACGCCAGCAGGCGATCGCCGAGCCCCAGCCGGAGGGCGTCGAACCCGACCTCTTCGGCATCGAGGGGGACGCGGGCGACGGTTACGAGACGTTCGAGATGTACCGGGTGGCCTGCCCCGACTGCGGCAAGGCCATCGCCCTCCTCGCGGAGGAGGAGGTGCTGCCGGAGCACGCCCATGTCACGTCCCCCTGGGACCCGTTCGGGCTCACCGTCTGCGTCGGCAGCGGCAGGACCATCACGGACGCCCTGCCCACCGACGACCTGGTGGGTGCCCAAGAGCAGGACGCCGCGCTTCTTTTGACGCTCCCTCAGGGGCTCGACTGGCGTACCCAGCCCTTCTCGCACGCCGGTGGCCCCGGCTCGCGCCCCATCCGGGTGCCCGACCAGCCCTACCGCCGGGCCGCGGCCTGATCCACTACGCCCGGTCGGCCGGCCCGTCGGTCCAGTAGCTGCCCCGCACCATGGCCCGCAAGCTGTCGTGGTGCAGGATCAGCGTGTCCGGGTCCGCGGGTTCGGTGGCCTCGCCGAAATGGATCTGCCGGTAGGCGACGCGGAGCATCACGACGGCGTGCCGCAGGGCCGCGTAGAGCGTGTAGAAGTCCATGTCGCGCGGTGTGTGCCCGGTGAGTCGGGCGTACCGGGCCTCGACGCGGTCACGGCGCAGGAAGTCCGGCAACCCGCGCTGCCCGAAGGCCTCGGTCAGATCCTGGAAGAAGCGGTGCAGATACACCGTCCAGCCGAGGTCGACCTCGCGCGGGGCGAGCGCGGCCATCTCCCAGTCGAGGACTGCGGCGGGCGCGAACCCGTCCTGCTCGTAGATGATGTTGCCGATGCGGGCGTCGCCCCAGTTGAGGACCGTGGGGCCCGGCTCTCGCGGCCACAGTTCCTCCAGTCGTGCGAAGGCGCTCTCGATGAGGGGCGAGGGGCTCCGGCCGTCCACCACCCATGCGTAGTAGGCGCGTTGGGCGTCCACATGGCGGCGCAGCGGGCTCCCCTCCCCCGGCAGTTCCAGGAAGGACGCCTCGGCCGCCGGCACTCCGTCGTGCAGTCGCGCGAGCACCTCGATGCTCGCGTCCTCCAGTCGCTCCCGTTCGTCGTCGGTCGCCTCGTGCAGCCAGTTCCCGTCGTACGTATAGGGCATGACGTCGGGCGGTACACGGCCCGCGACCCGTTCCATGACGAAGAACGGGGCGCCGAGCGGCCCCGCGTCCTCCTCCAGCCACAGCACGCGCGGCACCGGAAGGCCGGTGCGTTCGGCGGCGAGGCGCATCGTCCGGTACTGGCGCGGCATGTCGTACACCGGGAAGATCGTGTACGCCGACGGGTCGGCGGCCAGCCTCAACGCGCAGGCGCGTACGGGTGGTTCGGGGTGCTCGATGTCGAAGAGCAGGGTTTCGCTCGACATGCCGTTGGACTCGGGGACGGTGACGTTCACCGCCTTCGCCCCGGGCAGCCGGCGGCCGAGCCACGCGGTCAGGCGCCGGGCGATCTCCTCGGGCTCGCGGGTGGAGGTGCGGGGCCTGGGCTGTCGGGGCGCTGTCGCCATCGCCGAACTCCCTGTCCGTGAGGGGTGGTTACGACCGTTCGGGGGCCGGGGCGACCGAGTCGAAGCCCGTGAAACCGCTCGGGTCGTGGCGGCCGAAGGAGCCGTGCTCGAAGATGCCGTGCCCGACCTGTCCGTCGAGGGTGAAGCGGGCGGCGTGGTCGATGACCCCGTACGCGGCCCGGGGGTGGGCCGCAGGGTCGGCCAGGTCGTACGTCCGCCGCTCGCGCCAGTCGCGGCCGCGCCAGGTCCCGTGCTGCCAGTCGTCGGCCGGCGGGTAGCCCGCGCCGACGGCGAGCGGGGAGGAGGCAAGGATCTCGACGCCCACGTCGAGCGGTTTGCGGTCGACCGGGTCCATGAGGTGGATGACCGCGCGCTCGGGGTGGCGGGTGCCGGGGCGGTAGGTGATGTCGGTCTGCGGCCAGCCGAGTTGGCGGTCGCGGTGGCCCGCGCGGACGAGCGTGGCGTCGTTGAGGGTGCGGTAGCCGTCGGCGTCCTCCTGGGTGATCACCATGAGGAAGCGGTCGTCGAAGCGGATCGGCGCCCAGATCCAGTGGAAGCCCTCGGTGGGGTGCTCCTGTGCGAGCCGGCCGCCTTCCTCCCCCGGTATCGGCCGCACGCCCCAACTCCGGTCCCGGGTCCCGGTCCAGCCGTCCAGGCGGGTCTCCCGGCCGCCGATCCGCAGCCAGCCGTCGCACCGGCCGGCCTGCACGAACCGCTTGCCCTCCAGCGTGAGCCGGGCGCCCTTGCGCTGGGTGTGGTGCGGCTCCCACAGGGCCGGGAAGTCGGCGGCCCAGTTGATCTCGTACGAGAGCCCGTCGGGGTCGTCCGGATCGGCGGCGCAGGTGAGGATGAAGTCCTTCAGGGGGCGCTCGACCATGATCTTCAGCGGGCCGACCCGCATGTTCATCCGCGTCTCGTCGCTGAGGGCGTCCGAGGCGCGGACCGCGTGCAGGGTGTCGCCGACGCGCAGGGTGGCGTAGGCGTCGATCACCCCCAGGTTCGGGTAGACGCCGAGGCCGAGGATGAGCAGGAACCGGCCCTCGGGGTCGAAGAGGTGGAAGATGCAGCGGTCGTAGGCGTTGCGGTCGCTGGTGGCGACGTGCTTCATCGACAGCGGCACCTGATGGACGGGCCACTCGTCGAAGGCGACCGGGCGGTCGACGGTCTCGTCTGCGGACACGGCAAACCTCCGTGGATGCACGGCAGTTGACGTCGCCCGGAGGGGTGCGGCCTGCCCGGCGGCGGAGTTGACGGTACGTCAGCCCGGCGGTGCTGGCCAGACGTTCGACCGGCCCATGCCACGCGTACGGGTATGTCGTGAACTGACGCTCGAATTCGTCAACCAGTGACCTCGTCCATCCCTCTTTCGTTGAACGGACATGACCTCGACGCAGACCTCGGCACCTGCGCCCACGGGACGACGCAGGCGCATCCTCGTACCGGTTACCGCAGAATCGGTTCACCAGGGGCGGCAGCCCCCCACGTCCCCCTCGTCCAACCCGCTGCCCCAGGGCCGGCAGACGCCACAGGGACAGCAGTCCCAGCAAACGTCACAGGCTCAGCACACCCCCCAGGCCGCACCGTCCCCGCGGCCTCCCGCCCCCTCGGCCGCGCAGCCTCCCGCCGCGCAGCCCCCCGCGCTCCAGCCGCCCGCCCTCCAGCCGGCGGGACCGCAGCCGCTCCCCCGGCCGCAGCAGGCCCGGCCGCCGCAGCCGCCGCACCCGCAGCCACCCCAGCCGCGCCTGCACAACCCGCCGATCTACCAGGCGATGATCACGGCCTGGACCGAGCGCGGCAGGACGCTGCCGGGGCGCGAGGACCCGGAGTGGACACGGCTGATCGCGCCCACCGTGCGCGCCGGGCAGTTCAGCGCGATGCAGAGCGGCCGACAGTAGGTCCCGCGGCGTCTCGCCCCCCTTACTGCCGGCCGCTCTCGGGACCGGCGAGGTGACGGGCAATGACCATGCGCTGGATCTGATTGGTGCCCTCGACGATCTGGAGCACCTTCGCCTCCCGCATCAGGCGCTCCACGGGGAAGTCGGCCGTGTAGCCGTACCCCCCGAGGACCTGCACCGCGTCCGTGGTGACCTTCATCGCGGCGTCCGTGCACAGCAGCTTCGCCATGGCCGCCTGCTTGGAGAAGGGCCTGCCCGCGTCCCGCAGCCGGGCCGCCGACAGATACAGGGCGCGGCCCGCCTCGATCTGCGTGGCCATGTCCGCGAGCATGAAGCGCAGGCCCTGGAAGTCCGCGATGGGCCGGCCGAACTGGGCGCGCCCCTTCGCGTAGTCCACCGCCGCGTCGAGCGCGGCCTGCGCGACGCCGACCGCGCAGGCCGCGATCCCGAGGCGGCCCGAGTCGAGCGCCGAGAGGGCGATCTGGAAGCCCTGCCCCTCGTCCCCGAGGCGGCGCGCGTCGCTCACCCGCACCCCGTCCAGGTGGATCTGGGCGGTGGGTGAGCCCTTCATGCCCATCTTCTTCTCGGGGACCGCCGCGCTCAGTCCCGCCGCGCCACCGGGCACCAGGAACGCCGTGATGCCGTGCGCCCCCTCGCCGCCGGTGCGGGCCAGGACCGTGTAGAAGTCGGCGACGCCGCCGTGGGTGATCCAGGCCTTCGTCCCGGTGAGCACCCAGTCGTCGCCGTCGCGGACCGCCTTGGTGCGCAGGGACGCCGCGTCGGAGCCCGAGGACGGCTCGGAGAGGCAGTAGGCGCCGAGCAGGCCGCCGCCCAGCATGTCGGGCAGGTGCTCGGCGCGCTGCTGCTTCGTCCCGAAGTTCGCGAGGGCGTGGCAGGACAGCGAGTGCACGCTGACGCCGAGGCCCACCGTGAGACGGGCGGCCGCCAGCTCCTCCAGGACCTGGAGATAGACCTCGTACGGCTGCTCGCCGCCGCCGAACTCGGCGTCGTACGGCAGCCCGAGGAGTCCCGACTCGGAGAGGAGGCCGAAAGTCTCGCGCGGGAAGCGGCCCGCCTCCTCGTCCTCGGCGGCGCGCGGGGCGATCTCCCGCTGCGCGATGTCGCGGACGAGCCGCATCAGATCTTGAGCTTCGTCCGTCGGCAGCTGACGCTCGACTCCTGGCTCCGGCATGGCGACGCTCTCCTCCCTGGGCGGGCACTGCGGCGGCGGCCGCCGGGTGGGCGGGCGCCGCCGGATGGTCACTGCCGGGCCGATGCTGCCCTTCCGGATCACGGAAAGCGCAGACCAAGCGGCCGCGGCGTGTTGAGTATTCCCGATCCGGAGCGCCCCGTCACTGGTTAACGACCGCTTACTCAAAGTTTTTCCGGGGCGGCGGAATTGGTTCGGACCATTGACCCCACTGGTCTAGTCCTTCTAAGGTGCGGCGCGCAGGTCCACAGCACGAACCCCCACGCTCCCCTCCCCCACGAGGAGACACGATGCTCAGACCGCACCTCCCCCGTAGAGGCCTCAAGGCCCTCGTATCCGCCGCATGTTGCGCCGTCCTCGGCGCGGGGCTGCTCGCCGGAGCGGGCGGCGCCTCCGCACAGCCGCAGAGCGACACCGAGCCGAAGGCGGCAGGCTCGAAGGTCGTCGGATACTTCACCGAATGGGGTGTCTACGACCGGAATTACCACGTCAAGAACGTCGAGACGTCGGGTTCGGCCGACAAGCTCACGCACATCAACTACGCCTTCGGCAACGTCCAGGGCGGAAAGTGCGCGATGGGCGACTCCTACGCCGCGACCGACAAGGCGTACACGGCCGATCAGTCCGTGGACGGCGTCGCCGACACCTGGGACCAGCCGCTGCGCGGCAACTTCAACCAGCTGCTCAAGCTGAAGAAGAAGCATCCGGACCTCAAGATCCTCTGGTCGTTCGGCGGCTGGACCTGGTCCGGCGGCTTCGGCGACGCGGCCAAGGACCCGGCCGCGTTCGCGCAGTCCTGCTACGACCTGGTCGAGAACTCCAAGTGGGCCGATGTCTTCGACGGCATCGACATCGACTGGGAGTACCCGAACGCCTGCGGACTCACCTGCGACACCAGCGGGCGCGACGCCTACAAGAACCTGATGGCGGCGCTGCGCGCGAAGTTCGGGGGCGACTACCTGATCACCTCCGCCATCCCGGCCGACGCCTCGGAGGGCGGCAAGCTGGACGCCGCCGACTACGCGGGCGCCGCCCAGTACGTCGACTGGTACAACCCGATGACGTACGACTTCTTCGGCGCCTGGGACGCGAAGGGGCCGACCGCCCCGCACTCGCCGCTGACCTCGTACGACGGCATCCCGAAGGCGGACTGGAACTCCTCTGCCACGATCGCGAAGCTCAAGGCGATGGGCGTGCCCGCCGCCAAGCTGCTGCTCGGGGTCGGGTTCTACGGGCGCGGCTGGACCGGCGTCACACAGGACGCCCCCGGCGGCACGGCGACCGGGCCCGCCGCCGGCAAGTACGAGCAGGGCATCGACGACTACAAGGAGCTGAAGAGCAAGTGCCCGGCCACCGGCACGGTCGGCGACACCGCCTACGCGCGCTGCGGAAACGACTGGTGGAGCTACGACACCCCGCAGACGATCGCGGGGAAGTCCGACTACAAGAACCAGCAGGGCCTCGGCGGCACCTTCTTCTGGGAGCTGTCCGGGGACACGTCGGACGGTGAGCTGATCAAGGCGATCGGCTAGGGCCTGATCCAAACAACAGACCCTGGGGCCTGACCGGCCCCGAACACCCGCTCCCCTGACCACGCGCGCGTACCCGCGCGTGGTCAGGGGAGCACCGGCGCCGGATGCGCGGGCTCGAACTCCTCGATCACCCGCAGGGTCTCGCCGAGCGTGCGCACCAACAGGGCGCGCACCGTGTCCCGTTCGAGCGCGTGGTGGCCGATCCAGTCGAGGGTGATGCCCTCGACGCTGCACAGCCAGCCGAGCAGCGCCGTGCGCGCGAGCAGCGGCACCTGTGAAGTCCCGTACGCGGCGCGGGCGATGGTGGCGATCAGTGCGTCCCGCACCTCGTCCCTGATGGCCTGCACCTCGGCGTCGAAGCCCACACCGCCCGTGACGATCGTGCGGTACGCCGCCTGGTTGCGCTCCGCGTAGCGCAGATAGCCGTCCACCGTGCGGTGCACCCGCTCGACGGGGGCCAGGTCACCGACGCTGCTCGCGCCGTCGACCAGCTCGCCGACGGACTCCTCGATGATCGCCAGGTAGTAGCCGCGCTTGGACGTGAAGTAGTAGTAGATGAGCCCCTTGGCCACGCACGCGTGCCGCGCGATGTCGTCCACGGACAGCGCGTCGTAGGACGTGTCGGCGAACAACTTGCGGCCGATGGCGATGAGTTCGGCGCGGCGGGCGGTGGAGCGGTCGGCGCTCTGCGCCCGCTGTTGGCTGGTCTTCAATTCCGGCCCTGGTCTCGGACTCCGTGCGGAAGCCCGCAGTATGGCACTTTTCGGCGTGCCCTCATGACTCCGAGGTGGGGCGCCTCACGTCGCGGTGCGCGACGGGGCGGTCACATCCAGCCGAGCTGTGTGACGAGCATCGCGAGGACCACGACGAAGGTCCAGCCCAGGACGTGTTCGAGGATCTTGGGCCCGTTGTCCTCGGGCCCGCCGGTGCGGGCGCGCGGGGCGGCGGTGGAAGCGGTGGCGGAATTCGCGGTCATGGGTGTCTCGCTCGGGTCGCGGTGCTGGTCCTGACTCCCCCGGCTGCGCCCGATGTCCCCCTGCGGCGCCTTCTCCACCTTGCCATCGGATCGCCGCCCCGCGGCCGAGACCTTGGTCACGTACAACCGGGCCGCGGCGTCGCGCGTCCCACCTAGCGACGCGTTCCGTCCGACCGGAAGGTTCCCGATGAGTACGTACCGGACACCCCGCCGCAGAACCCGTCTCGCCCTCGCGGCGGCGATCACCGCCACGGCCGCGCTGACCGGCCCCGCGGCCGTCTCCCGGGCGGCCACCGATGCCGCGACGCCGGGCGCCCCGGGCCTCGGCGATCCGATGTTCCCGCTCGACGGGAACGGCGGCTACACGGTGTGCCACTACACGCTCGACTTCGACTGGCAGGCGCCGCGGACCCCGTTCGCCGCCGCCACCACGATCAAGGCCACCGCGACGCAGGGGCTGTCCCGCTTCAATCTCGACTTCGCCGGGAACGAGCTGCGCTCGGTGACCGTGAACGGCCGCACGGCACAGGCCCGGCGGGACGGCGACGAGCTGATCGTCACGCCCGCCGCGCCGATCCCCAGGGGCAGCGCCTTCACCGTGAAGGTCGGGTACACCGCCGACCCGACCCAGGTGCGCCACCGCGACGACGCGATCGAGGACTACGGCTGGATCCCGACGCCCGACGGGACGGTCCTGTACCCGCAGCCCAACGGCGCCAAGATGATCTTCCCGTCGAACGACCATCCGAGCCGGCGCGCCCCCGTCACGTTCCGCGTGACGACCCCGGGCGACCGCACAGCCGTCGCGAACGGGCGCCTCGTCGACCGCACCGAGCGCGCCGACGGCCGGATCCGCTGGACGTACGACTCCGAGCAGCCGGTCGCGACGCAGCTGGTCCAACTGGCCGTCGGGAAGTTCACGTTGATCGACGGCAAGGGGCCCGGCGGGCTGCCGCTGCGCGATGTCGTGCCGGACGCGCTCGTGGCGCCGACCAAGCAGTACCGCGACCTGACGCCCGAACACCTGACCTGGCTGCAAAAGAAGTTGGGCCCCTACCCCTTCAACCGGTACGGCGTCCTCGTCGGCGACACGGACCTCGGGGTGGCCCTGGAGACGCAGACGCTGTCGCTCGTCCCGAAGGCGGACCTGCTCGGCACGAAGGTCGACGCCGAGCGCAATCTCGTCCACGAGCTGGCCCACCAGTGGCTGGGCGACAGCGTCGGGATCGCCACCTGGTCCGATCTGTGGGTGAGCGAGGGCCACGCCCGCTTCTACGAGCGCTGGTACTCCGAGGAGCACGGCGGCGACAGCTTCGAGGCCGCGATGAGGACGGCCTACGAGAACCACGACCAGTGGCGCCACGACTTCGGTGCCCCCGCCGAGCCCACGGAGCCGAACCTCTTCAAGCGGATGCGCTACGACGGCTCGGCGCTCGTCCTGTACGCGCTGCGCGAGCAGGTCGGCGCGGAGACCTTCGGGAAGATCGAGCGGGCCTGGGTCACTCAGTACCGGGGAAGGACGGCGTCCACGGCCGACTTCATCGCGCTCGCCTCCAAGGTGGCGGGCCAGGATCTGACGGGCTTCCTGCGTCCCTGGCTGTACGGCTCGAAGACGCCTCCGATGCCGGGCCACCCCGACTGGGTGGTGAAGCCGGTCGTCACCGGCTGACCCGGCCGCCGGGAGCGTCCCTCGGCGAGTGCCCGTCGCCGGCACTCGCCGAGGAGCGGGGTGCGCTCAGCGCACGCCCACCGCCGCCAGCGCCTTGCGCTGCTTCTCGGTCGGCTGGGCCGGGAAGTACAGGTAGCAGACGCCGCCGGTGCCGGAGACGACCTTGCCGGTGGCGTTGTAGCGCTTGGTGCGGAGCCAGATGTTCTCCCATTCCCGCCGCTTGTAGACGCGGCGGACCGCGGGGTTGCTGGGCGAGGCCGGGTCGTTGGCGATCACGTCGCCGTCGGCGGTGAAGCCGATGACCGTCATCAGGTGTCCCGCCGTGCCGTACCCCGCGCCGGTCAGCTCCTCCTTGAGGAACGACTGGGACGTTATGGCCGGGATGCCGGCCGCGATCAGCTTCTCCAGGTCGCCGAGGGAGGAGAGGCGGGTGACGACGCCCTGCAGGTCCTTGTACGTCGCCGCGTACGCCGCGTTGAACGGCCAGTTGCCGCAGCCCTCGTACTGGTAGTCATACGTATAACGGGCGGCGTGGCAGACCTGCGGGTCGGCGAACGAGGGGTCCACCCAGGCCAGCTGCTCCGGCGTCGGCTTCCGGCCCCAGTACTCGATGATCATCTGCGAGGACGTGGGGCTGCACCAGGCCTCTCCCCCGTTGTCGTACTCGGGGTACTGGCCGATGTGGGTGTTCTGCGAGTAGCGCGGGACCTTCAGCTCCTTGGCGAGGCCCGGTGTGGACGCGGGGACCGTGAAGCGGTCCGGGACGTCCGAGCCCATGGCGCCCAGGCGCCACACCGTGGGCGCGGCCTTCGAGCCCGGCGCGCGCAGCAGCCTCAGACGCAGCCGGTAGGAGACCAGGCGCAGCCCCGAGGCCGTGTCGTCGATGGAGAACGTGTCCGTCCAGATGCTCGACTTGCCGTCCGACTGGTCGTCCACGGACGTGCGGCGGATGTCGGCGTCCTTGTCGTCGCCCGCGGTCCAGCGGCCCATGACGTACCAGGGGGTCGTCGCGCCGTCCGTGTAGGTGCCCTGGAGTTCGATCTGGATCCAGGTGCCCTTCGGGGTGCGCGCGTTCCAGGACGCGATGACCTCGGTGGCGGGCGCCGCGAGCGCGTGCACCGGGGAGAGCCACTCGGCGTACTCCCACTCGGCCGTCTTGTTCAGGTGCGGGTCCTTGTACGTCGTCGTCCCGGCGGGCGTGCCGATCGTCACGCCGGGGCGCGCGCCGCCCACGACGCGCGTGCCGCGCGCGGTGCCGGTGCGCCAGTCGGCGGACGTGGTCCAGGTGCGGTTGTCCACGTGGCGGTTCACGGCGGCCTTCCGTGCGGCCGGGGTGGTCGGTGCGGACTGCCGCCCGGACGAGGCGGCGCCCGCGACGCCCGCGGCGGCCGTCGTGGCGAGCGCGGCGCCCGCGGCCGCCGCGAGAACGGTTCTCCGGGAGAGCGGGGACGGGGTTTCGGGTCGGGTCATCGGCTGATCCCTCGGTCGTCGGTGCTGACGGACGTGACGGAGACGGAGACAGAGGCGGAGACTGACGTGACAGAGTGCGCCAACTATGGCCGCCGGGGCGAGATTTCCACCAGCGTTTCGCAGCGGCGCGCCCGCACGAATATTGGTCTTCACCACTGGCATGACCTGCGGCGGCGCGCGCGAAACCGATCCGGGCGGCGTCGTACCCTTGCGGCCGTGAGCTATCACCATGTGCCCCTCGCCGACTGCGCCGACCGGATCCGCCGGCTGCCGCCTTCCTGCGGCCCCGTGCGGCTCGTCGGCATCGACGGGCACGCGGGTTCCGGGAAGTCGACCTTCGCGACACGGCTGGCCGGAGCGCTCGGCGGGGCGCCCCTGCTGCGGCTCGACGACCTCGCGAGCCACGACGCGCTCTTCGGCTGGACCGAACGCCTGCGCGACCAGGTCCTCGCCCCGCTCTCCCGCGGCGAGGCCGCGCGCTACGAGACGTACGACTGGCGCGCCCGCCGCTACGCCGCCGTGCGCGAGCTGCCGGCGGCGGACGTCGTCCTGATCGAGGGCGTGGGGGCGGGCCGGAGCGAACTTCGGCCGGAACTCGCGATGTTGCTGTGGCTCGACATGCCCCGCGAGGCCGCCTGGGCGCGGGGACGGGCGCGGGACGGGGAGGAACAGCGGGAGTTCTGGGACGGCTGGATCCCAGCGGAACAGGAGCACTTCCAAGTGAACCCGTCCCTCCCCTTCGCACACCTTTTGGTACGGGAGTGTCCAGAGGGATACGAGGTACGCGAAGGGCCTGGCGGGATCCCACCCTTGAAGGAGACCGTCACTCACGGTGATGGACCGCCAGCGGTCCGGTGAACCTGTGGAAACACCCTTCCGCCACTTTCCACGAGAGCCCCAACTCTGCTTGACCGAGGGGCCGTACAGGACTTACGTTCTCAATGTGCGGCCTTTCGGGGCCGCCTACAGACGCGAAGCCCCCGGTTGTTCCCCCGTGATCGGGGGCTTCGTTCTGCCCTCAATGCCCCTTGCCGAGCGCACCGAGCCGCCGTTCGCTCACCCTGGGTCACCATCCGGTACCGCGCTCACCTGCACCGAATCCCCCCGCCCGTGCCCCGATCCGGCCGGGTCGCGCCCTACGGCCGAGCTCGCCCCCGCAGGTACGATGCCCTCGGTGCGGTCTACGGACGGCTCGCTGTCCGCATCGTGACAACTCCCGTCCATGACAGAGCGGTTCATCGGGGGCACGGTTTGTGGGGGACGTGATGGACTTCGGCACCGGTGCACAGGCCGGCCCGGCCGACCTCGCCTGGCTGCGAGGCGTCGACGCCTACACCATGGGCGCCTATCCGCAGGCGGAGGACGAATTCCGCACGGCGGTACGGATGGACCCGGGGATGGCCGACGGCTGGCTCGGGCTGCACGCCCTGCGCGTCGACACGACGACGGCGCTGCTGCGCATGTTCCGGCACCGCGACCGGTTCGGGGAGCAGCGCATGCGCCATCGGCGCACACTCAACTCCTGGTACTGGCTGGGCTGGTGGGTCCAGCCGGTCCTTGAACACCCGCGCGACCTGCTGCTCGCGCACGCCTCGCACTGGCTGGACGGGCGTCATGTGCCCGACCTGGACCGGGCGTTGGCCACGCTGCCGCCGTTCGACGCGGACCCGCAGGTGAGGTTCCTGCACGCCTGCCGCTCGTACCTGGTGAAGGACTGGGATCAACTGGTCCGGCACACCGACCCGTTGACGAACGACCCGATGCTGGGCATCGAGGCCGGTCTGTTCGGCGGCATGGCCCGGGTGCGCCTGGAGATGTACGGGCAGGCGGAGCCGCTGCTCTCCTCGGCCCTGATGCGCTGCCGCAGCGAGCAGCCGCAGCGCAAGGAGCTGCGCTACTGGCTGGCCAGGGCGCACGAGGGCACGGGACGCTCGGCGGCCGCGCTGCCCCTGTACCGGGCGGTGCACCGGGTCGACCCCGCCTTCATGGACACCTCCGCGCGGCTCGCGGCGATCGCCGAGGGAGACGGTTACGGCGACTTCGGCGACGGGTCGGACCTCACGCCGCTGTCCATGACGGGATACCAGGACGGGGTCGACGGCGACGCGGTCGATCCGCTGTACGAGAGCGACGGGCGCGACCTCAAGGTGACCGACCCCGACCTGCCGCCCCCCGGTGGCGGGTCCGGCGACGACGCCGACATGGTCCGGGAGAAGGCCGTCGTGCCGGTGCCCGCGCCGCCGCCGGCCGGCAGCGCGGATCCGGTGCTCCTGGAGGAGGCGCTCAGCGAGCTGGAGCGGATGGTGGGCCTCGAGCCCGTGAAGCGCCAAGTGAAGGCGCTGTCCGCCCAGTTGAACATGGCGCGCCTGCGGTCCGGGCAGGGGCTTCCGGTCCAGCCGCCGAAGCGGCACTTCGTCTTCTCCGGGCCTTCGGGTACGGGGAAGACGACGGTGGCGCGGATTCTCGGGCGGGTGTTCTACGCGCTCGGGCTGCTCGGCGGGGACCACCTCGTGGAGGCGCAGCGCGCGGATCTGGTCGGCGAGTATCTGGGGCAGACGGCGGTCAAGGCGAACGAGCTGATCGACTCGGCGTTGGGCGGTGTGCTGTTCGTCGACGAGGCGTACGCGCTGTCCAACTCCGGTTACGGGAAGGGCGACGCGTACGGGGACGAGGCCCTTCAGGTGCTGCTGAAGCGGGCCGAGGACAACCGGGACCACCTCGTGGTGATCCTCGCCGGGTATCCGGAGGGGATGGACCGGCTGCTCGCGGCCAACCCAGGGCTTTCGTCGCGGTTCACGACGCGGGTCGACTTCCCCTCGTACCGGCCGCTCGAACTCACCTCCATCGGCGAGGTGCTTGCCGGGGAGAACGGGGACGTGTGGGACGAGGAGGCGCTGGACGAGCTGCGGTCCATCGCCGGGCACGTCGTCGACCAGGGGTGGATCGACGAACTCGGGAACGGGCGGTTCCTGCGGACGCTGTACGAGAAGTCGTGCGCGTACCGGGACCTTCGGTTGACCGGGTATGTGGTCGAGCCCACGCGGGACGATCTGGCCACGCTCCGGTTGCCCGATCTGATGCAGGCCTACGGTGAGGTGTTGTCGGGGCGGGGGCCGTCCGGCGGTTGATCCGTCGGGCCCCGGTCCCGTTTTACCGGAACCGGGGTTGACGTCTCGGGGCGCTGCCCCGGACCCCGCGCCTCAATCGCCGGCGGGGCTTGAATTGGCTCAATTGGCGCCGAAGCCTGCCGACTTCCCTACGCCAGTGCCTCCTCACGCTTGCGGGCCGGGGGGACCTGGACGTGGGTCGGGTCGTTGACCTCGCCGACCAGGAGTTCGAGGACGTCCTCCAGGGCGACCAGGCCGAGCACGCGGCCGGAGGCGTCCGCGACCTGCGCGAGGTGGGTGGCCGCGCGGCGCATCACCGTGAGGGCGTCGTCCAGGGGGAGTTCCGAGCGGAGCGTCGCCATCGGGCGCCACAGCTGCTGCGGGACCGCGCGGTCCGTGTCGGGGCCGTCGATCAGGTCGAGGACGTCCTTGACGTGCAGATAGCCCATGAAGGCGCCGTCGTCGGAGCAGAGCGGGAAGCGGGAGTAGCCCGTGCGGCCCGTGAGGCCGATGATCTCGGCCGGGGTGACCGCGGGGCCCACCGTCACCAGCGAGGCGCGGTCGAGCAGCACGTCCGTCACCGGGCGGGAGCCCAGTTCCAGGGCGTCCTCAAGGCGCTCCTGTTCCTCGGGGGCCAGCAGCCCCGCCTGGCCCGAGTCCTCCACGAGGCGGTTGAGCTGCTCGCTCGTGAAGACCGCCTCCACCTCGTCCTTCGGTTCGACCCTGAAGAGCTTGAGGATCAGCCGGGCACAGGCGCCGAGGGCGACGGTGACCGGCTTGCAGAGGCGGGCGAAGGCGACGAGTCCGGGGCTGAACCACAGCGCCGTCCTCTCCGGCGCCGCCATCGCCAGGTTCTTCGGGACCATCTCGCCGATGACGAGGTGGAAGAAGACCACGGCCGCGAGCGCGATCACGTACCCGAGGGGGTGGATCATGCCGTGCGGGACGTGGGCCGCCTCGAAGACGGGCTCCAGGAGGTGCGCCACCGTCGGTTCGGCCACCGCGCCCAGTGTCAGCGAGCACACGGTGATACCGAACTGGGCCGCCGCCATCATCTGCGGCAGGTGCTCCAGGCCGTACAGGACCTGCTTGGCCCGCTTGCCCGGGATCGGTTCGATCTGGCTGCGGCGGACCGACACGAGAGCGAACTCCGCGCCCACGAAGAAGCCGTTGGCGAGGACCAGCAGGGCGGCGAAGACGAGTTGCAGCGCGCTCACCGGGCCGCCTCCAGGACGGGCCGCGGGGCGTCCGCGAGCTTGACGACACGGACGCGCTCCGCCCGGTAGTGGTCCACGGCGCGCACCGACAGGCGCCAGCCGGGGAGTTCGGCCTTGTCGCCGGGGGCCGGGATGCGGCCCAGGAGATCGGCGACGAGCCCCGCCACGGTCTCGTACGGGCCCTCGGGGGCGTCGAGGCCGATGCGGCGCAGGATGTCGACGCGGCAGCCGCCGTCGGCGTCCCAGGCGGGACAACCGTCCTCGGCCGGGGCGACCGCCAGTTCCGGCAGGTCGAGCCCGTCGTGCTCGTCGCGGACCTCGCCGACGAGCTCCTCCACGATGTCCTCCAGGGTGACGACCCCGGCCGTGCCGCCGTACTCGTCGACGACGACGGCGATCGGCTGCTCGCTGCGCAGGCGCGCCAGGAGGGGCTGTACGGGGAGGGTCTCGGGGACCAGGAGCGGGGGCTGCGCGATGCGGCTCACCGGTGTGCGCAGCCGTTCGTGCGCGGGCCTCGCGAGGGCGTCCTTCAGGTGGACCATGCCGATGATCTCGTCGATCCGCTCCCGGTAGACCGGGAAGCGGGACAGACCCGTGGCGCGGGTCAGGTTGACCACGTCCTCGGCGGTCGCGGACGCCTGCAGCGCGCTGACCTTCACGCGCGGCGTCATGACGTGCTGCGCGGTCAGCCCGGCGAGGGAGAGGGTGCGGACGAACAGGTCGGCCGTGTCCTGCTCCAGGGCGCCCGCCTGCGCGGAGTGCCGGGCCAGGGAGACCAGCTCGCCCGGGGTGCGGGCGGAGGCCAGCTCGTCGGCCGGCTCGACGCCGAGCGCGCGCACGATCCGGTTCGCCACCGCGTTGAGCAGGGCGATGACCGGCCGGAACAGCCGGGAGAAGGCGTGCTGCGGGCCGGCCACGAACCGGGCGACCTGGAGGGGTTTCGACACCGCCCAGTTCTTCGGGACGAGTTCACCGATCACCATTTGCACGGCGGAGGCCAGGAGCATGCCGACGACGACGGAGACACCGCCGACGGCGCCCTCGGGCAGGCCGACGGCGGTGAAGGGGCCGTGCAGCAGCTCGGCGAGGGCCGGTTCGGCGAGCATGCCGACGACCAGTGAGGTGATGGTGATGCCGAGCTGGGTGCCGGAGAGCTGGAAGGACAGCTGTTTGAGGGCGCCGACAACGGTGCGGGCGCGCTTGTCGCCCGCGGCCGCGGCCTTCTCGGCGTCGGGGCGTTCCACGGTGACGAGGCCGAACTCGGCCGCCACGAAGAAGCCGTTGGCGAGGATCAGGAGGAAGGCGGCCGCAAGGAGCAGCAACGGGATGGTCATGCCGCCGCCTCCGGGGACGTGTGCGCCTCGGAGGCGCTGTGTCGGGAGGGGGCGGCGCAGGTACTACCGGACGATCCGTCCATCGCTGGAGGGAGTCACTCCTCGGTTAGCAGGAGCCCTTGGCTCCGCCGGGTTGGCGGGTGGGGGCGGGGCGGCGCGGTGGGCGCGCCCCGGGACCAGATTAATCAAGCCGGGGGGTTGTGCGGCAGGCCTCACGCGGTTGACGTCTCGGGGCTCTGCCCCGGACCCCGCGCCTCAATCGCCGGCGGGGCTTGACTGGTGCGCGGATTCGGTCAGGGCGCGGAGCGCCTTCGCGTCGCGGATCGCGGCCTGCTTGGCCATGCCGGGCTGGATGCCCATCGCCGCCATGCTCGTGCCGTCGGTGAGGTCGAGGAAGGCCCAGGGGTCGCCGGGACGCAGGTTGACCTGGACGATCTCCGCCCAGGTCAGGCGGCGGCTGCGGGCCACGTTGACCACCGTGACGCCCTCGGCGTCGGCGACGACCTTGGGCCGGGCGAGCAGCCAGAGCACGGCCCAGAACAGGGCCCCGGTGAAGACGAAGCTGGCCTTCTCCCCCGGGTTCAGGCCGCCGAGCAGCAGCGCGACGACCGTGATCACCACGAAGGACGCGGCGCCGAGCGCGTGCAGGACGGCGCGGGTGCGGCCCGGTCGGAAGGTGACGGGCAGGCTGGGGTGGTCGGACATGGCAACGTCCTCAGACATGGCAGCGTCCTCAGAGGCGGCAGGCGTGGATGGCCGTGGTGAGGATGGCCCGCGCGCCGAGGGCGTACAGGTCGTCCATGATCCGCTGCGCGCCCTTCGACGGGACCATGGCGCGCACCGCGACCCAGCCCTCGTTGTGGAGGGGCGAGATCGTCGGGGACTCCAGGCCGGGGGTGAGGGCGACCGCCTTCTCCAGGTGCTCGGCGCGGCAGTCGTAGTCCATCATCACGTACGTCCGGGCGACGAGGACGCCCTGGAGGCGGCGCAGGAACTGCTGCACCTTGGGGTCGTCCGACGTGTCGCCCTTGCGGCGGATGACGCAGGCCTCGGAGCGCATGATCGGCTCGCCGAAGACCTCCAGGCCCGCGTTGCGCAGCGACGTGCCGGTCTCGACGACGTCGGCGATCGCGTCGGCGACACCGAGCTCGATGGCGGTCTCGACGGCGCCGTCGAGGTGCACGACGTTGGCCTCCACGCCGCGCTCGGCGAGGTACTTGGCGACGATGCCCTCGTACGAGGTGGCGATCGTCCGGCCCGCGAGGTCGGCGAGGTCCTTGACGGCTCCCGGGCGCGAGGCGAACCGGAAGGTCGAGCGGGCGAAGCCGAGCGGCAGGATCGTCTCGGCCTGGGCGCCGGAGTCGATCAGCAGGTCCTCGCCGGTGATGCCGATGTCGAGCTTGCCCGAGGACACGTAGATCGCGATGTCCTTGGGGCGCAGGTAGAAGAACTCGACCTCGTTGTCCGGGTCGACCGTGACGAGTTCCTTGGACTCCTTGCGCTGCCGGTATCCGGCCTCATGCAGCATGTCCGACGCAGGCCCTGAGAGTGAACCCTTGTTGGGGACGGCGATGCGCAGCATGAGGTCGGATTCCTTTGCGTAAGGGGTGAGTTGCGGATGGAGGAGGTACGCGGGCTTAAAGGTGCGCGTACACGTCGTCGAGGGAGATGCCGCGGGCGACCATCATCACCTGGACGTGGTAGAGGAGCTGCGAGATCTCCTCGGCGGCGGCTTCCTTGCCCTCGTGCTCGGCGGCCATCCAGACTTCGGCGGCCTCCTCGACGACCTTCTTGCCGATGGCATGGACGCCCTTGTCGACCAGCTCAGCGGTGCGGGACGTGGCGGGATCGCCGTTGGCTGCCTTGTGCTGGAGCTCGGTGAAGAGCTCCTCGAACGTCTTATTGGACATGGTGGCGTCTACTTTACGCGTCCCGGCCCCGCGCTCAGCGCCAGGGCTCGGCGACAGTGCGCAGCGTGGTCGCGGTGGCGACGGCGGCGGTGACCGCCTCGTGCCCCTTGTCCTCGCTGGAGCCCTCGATACCGGCCCGGTCGAGCGCCTGCTCCTCGGTGTCGCAGGTCAGGACGCCGAAGCCGACGGGGACGCCGGTGTCGACGGTGACCTGGGTGAGGCCGTTCGTCACGCCCTGGCAGACATACTCGAAGTGCGGGGTGCCGCCGCGGATGACGACGCCGAGCGCGACGATCGCGTCGTAGCCGCGGCCCGCGAGGACCTTGGCGACGACCGGCAGCTCGAAGCTGCCGGGGACGCGCAGGACGGTGGGCTCGCTGATGCCCAGCTCGTTCAGGGCGCGCAGCGCGCCGTTCACGAGTCCGTCCATGACCTGCTCGTGCCACTGGGCCGCGATGACGGCCACGCGCAGGTCGCCGCAGTTCTTCACGCTCAGTTCGGGTGCACCCTTGCCGCTCACGCGCTTCTCCTCGTACGTACGTATCTGAAAACGGTTGGCTTACTGGTTGTTGCAGGCGGACGTGCGCGGGGCGTCCAGCCACGGCAGGTCGTGGCCCATGCGGTCCCGCTTGGTGCGCAGGTAGCGCAGGTTGTGCTCGCCCACCGTGACGGGCATCGGCTCCCGCTCGGTGACCTTGAGGCCGTGCCGGGTGAGGGCGTCGGTCTTGTCGGGGTTGTTCGTCATCAGGCGCAGGCTGCGGACGCCGAGGTCGCCGAGGATCTGGGCGCCGGCGGCGTAGTCCCGGGCGTCGGCGGGCAGGCCGAGCTCCAGGTTGGCGTCGAGGGTGTCGCGGCCCTGCTCCTGGAGCTCGTAGGCGCGCAGCTTGGACAGCAGGCCGATGCCGCGGCCCTCGTGTCCGCGCAGGTAGACCACGATGCCGCGGCCCTCCTCGACGATGCGGCGCATGGATTCCTCCAGCTGGGGGCCGCAGTCGCAGCGCAGCGAGTGGAAGACGTCGCCGGTCAGGCACTCGGAGTGGATCCGGGCGAGGACCTCCTCGCCGTCGCCGATCTCGCCGTGGACGAGAGCGACGTGCTCGACGCCGTCGACCGTGGAGCGGTAGCCGTAGGCGGTGAACTCGCCGAAGGCGGTGGGGAGCTGGACGGTCGCCTCGCGCTTGACCGTGGGCTCGGAGGTGCGGCGGTAGTCGATCAGGTCCTTGATGGAGATGATCGTCAGGCCGTGGCGGCGGGCGAACGGGACGAGCTCGGGCAGGCGCAGCATGACGCCGTCCTCGCCCGCGATCTCGACGATGGCGCCGGCCGGGCGCAGGCCCGCGAGCCGGGCGAGGTCGACGGCGGCCTCGGTATGGCCGTCGCGGACCAGGACGCCGCCTTCCTTCGCGCGGAGCGGGAAGATGTGGCCGGGGCGGACGAAGTCGCCGGCCATCGAGGTGCCGGAGGCGAGCATGCGCAGCGTCTTGGCGCGGTCGGCGGCCGAGATGCCGGTGGTCACGCCGTGCGCGCCGGAGGCGTCGACGGAGACGGTGAACGCGGTCTGCATCGACTCGGTGTTGTTGCCGACCATCTGCGGCAGTTCGAGCCGGTCGAGCTCGGCGCCCTCCATGGGTGCGCAGATCAGGCCGCGGCACTCGCTCATCATGAAGGCGACGATCTCGGGCGTGATCTTCTCGGCGGCGACGACGAGGTCGCCCTCGTTCTCGCGGTCCTCGTCGTCGACGACCACGACGGGGCGTCCTGCGGCGATGTCGCGGATCGCCATCTCGACCGGGTCGAGGATAAGGTCCTCGACCTCGTAGAGGTTCGGTGCCGTGCTCATGCGCGAGCTCCTTCCATGGCCGGGGTGGCGGGGGCAGCGGCGGCGCGGGAGCGCAGCCACCAGTCGCGCATGCCCCACAGGACGAGCGCGCCGTAGATGACGTAGACGAAGCCGGAGAAGGCGAAGCCGTTGGCGAAGTTCAGGGGGACGCCGACGAGGTCGACGAGCAGCCAGGCGAACCAGAACTCGACCATGCCGCGGGCCTGGGCGTACATGGCGACGACGGTGCCGACGAAGATGTACGCGTCCGGCCACGGGTCCCAGGACAGCGTCGGGAACGCGGTGAACAGGCCGCCGACGGCGAGCGTGCCGACGGCCGCCGCGCCGACCAAGTAGCCGCGCTCGCGCCAGGTGGCGAAGCGGACCGCGATGGAGCCGTCCTGCGCCTGGCCCTTGCCGCGGTTCCACTGCCACCAGCCGTACAGGGCGACGGCGATGACGACGAGCTGCTTGCCCGCGCTGCCCGAGAGGTGGGCGGTGGCGAAGGCGGTGAGCAGGATCGCGCCGGATATCAGCTGGGCGGGCCAGGTCCATATGGAGCGGCGCCAGCCGAGCGCGAGGGCGATGAGGCCGATGGTGTTGCCGATCATGTCGGACCAGAGGATGTGCTGGCCGAAGATCGTGAAGGCCTCGGTGTTGAGCCAGTTCACCGGGCACCGCCCTGGGCTCCGAGCATCCGCTCGACGTACTTGGCGATGACATCGACCTCGAGGTTGACCGGGTCCCCGGCCTGCTTCACGCCGAGCGTGGTGAGGTCGAGGGTGGTGGGGATGAGGCTGATGGTGAAGTAGTCGTCGGCGGCCTCGACGACCGTCAGGCTCACGCCGTCGACGGTGATGGAGCCCTTCTCGACGACGTACTTCGACAGCTCGGCGGGCAGCGAGATCTTGACGATCTCCCAGTGCTCGGAGGGGGTGCGGTCGACGATCGTGCCCGTCCCGTCGACGTGGCCCTGCACGACGTGCCCGCCGAAGCGGCCGTCGGCGATCATCGGCCGTTCGAGGTTGACGCGGGAGCCCGTGGCGAGCGCGCCGAGGCTGGAGCGCTTGAGGGTCTCGGCCATGACGTCGGCGGTGAACTCGTCGTCCTCGTGCTCGACGACGGTCAGGCACACGCCGTTGACGGCGATGGAGTCCCCGTGCTTGGCGCCTTCGGTGACGACGGGGCCTCGGACACGGAAGCGACATGCGTCATCGAGCGTCTCGACGGCGGTGATCTCGCCCAGCTCTTCGACGATTCCGGTGAACACTTCCCGGGTCCTCCCTCTACGGGCCTGGACTCCGGGGCACTGTCGTTCGACGACGACAGAACGTACGGACTGCGACACCTGGGGCGACGCCGCGGTCGACACCGGTCCCCTTGACAGGGACCGCTGAAACAGCCGGCGACGCGCACTCACGTGCCCGCCCGCCGCGCACTGCCTCCCATCCGGACTTTAACCGTCGGTCCAGGAATTTCACCTGGTCAACCGGTCACAAGGTGCGTGACCGGGTCGCGGACTGTAACCGCCGGTTCGGACTTTCACCGACCCCGGAGTGCGCTGCTTCTGGTACAGAGCCAGTCTGCCACGTCTGCCCGACGCGCACGCATGCGAATGCTGTGGGCTGACTCACAGGCCGCGTCGCTGGTTTTCGTCCGCCCGCGGGAATACGCCGCCGTTCTGGCAGTCTGAGCGCGTGACCAGCACGCAAGGCCCGGAGCGCGCCGCCGAGTTCGAGACCCACAGGGCCCGGATGTTCGGGCTCGCCTACCGGATGCTCGGCTCCGCCGAGGAGGCCGAGGACACGGTTCAGGACGCGTATCTGCGGTTCGGCGCGACCGAGCCGGGGGCCGTCGAGCACGCCGGGGCCTGGCTCGCCAAGGTCGTCACGAACCTCTGCCTGAACCGGCTGTCCTCCGCCCGCGTCCAGCGGGAGCAGTACGCGGGGCCCTGGCTGCCCGAGCCCGTCCTCACCTCGGACGGTGCCCTCGGCCCGCTGGAGTCGGCCGAGCAGCTGGACTCGGTGTCGTGTGCGCTGCTGGTGCTCCTGGAGCGGCTGACGCCGACGGAGCGGGCGGTGTACGTGCTGCGGGAGGCCTTCGCGTACGGGTACCGGGAGATCGCCGGGGTGCTCGACCTCGGGGAGGCGAACTGCCGTCAGCTGTACCGGCGTTCCGTGGCGCGCCTGGAGGAGGAGCGGGCGCGCTTCGAGCCGTCGGAGCGGGTGCGGCGGGAGCTGGTCGAGGCGTTCGTCGGGGCGGCCCGCGAGGGCGATGTGGCGGGCCTGGAGAAGTTGCTCGCCACGGATGTGCGGTGGTGGGGCGACGGCGGCGGCAAGGTCACCGCGGCCCGCAAGGCCGTCTCGGGCCGCGAGAAGGTGCTGCGGTTCCTGGCGGGCATCGCCGAGCGGTACCTGGTGGGCGTGGAGCTGTACGTCGAGGAGATCAACGGGGAGCCGGGGATCGTCGCGCGGCAGCCGGACGGGGGCCTGTTCGCGGTGGTCTGCTTCGAGGCCCGGGACGGGCGCGTTTCGGTGGGGCGGACGATCCTGAATCCGGACAAGCTGGGGTTCGTGACCCGTCAGCTCAAAATGGCGGCCTAGGGGCTGTCACAAACGCGCGGCGCCGCCGGTTCTCAGCTGACGACGGGCGTTCCGCAGGGGGACGTCCGGGCGCGAAGGAGCTGAGAAGGCGATGACCACGATCCTGGTGACCGGCGGAACCGGAACGCTCGGCCGGCTCGTCACCGAGCGGCTGCGCGGGGCGGGGCACGAGGTGCGGGTGCTGAGCCGGCACAGCGAGCCGTACGCCGTGGACCTGCGCGAGGGCGGGCCCGCGCTCGACCGCGCGGTGACGGGTGTGGACACGATCGTGCACTGCGCGTCGACGCAGACCGGCGGTGACGAGAAGGCGGCGGCGAACCTGATCGCGGCGGCGCGGCGGGCGGAGGTCCCGCACCTCGTCTACATCTCGATCGTCGGCGTGGACGAGGTCCCCTTCCCGTACTACAGGGCGAAGCTCGCGGTGGAGCGGCTCGTCGAGGAGTCGGGGCTGGGGTGGACGGTGCTGCGGGCGACGCAGTTCCACGATCTGGTGGCGACGGTTCTGCGGGTCGCGGCGAAGCTGCCGGTGGTGCTGTCGCCCTCCGGGGTGAGCGATCAGCCGATCGAGGTGGCGGAAGTGGCGGAGCGGCTGGCCGAGTTGGCGCAGTCGCCTCCGGCGGGGCGGGTGGAGGACATGGGCGGGCCGGAGGTTCTCGCGTTCACGGATCTTGCGCGTACGTATCTCAGGGCGGCGGGGAAGCGGCGGGCGGTCGTCTCGGTGCCGCTGGCGGGGAAGGCGTATCGGGCGTTTCGGGCGGGTGGGCATCTGACGCCGGAGCGGCGGACCGGGAAGGTGACGTTCGCGGAGTATCTGTCCCGGCGTTGACCGGTCCTACGTCGCGGGGCTCCGCCCCGGACCCCGCGCCTCAATCGCCGGCGGGGCTTGAATTGCGAGCGCCGCGGGGGGGCATTCCAAGCACCACGGGGGCGCGCATTTCAAGCGCCGCGGGGGTGAGCACTTCAAGCCCCTGCGGCGATTGAGCAGCGGGGTATGGGGCGGAGCCCCAAGCTCAGCGCCGGGTGGCCTCGTGGGGATAGACCGCCTCCTGCGCCGCCTCCCGGGCCATCAGGAGCGCCCCGCGGAGGACCGCGTCGCCGCCCAGTTCGCCCGCGCGGATGTCGGTCGGCAGCGGGGACATCGCGGCGACGCGGGTCGCCACCCGGTCGGCGAGGGCCGCGCCGCCCGCGCGGCCGATCTCGCCCGCGAGCACCACGCAGCCGGGGTCGAGGACGGCCACCATCGCGGCGGCGCCCAGCACCACCCGGTCGGCCAGCGCGTCGAGGAAGCCGGCGGGCCCGTCGCGGACCACGTCGGTGGCGCGCTCCAGCGGTTCGCCGGGGCCCACGAGCCCGTGGGCGACGGCCAGTTCGAGGATCGCGGCGGAACCGGCGAGCGAGTGGAAGCCGCCGTCGCAGCCGGTGGCCGAGGGCAGGCCGGCCGTTCCGGGCACCGGCAGGAAGCCGACCTCGCCGGTGCCGCCGGAGGCCCCGCGGCGGAGCTTGCCGTCGAGGACGACCGCCGCGCCGATGCCGAGCCCGAGCCACAGCAGCACGAACGTGTCGCGGTCGCGCGCGGCGCCGTCCTGGCGTTCGGCCACGGCGGCGAGGTTCGTCTCGTTCTCCACCAGCACCCGCGCGGGCAGCCGCTCCTGGAGCGCGGCGACGAGGCGGCGGTGCCAGCGCGGCAGCCCCGAGGAGTCGCGCAGCTCACCCGTCGCCGGGTCGATCAGCCCCGGCGCCCCCACGCCCACCGTGTGCAGGCGCTCGACCCCGGCCTCCTTCGCCGTGCGTTCGAGCAGCCCCACCGCGCGCTCGACGGCGACCCCGGTGCCGTCGCCGGGCTCGACCGGCGCGGACGCCTCCGCGAGCACCCTGCCCAGCAGATCCGCGACGACGAGCCGGACGCCTCCGGTGCGCACGTCGAGCGCGGCGAGGTGGGCGCGGTCGGCGACGATCCCGTAGAGCCGGGCGTTGGGGCCGCGCCGCTCGGCGCCCGACTCGCCCGCGATCTCGATGAGGCCCGCCGCGGTGAGCCGCTCGACGAGGTCGGCGACGGTGGGCCGGGACAGGCCGGTGCGGTCCTTCAACTGCCCGGCGGTGAGCGGCCCTTCCTCCTGCAGGAAGCGCAGCGCGAGCCGGTCGTTGATGGCTCGGGCGGTTCTCGGCGAGGCGGGCGGCATGGCGGGATCCTACGCGGATATCACTGGCATTATCAGGCAGGGTTCCTGATAGTTTACGGCGGCACGCAAGGGAGACTTGGGGAGGGCTCGCGGGATGCCGGAACTGACGTACAAGCCAAGGGAGTTGAAGCGGGCGCGGTACGCCGTCGCCACCGTCTTCTGCATCCATGGCTCCGTGACGGGGTCGTTCGCAACGCGGGTGCCCTGGATCCAGGAGCACGCGGGCGTGAGCGCGGGCCAGCTGGGCCTCGCGCTCGCCTTCCCCGCGATCGGCGCCTCGCTCTCGATGCCCCTTGCGGGCAGCGTCACCCACCGCTTCGGCGCCCGCGCCGGGCTGCGCGGACTGCTCGCGCTGTGGACGCTGGCCCTGATCCTGCCCTCGCTCGCGCCCAACCTGCTCACGCTGTGCGCCGCGCTGCTCGTCTACGGGGCGACCGCGGGCATGTCGGACGTCGCCATGAACGCGCTGGGCGTCGAGATCGAGACCCGGCTCGACAAATCGATCATGTCTGGGCTGCACGGGCTGTGGAGCGTGGGCGCCCTGATCGGCTCGCTCGGCGGCACCCTCGCCGCGCATCTGGGCTCGGACGCGCGGCTGCACCACGCGCTCGCGGCGGCCGTCCTGACCGTGGCGGGGCTGATCGCCTGCCGCTGGGTGCTCGATCTGCGTCCGACGGAGGAAGAGGAGGCGCCGCCGCGCTTCGCGCTGCCGCCGAAGTCCGCCCTCCTCATCGGGGCCGTCGGCTTCTGCGCCGTGTTCGCGGAGGGCGCGAGCCTCGACTGGTCGGCGGTGTATCTGCGGGACGTGCTCGGCACATCGGCCGGGCTCGCGGCCGCCTGCACCACGGCGTTCACCCTGACGATGGCGGTGGCGCGGATCGCGGGCGACGCGGTGGTGGACCGGTTCGGCGCGGTGCGCACCGTGCGGATCAGCGGCATCGTGGCCACGCTCGGCGGGCTGCTCGTGGTGGTCGCGCCGAACCCGGGCGTCGCGATGGCCGGATTCGGCCTGGTGGGCCTCGGTATCGCGGTCGTCGTGCCGCTGTGCTTCGCCGCGGCCGGGCGCAGCGGCCCGAACCCGAGCCTGGCCATCGCGGGCGTCGCCACCATCACGTACACCTCGGGCCTGATCGCCCCCTCGGCGATCGGCACGATCGCCGACGCGACCAGCCTCGTCGTGTCGTTCGGCCTGGTCACGGTGCTGGCGACCGGGCTCGTGGTGTTCGCGAAGGTGCTGCGCGGCGGCGACCGTACGCCGACGGGGGCGGTGGAACCGAACGCCGCGCGGGCGACGGATCACGCCTCGTAGGACCGTTCAGGTGGGCGGCGGCTCGGTACGAACTCGCACTTACGTCGCATTAACATGAAGCGATCATTCCGAGCCGCACAGGCACCACCCACCTCACGGCCACCACAGAAGGCGGAAACTCTCATGGACCTCGGCGTGCGCTGGAAACTGCACGGCGACGGGCGCACGCCGGCTCCCGGCGCGGTCGTCCGCCCCGACGAACGCCTCTCGTGGCCGCGCACGGTCGGGCTCGGCGCACAGCATGTGGTCGCGATGTTCGGCGCGTCCTTCGTGGCGCCCGTCCTGATGGGCCTCGACCCGAACCTCGCGATCATGATGTCCGGCGTCTCGACGGTCATCTTCCTGCTCGCGACGCGCGGCCGGGTCCCCAGCTACCTGGGCTGCTCGCTCTCCTTCGTGGGGGTCGCGGCCGTGATCCGGGCGCAGGGCGGCAGCAGCGCGACGGTCACGGGCGCGGTCTTCGTCGTGGGGGCCGCCCTGTTCCTGGCCGGACTCGCGGTGCGGAAGTTCGGGGCGCGGATCATCCACGCGGCGATGCCGCCCGTGGTGACCGGCGCGGTCGTGATGCTGATCGGCTTCAACCTGGCCCCGGTCACGGCCTCCACGTACTGGCCGACGGACCAGTGGACGGCGCTGCTCGTCATGCTGTTCACCGGTTTGGCCGTGGTGTGCCTGCGCGGTTTCTGGTCGCGCATCGCGATCTTCCTCGGCCTGGTCTTCGGCTACGCGCTCTCCTGGGTCCTCGACCAGGTCTTCGGCAAGATCCACTCGCCGAACAGCGGCGGCAAGGCCGTCGACCACTGGCGCCTCGACCTGTCGGCGGTCGGCCAGGCCGACTGGTTCGGCCTGCCGTCCTTCCACGCCCCGTCCTTCCAGTGGTCGGCGATCCTCGTGGCGCTCCCGGTCGTCATCGCGCTGATCGCGGAGAACGCCGGGCACGTCAAGGCGGTCGGCGAGATGACCGGCGACAACCTCGACGGCAAGCTCGGCACGGCGATCTCGGCGGACGGCGTCGGCTCGATGCTCTCCACGGCCGTCGGCGGCCCGCCCAACACCACGTACTCCGAGAACATCGGCGTCATGGCCGCGACCCGCGTCTACTCGACGGCGGCGTACTGGGCGGCGGCGGGCTTCGCGCTCCTCTTCGGCCTGTGCCCGAAGTTCGGCGCGATCGTCGCGGCGATCCCGGGCGGCGTGCTCGGCGGCATCACGGTCATCCTCTACGGCATGATCGGCCTGCTCGGCGCGCAGATCTGGATCAACGCGGGCGTCGACCTCCGCAACCCCCTGAACCTCGTCCCCACCGCCGCGGGCATCATCATCGGCATCGGCGACGTCTCCCTGAAGTTCACCGACACCTTCTCGCTGAGCGGCATCGCCCTCGGCACCGTCGTCGTCATCACCGGCTACCACGCGCTGCGGGCCATGGCCCCCGCCCACCTCAAGACGCAGGAGCCGCTGCTGGACGAGGGGACGTCCTCGTACGACGAGGGCGCGTCGTCCGACAACCAGGGCGCGGCGTCCGACAAGAAGTAGTCACCCTCCCGCCCACCGGTCCACATCGGGACCCGGCAGGGCGAGTTGATCGAGGACCCGGGCGACCGTGTGGTCGACCAGGTCCTCGATCGTTTTCGGGCGCCGGTAGAAGGCCGGCATCGGCGGCACGATCCGGACGCCCATGCGGGCGAGGGCGAGCATGTTCTCCAGGTGGATCTCGTGCAGCGGGCTCTCGCGCGGCACGAGGACCAGCGGGCGGCGCTCCTTGAGGACGACGTCGGCGGCCCGGCCGATCAGTCCGTCCGCGTACCCGGCGCGGATCCCCGCGAGCGTCTTCATGCTGCACGGGGCGATCACCATGCCGTCGGTGCGGAACGAGCCCGACGAGACGGCCGCCGTCTGGTCGCCGGGACGGTGCACGACGTCGGCGAGTTTTTGTACGTTGCCGGGGCCCAGGTCCGTCTCCGACTCGACGGTCGTCCGGGCCCAGCGAGTGAGGATCAGATGCGTCTCGATGTCGGGCACTCCACGCAGGGCCTCCAGGAGGCGGATGCCGTAGACGGCGCCGGTCGCACCCGTGATCCCGACGATCAGCCGCCGCATGCCGGGCCCCGGTCCAGCAGGTCGCGGGCGCGGGCGACGCGGGCCGGTTCCGTGCGGATGCGGACGGCGTCGAAGTGCGGGCCGCGGGTGGCGTCGAGGGCCATGCGGGACGTGGTGCCGTCCGGCGTCGACGACGGATCGAGGGGGCTGCCGGGCAGCCCGTCGACGGTGAACAGGTCGGTGTGCGGCTGGAAGTGGGTGGCGAGCGCCCACAGCACGTCCGCGTCGCGGGTGACGTCCACGTCGTCGTCGACCGCGACGACCGTCTTCAGGTACGGGTCCCAGCCCAGCAGCGCCAGCATGATCTGCCGGGCCTGTCCGGGGCGGGCCTGGCGCAGGGCGACGTACGCATGGAAGTGCGTGCCCGATGTCGGGTAGTGCAGGGCGATGACCTCGGGGAACCGGGACCTGAGCTGTTCCGCCATCTCCGACTCGCGCGGAATGCGGGCGAGGTTGAGGTGCTCGGCGCTGTTGCCGCCGACGACGTCGAAGAGGACCGCGTCACGGCGGCGCAGCACGCTGTGCACGGTGAGGACGTTGTTCGTGGAACGGTCGGACGAGTAACCGGAGAACTCGCCGAAGGGGCCCTCGGGGGCGGTGCGCGCCGGGTCGATGACGCCTTCGAGGACGATCTCGGCGTGGGCGGGGACCCGGATTCCGTGCCGTGGGGTGCGTACGACGTCCAGAGGTGCGCCCAACAGGCCGCCCGCGAGGGTGCGTTCGTCGACGTCGGGGCCGACGCGGGCGGAGGCGGCGAGCTGGAAGAAGGGGTGGGCGCCGATGACCATGGCGACGGGGAGGGGTTCGCCGCGCTCCTCGGCGAGGCGCAGCAGCTGCCAGAGGTGTCCGCGGGAGTGCAGGCTCGTGGCGAGTTCGGTGCGACTGTGCAGGAGGGCGCGGTGGTAGCTGAGGTTGCCTGAGCGGTGCGGGGTGTCGGGCCGGTCGGGTGTGCCCGGTGGTGCTTCGGCCGTGATAACGCCGCTGGTGATGTACGGGCCGCGGTCCGAGTCGAAGTGCTTGAGGAGCGGGAGCGTGGTCAGGTCGACGTCCGGGCCCTCGGCGACCGTGTCGAGGACGCGGCCGGTGGGGACGGTGCGGGGTTCGGTGCGGCGAGCGGCGGCCCGCTGGTAGGCGTGGTGCAGGCCGGCCGGGTCGGTGCCGAGGAGGCGGGCGACGCGGGTGCGCGAGGCGAACAGGTTGGTGACGAGGGGCGTGCCGTCGAGGCCCGACACCTGGCGGCAGAGCAGGAGTTCGGTGCGGCCGCGGGCGGCGAGTTCGGCGACGAGGGCGGCGACGTCCTCGCCCTCCAGCTTCTCGTCGACGGTGAGTACGTCGTCGGGGTGGGCGGTGCGGTAGGCGTCGAGGAAGGCGTGCAGGTCCTGCTCGCGGGTGGCGGTGGCCGTGGCCGTGGTGATCGCGGTGGCACGGGTGGGGTCAGTGGGTGTCACAGCAGACTCCCGCGTGCACGCCGCCCGTGAACAGCCCGCCCCACGCGGGTGCTTCGACGCCCGTGCCGAGCAGGTCGAGGCCGGTGCGGACCGCGACGCGCGCGCCGTCGTGCACCGGCTTGCCCAACTCCCGTTCCACCATGGCCGCGACGGGGGCGACCGGCAGCTCGGTTCCCGCCACCACCAGGCACTCCGCGTCGGCGGAATCGGCGTCGAGGAGGATCCGGCGGACCCTCGACACGGGCAGCTCGGCCGCCTCGCGCGGGGTGGCGAGGTCGAGGGCGGTGACGGAGGCGATGCGGAGGCCCGCGGCGAGGCAGGTGTCGGCGAGGCGGCCCGCCTGTTGTGCGGAACCGGCGGTGACCAGGGCGATGGAATGGGTCGCGGCGCGGGCCAGGAGGTCGAGTTGGCCGAGGGTGACGGTGGAGGCGCGGACGCCTGCGGTGCGTTCGATGACGCGGGCGGCGGCGCGGGCGTGGGCGGCGCCGTCGAGGCCGCCCGATGTGCCGTGCCACACGATGGCGTCGGCGCCGGCCTGGGCCAACTGTGCGGCTCCGCGTTGCAGTTCGGCGGTGTGGGTGGGGGGCAGGGCCGGGCCGTACTGGAACTCGGGGAGGAGGGCGCGGGCGGTCGGGTGGGCGATGTCCACCTGGACCGGGGCGCAGATCTGGGCAACCCAGCGGTCGGCGCCGAGGGAGGTGGCGGGGAGGAGGTGACCTATACGTCGCATTCTTGGCGGGTCCTGTCTGTTGCGGTGGGGCGGGGTCGGGGGTGTGGTTCGGGTCGTCGGTGTCTGGTGGCGGGGGCGGGGGTGTGGCCAGGGTCGTCCGTGACGGTTGGGCGGGGCCGGGGCACGGGCCGTGGCCAAGGCCACCCGTGACGGTTGCGCGGCACTGGGGCACCGGCCGTGGCCAAGGCCACCCGTGACGGTTGCGCGGCACCGGGGCACCGGCCGTGGCCAAGGCCACCCATGCCCGATAACACGGCACCGGGCCTCCGCCGGCTGCGCCGGTGCCCGCCCATCTCCCACCCGCCCGCCCCCTCCGGGGGCTTCGGCCCCCGTGGGTGCCCCGGCTCGGCGCCCCCGTTCCCTTGCACCGCACCGCGCCTACGCACCGTCCGCCGACCGGCACCGAGGTTACGTACCTGCGCCGTAGCCTGGGCCGTCGTTCGCGGTGCGCGGCACCGGGGGCCGCCTTGCCCACCCTGCCGCCCAAGGCGGCAGATTGCCCAAGGCGGGGGCGGCCCACCGGAATGGGTGGGGAGCCGCGGCCTGCGGCCCGTCGCCCAAGGCGGTGGCGGCCCACCGAAATGAGTGGGGAGCCGCGGCCTGCGGCCCGTCGCCCAAGGCGGTGGCGGCCCACCGAAATGAGTGGGGAGCCGCGGCCTGCGGCCCGTCGCCCAAGGCGGTGGCGGCCCACCGAAATGAGTGGGGAGCCGTGCCCCGCGGCCCGTCGCCCAAGGCGGGGCTCGACCGACCGCAACGGATGGGAACCGTGGCCGACGACCCGTCACCCAAGGCGGGGCTCGACCGACCGCAACGGATGGGAACCGTGGCCGACGACCCGTCACCCGAGGCGGCGGCCCGGTCGACCGCAACCCTTGGGAGTCACGGCCGGGAGCAACGGGCACCGGCACCCCGGCGGGCCGACGCCCCCGGAGGGGGCGGGTGGGTGGGAGATGGGCGGCGGATTCGCCCGAGGCCGTGGCGGTCGGCCGCAACGGCCCCGGAGCCACGCCCCGGAGCCGCCCCGCGGCAACGACACCCCCTCCACCCCGGGTGACCGATCAAGCCCGTCCGGCGATTGAGGACGAGGGGGTCCGGGGGCGCAGCTCCCTGGGGCCGGCCCCGTCGCAGGCCACCGGAGGCCGGAGCCGAGCCACGCCACACCCCAGCCCGCCCCGGCCCCCGCCCCCCGTCACCTCCGCGCGACCGTGTCCAACGACGCGTACGTATCCGTGAGGCGAAGTTGCGCCTCTTCCTGGTTGCGCGGCGGAGGCGTCGGCTTGAGGTCGAGGAGCTTGGCCATGTTGTTGCCGAGGTATCCCTCCAGGTGTTCCTCGGAGAGGTTCATGCCCTGCGGCGGCGGCCCGCACAGCACTTCCAACTCCCGCGCCCACATGCCCGGTTCGTTCGGCGGGGAGTCCGTGCCGAAGACCAGCTGGTGCTTCTCCATCTGCTGCGCGAACTCCACGATCCGCGACTGGAGCAGCCAGCCGGACTCCCCGTACACGTTCGGCGAGTCGAGGATCATGTAGAGCGCCTCGAAGCAGTACACGCCACCGGTCTGCACACCGAAGTGGGCGAGGATGAAGTTGACGTTCGTGAACTCCCGGATGATCGGGTAGAACTGCGTCGGGATCGAGTACGGCCCATCACCGGTGTGGATGAGGACGACGACACCCAGTTCGTCGCAGACCCGCAGCACGGGCCGCAGCCAGTCGAGGGCCCGGTCGGGCCGGTAAGCGTGCATGTTGGCATGCAGCTTGAGCATCTTGTAGCCGTACTCCTTGACGTGGAACTCCAGCTCCTTCGCGCCGTTCTCGGGCCCGAAGCGCGGGTTGTACATGAAGTTCCCGATGAACCGGTCGGGGTACGTGGTGACCAGTTCGGTGATGTACGACATGTAGTCGCGGATGCCCTCGCGGCCGGTGCGCATCCCGTCCTGCCAGACGGAGTTGCCGGGGGGCGGCATGATGCAGCCGTAGTCGATGCGGCGCGGCTTCCCGTTGATCATGTACGGGCCGTCCATCATCTCCAGCGTGCGCTCACCCGTGAACGGGGAGCCGTCGTGCCGCCACGCCTGGTCGACGATGTTGGTGGGGTGCATATGGGTGTCGATGATCAAGGTCTTGTTTCCTTCCCAGCTGGTGCCAACCGTGTTCTGTGGTGGACCGTTTGGGGACCCAGGGCAGGGCCCGCCTCACCTCCCTTCTGCTGCGACGACGATGTGTTCCGGCCGCACCGGCACCTTCGCCAGCTCCAGTCCCGTCGCGGCACGCAAGGCGTTCGCGATCGCCGGAGTCGACGACAAAGTGGGCGGCTCACCGACGCCGTTGAGGCCGTACGGCGAATCCGGGTGCGGAAGTTCCAGAAGCTCAATGGGCACGTGCGGCATGTCGGCGATGGTCGGGATCAGGTAGTCCGTGAACGACGGGTTGCGCAGCCGCCCCGCCTCCACGCGCAGTTCCTCCATCACCGCGAGGCCGAGTCCCTGTGCGCTGCCGCCCTCGATCTGGCCCGCCACGGCAAGGGGATTCATCGCTTTGCCGACGTCCTGGGCCGTCGCCAGCTCGACGACCTTCACGAGCCCCAGTTCCGTGTCCACGTCCACGACCGCCCGGTGCGCGGCGAACGCGAACGCGATGTGCGCGTCGCCCTGCCCGCGTTCGTCGTCGACGGGGAACGTGCGGCGGTGCGCGTACTCGTACTCGGCCTCCAACGGGCCGACCTCGGTGAGCAGTTCGGCCAGCGGCCGGTCGTTCCCCAGCTCCGTGATCCGCTCGCGCAGCGCCTTGCACGCGCCCTGCACCGCTCCCCCGCTCATCCAGGTGATGCGCGACGCCGAGGACGATCCGGCATCGCCCACCCGCGTATCGGCAGGGAGCACCACCACCCGCTCGACGCCCAGCTCCGTCCGTACGATCTGCGTCTGTACGGTGACGATGCCCTGGCCGCACTCGGCGGCCGCGGTGTGCACTTCGGCGACGGGTTCGCCGCCGTTCAGGACGAGCCGTACTCGGGCGATCGACCGGTCGTCGACGCCGCCGGAGAAGCCGATGGCCTTGACCCCGATGGCGTACCCGACCCCACGCCGGATGCCCTCCCCACGACTGGTGTTGTTCAGCCCGCCCGGGTTCCCGAACGCCCCCTCCCCCACCCCCGGAAGAGGCCGCGCCCGCAAGCGCTCCAGCAGCTCCGCCGCCGGCGCGGGGCCGTCCACGGCCTGTCCGGTCGGCAGCACCGTCCCGGTCGTCATGGCGTTCCGGATCCTCAACTCGACTGGATTTACGCCGAGTTCGCCCGCGAGCTTGTCGAGATTCGACTCGACGCCGAAGCCGCGCATCGCGCCGCAGGGCGGGTTGTTGGTGAAGACGGACCAGCCGTCGATCTCGGCGTGCGGCACGTCGTAGGCGCCGGCCGCGAAGTACGAGCCGTTGGCGATGACGACCTGCGAGGTGGAGGTGTAGGCGCCGCCGTCGAAGAGCAGCCTGGCCCTGACGAACACGATCCGGCCCTCGCGCGTCGCCCCGTGCTCGAACCACATGCGCGCGGGGTGGCGGTGCACATGGCCGTAGAAGGACTCCTCGCGGTTGTAGCTCATCTTCACCGGACGGCCGGTGCGCAGGGCGAGCATCGCCGCGTGGATCTGCACGGACACGTCCTCGCGCCCGCCGAACGCGCCGCCCACGCCGGACATCGTGAGCCGTACCTTGTCCGGCGGCAGGCCGAGCGCGGCGCACATCTGGTGCTGGTCGTCGTGCAGCCACTGCGTCGACACGTAGACATCGACGCCGCCGTCCTCCGCGGGGATCGCGAGCCCCGACTCGGGGCCGAGGAAGGCCTGGTCCTGCATGCCGACCTCGTACGTGCCGCTGACGATCACGTCGGCCTCGGCGCGCGCCGCCGCGACGTCGCCGTGGCGGATGCGGACGTGCCGGACGACGTTGCCGTGCTTGCCGTCGACGCGCTCGGTGTGGACCAGCGGGCCCGTGCCCCGTACGGCCTCCTCGGGGTCGGTGAGCGCGGACCGCTCCTCGTACGCGACGTCGATGAGCGCCAGCGCCCTGCGGGCCGTCTCGGGGTGGTCGGCGGCGACGAGCGCCACCGGCTCCCCCTGGTAGCGGACCCGGTCGGCGGCGAGGACCGGCTGGTCGGGGACCTTCATGCCGTACGTCGCCCGCCCGGGGACGTCCTCGTGGGTGAGCACCGCCAGCACCCCGGGCAGCCGCAGCGCCGCGCTCGTGTCGAGCCGGACGATGCGGGCGCTCGGGTGCGGCGAGCGCAGGGTCGCGCCCCACACCATGCCCTCGGCCCGCAGGTCGGAGGAGTAGGCGAAGTCGCCCTTGACCTTGAGTCGGCCGTCGGGTCGTGCGGTGCTGGCGCCGACGCCGTCACGGACAGCGGTGGCGGTGCCGGTTGCGGTGCTCACGGTCGTTCACTTCCCTTCTGGCTTGCGCTGAACGGGAGTTGATCGTGCGAACGTGGTGCGTTGCTCCAGGCGGTGACGGCGCTATTCGACGGGGCGTACGCGGCCGGGCTCTGCGGTGTCCGAGGGCCCCGGCGCGACCGCCTGCGAGAGGCGGATGCGGAGCTTGCGGATGTGGTCGCGGGCCGCGAGGTCGGCGGCGTCCGGGTCGCCCGAAGTCATCGCCTCGAAGATCCGGCGGTGCTCGGCGACGGCGAGCCGCGGCGCCTCCTGGCCGCGCCACAGCTGGTGCAGCGCGAGGTGGGCGCGGCCCTGGATGGTGTCGAGGGCAGCGGTCAGGTGCGGGTTGTCGGCCACCTCGCGGATCATCCGGTGGTACGCCATGTCCATCTCGATGTGGGTGCGCTCGTCGACCCCGGTGCCGACCTCCCGCTCATGGCGCTCAAGGAGGTCGCGCAGTTCGGCGAGGCGGGAGGCGTCGAGCCGCTCGGTGGCGAGGCGGGCGGCGAGGCCCTCCATCACCTCACGGACGACGTACAACTGCCGGACGTCCTCCACGTCGACCGTGGCGACCACGGCCCCTTTGTGCGGGACGTGCGTGGCCAGGCCGTCGTGGATGAGGCGCTGGACCGCCTCGCGCACTGGGCTGCGGCTGATGCTCAGCTGTGCGGCGAGGGCGGGCACGGAGAGGGCGTCGCCGGGGCGCAGCCGGTTCGCCAGGACGGCGCCCTTCAGCTCCTCGTACGCCCGGTCCGCCAGGAGGCTGCCGGCCGCGACCGGATTGACCGCACGCTCTGCGCTCATCCCAACTCCCCCTCACTGCTTGCCCGTTGGAGATACATGTTGCATGTAATGTTCGGGCGCGTCAATGGATCCGGCGTCCTTCGACGGCTCCTCCCGGTCCTTGTGCCGTTTTCCGAAGGGCAGGCGCAGGTGGTGGAAGAAGAGGTTGAGGAACACCGCCGTGAGCGTGCCGAGGATGATGCCGCTCTCGAAGAGCGCGTGCAGCTGCCGCCCCGGCATCTGCTCGGCGAACTGCGGGAACGCGGTGGGCAGGAAGCCCACGCCGACGCTCGCGGCGACGAGGATGGTGTTGCGCTGGTCGGTCAGGTCGGCCTGGAAGAGGATCTGCACGCCGACGACGGCGATGGTCGAGAACAGCACGATGGTCGCGCCGCCGAGCACCGAGGCCGGCATCGCGGCCACGACCGCCCCCACCTTCGGTACGAGCCCGAGCACCATCATGATCACGCCGGACGACGCGACGATCCACCGGGACTTGACCCTGGTCAGCCGGATCAGGCCGATGTTCTGCGAATAGACCGTGCTGGGAAAGGAGTTGAGGACCCCGGCGACCGCCGTGGCCAGGCCGTCCGCCCGCAGGGCGCGCGTCACGTGCTTGCCCTCGACCTCGCGGTCCACGATCTCGCCGACGGCGAAGAACTGCCCGATGGACTCGACCGCGATGATGATCATGACCAGGAATATGGAGAGCACCGCGACGACGTCGAACCGGGGCGCCCCGTAGTGCAGCGGCGCCGCCGTGCCCAGCCAGGGCGTGGAGGCGATCCCGGAGAAGTCGGCGAACCCGGTGAACGCGGCCACGACCGTGCCGATGAACAGGCCGACCAGGACCGCCACCGTCGCGAGGAAACCGCGCGAGAGCTTGTGCAGCAGCAGGATGACGACGAGCGTGACGGCGGCGAGCCCCAGATGCGCCGGCGAACCGAACGAGCCCTGGCTCGGGTCTCCCCCGCCCACCTGCCGCGCGGCGACGGCGAGCAGCGTGATCCCCACGATGGTCACGATCGTGCCGGTGACCAGCGGCGGGAAGAACCGCACCAGCCTGCTGAAGACGGGTGCCACGACGAACAGGGCGAGCCCCGCCGCGATCACCGCCCCGAACACGGTCGGCAGGCCCGCCTTCGCCCCGCCCGCCGCGAGCCCCACGGACACCAGCGAGGGCACCGCCGTGGTGGAGGTGCCCTGCACGACGGGCAGCCTGATGCCGATGCCCGGCAGCCCCGCGGACTGCAGGAGCGTGGCGAGGCCGCAGGTCAGCAGCGAGGCGTTGACGAGCAGGGCGATGTCGTCGCCCTTCATGCCGATGCCCTCGGCGACGAGCAGCGGCATCACGACGGCGCCCGCGTAGAAGGCGAGCACGTGCTGGAACCCGTAGACGACGAGGCGCCACGCGGCGGGCACGGAGTCGACGGCGTCCTTGCGCGGCGCCTCGATGCCGACCCCCGCCGCCTCCACCTCCGCCCCCGCCGCCGTGCCGCCCTGCGTACCGTCCTGAACTTCCTTCTCGGACATGTGCGTTACTCCCTCCACCCGGCGGTCCGGGTGTTGTCTCGTGCGCACTAGGGTTCTTCTGACGGATCAGGCTGGATGCGGGAGGCCGCTTTTTCGGCTCGGGGTAATGGGGCCTCCCCTGCTCGAGCGGAGCCGAGAGCTTGGGGAAGCGTGCAGCTGCAAGGCGGAGGAGGGCGTCAACGCGAAGGGGGCACCTCCCGCCCGAGCCTGGCGGAGCCTGGTTCGAGGGTGGGGGAGTTGGCAACCGACGACAACGCCGCAGATGCGCGTGCCAGGGCCCGCGACTCCAGCAAGATCCGTCAGGAGGGTCCTAGACCGGGGCCGTGGACGGACGGCCGCTACCTGTGGCTGTCAGTGGCTCTCCGTGCTGCCGGTGGCTCTCAGTGCTGCCAGGGGGTGGTCAGCGGGGCGAAGCCGGCCCGGTGGACGAGGCGTTCGGCGCGTTCCTGGGCCTCGGCCAGCAGCGCCTCCTCGTCGACGAGCGTGCAGCGACCGTCCTCGACGACGACGCGGCCGCCGACGACGGTCGTCTCCACGTCGCCGCCGCGCGCGGAGTAGACGAGCGCGGCCACCGCGCGGTGCAGCGGGCGCAGGTGGGGGCGGTCGAGCGCGACCACGGCGAGGTCGGCGGGGGTGCCGGGCGCGAGCACCCCGGCGCCGTTGCCGACGTACCGGCCGCCCTCCCTGGTGGCGAGCTCCAGGGCCTCCTCGCAGCGCGCCACCGCCGGGTCGAGCGTGTCGAGGCGCTGGGCGAACAGGGTCTGCTTCATGACCTCGAACATGTCCTGGCGGTGCCCCGCGCTCGGCCCGTCGGTGCCGAGCGCCACCACGGCCCCGGCCTCGCGCAGCCGCCGCAGCGGCATCACTCCGGAGGCGAGGTACGCGTTGGAGGCCGGGTTGTGGGCGACCGCGGCGCCGCGCTCCCCGACCGCCTTGGTCTCGGCGTCGTCGAGCCAGACGGCGTGCGCGAGGGTGGCGCGCTCGTCGAGGAGGCCTTCCGCGGCGAGCCAGCTCACGGGCCTGATCCCGTACGCGTCGAGGTAGCTCGCCGGGTCCTTGGCGCCCTCGCTGCAGTGCGTGTGCCAGCGGGTGCCGAACTCCCGGGCCAACTCGACGGCTCCGCGCACCAGTTCCTGGTCGCCGTAGCTGAGGTTGAGGGGCGCGGGCCAGATCTCGACGCGGGAGCCGGGCGGCCGGCTGCGCATGCAGTCGCGCGTGATGTCGAGCTCGTCGGCGACCGAGTGGCGGAACAGGCCGTCGGGCAGTCCGCGCGCGGCGGCGACGGCCGTCTTGTGCCCGATCATGCCGCGCGCGACGACGCCCCGCAGCCCAGTCGCCTCAATGGCGTCCGCCACGGAGAGAACCGTTTCGGCATCGGTGGGCGCGTAGTGGTTGTCGACGACCGTGGTGATGCCGGAGCGCAGCGCCTCCACCGCGCCGAGCGTCGCCGCGATCCGCGCGTCCTCGGGGTCGACCGCGATCGAGTACGGCCACATGAACTCGCACAGCCACGGCCAGATGGCCTTGCCTTCGCCGAGCCCCCTGGCCAGCGCCTGGAACAGGTGGCTGTGCGCGTCCACGAACCCCGGGAGCACGGCCCGGCCCCGGCAGTCCACCACCCGCGCGGCCCGCCACCCGGCCTCGATCTCCGCCGCCGGGCCCACCGCCACGATCCGCTCGCCCGACACCGCGACGGCGCCGGGTTCGTACACGTTCCTCGCGTCGTCCACCGTGACCACGTGGCCACCGGTGAACAGAAGATCGCACTGCCGCACGGATTCCATCGAGCCTCCAGGGTCCAGGGATCTCGGGCATCGGCCATATTTCACATTGCATGCAACATATTCCGGCCACTGGAACTGTCAACCCCTCAAGTACGTACGGGACTTACCGGAGCGGCCGCCCGGTGAGCGCTTCAGTCCGCCAGCTCGTACGCGTAGTCCGCCGTGAAGGTCCCCGGCTCCCCCTTGCACCCGTCCGACTCCCCGGGCAGCTTCACCCACAGATACGCGTCTATGCGGGCCTCCCCGGTGCGCAGCGTCGGGGGCCGGCCCAGTTCGCGGCCGTCGGGGTCGCACCACTCGCCGTCGGCCGGGGCGCCGTTGCCGTTGCGGCTCGTGTCGATGACGGCGCCCAGGCCGCTCGGCCCGCCCAGCGCGGCGAGCACCTTGCGGGCGTACACGATCTCGTCCGGGGTCCGGTGGAAGTTGGAGACGTTCGTGAACACGCCGTCGGACGACGCGGCGGAGGCGGCGCCCGCCGCGCGCAGCCGTGCCGCCTGCGTTCCGGGCGGGTTCCAGGCGGAGTGCCCGGCGTCGTAGTAGACGCGGGCGCGCGGGTTCGCCGACTTCAGGGCCCGGCCCGCGTGCGCCAGCGCCGCGTACCGGTCGGCCTGTCGGCCCTTGGACAGGCATTCGGTCTGGGACAGCGCGTCGGGCTCCAGGATGACGATGACCTCGCGGGAGCCGAGGCCCCGCGCGAAGTTCTCGATCCAGTCGCCGTACGCGTCCAGGTCGGGCGCCCCGCCCTCGGAGTGCCCGCCGCAGTCGCGGTCGGGGACGGCGTACGGAACGAGCACCGGCACCTGTCCGGCGCGCGCACCGGCCGAGGTCACGGCGCGCACCCGTGCCGTGATCGTGGCGGGCGCGTAGTCGGCGAACCAGACGGCGGCCGGGCGGTCCGCTATCCGGGACTCGATGAGCGGGCGGCGCGGGTCGGAGCGGTTGGCCCGCACCCAGTCGAGGACCTGGGAGTCGCCGTACCGGTACAGGTCGTTCGCGGCGGGAGGGGCGCTCGTCGGCTTCGGCCGGGCCGGGGCCGTCTTCTTCGGCTTCGGTTTCGGCTTCGAACTCTTCGTCGGTGACGGTGAGTTGCTCGTCGCCGAAGGGGTCGGCACCGCGGGCAGCGGGCGCAGGCTCGGGGTGGCGCTGGCCGTCGGGCGCGCCTCGTCCGCCGTGCCGCGACCGTCGTCCAGGGCGGAGACGAGGCCCGCCACGGCGCCGACGGCCACCACGGCCGAGGCCGCCGCGGCGAGCGCTCCGCGTAAGACGCCGCGGCGTCGTTCCGCCCGTCGTTCGGCCAGCCGTCGCGCGCGTGAGCCCGACACCGCACCCTCCCCCTTCAGGTCCGCCGTTCCCTCGTTCTGGGGAAGCCCCCGGCCAGCCGACGTCCGCGCAAGGCTACGACTGGGACGCTGCGTTCATGGCGCAGTTGGAGCGGTTCGAACAGGCCCGGATTCCCGCTCAGGGGGTCGACATCGTGATCGCACGGATGCGCGCGCTCGGGGCGGATCTGCCGCCGCGCGACGGCGTGGCCGTCTTCAACCGGGTCTATCTCTCCGTCACGGAGGCGGTCGGCCGGGCCATCGACGGCGACCCCACCGGCGGCTTCGCGGACCGGGGAGCAGCGGCCACGCTGGACGTCCGGTTCGCCGAGCGCTATCTCGTGGCGGTCGACGCGGCGGCCCGCGGCGCGCGCCCGCCCGCCTGCTGGCGGCCCCTGTTCCAGCTCCGCCGGCATCCCGGCGTACGCCCGTTGCAGTTCGCGCTCGCGGGCATCAATGCGCACATCGGGCACGATCTGGCGCTCGCCGTCGTGGACGCGTGTCGCACGCTGGGCTGCGAACCGGATGCCCTGGAGGACGAGTTCGAGCGCGTGGGCGACCTCCTCGTCACGCTGGAGGAACGCATCCGCGAAGAGCTGATGCCGGGCCCCGATCTGCTCCAGGTCGCCGATCCGCTGACCCATCTGCTCGGCGCGTGGAGCCTGGAGCGCGCCCGCGACGGCGCGTGGGGTGCGGCCCGCGCGCTGTGGGCGCTGCGCGACCTGCCGTCCGTGGAGGCCGAGTTCGCGCACCGCCTCGACGCCTCGGTGGGCCTGGTCGGCCGCATGCTGCTCACCCCGCTGCCGGACTGACCCGGTCGGCACGTCGGGAACTTCCGTACCGCATATGGGCGTTGACACGACGACGCGCGCTGTCGAGCGAAGGAGCACGAGCATGGCGACGACCACCCGACTCGGCCTCGGCCTGCCCCAGATGAAGCAGTACGACATCGGCAGGGACGTCCCGGACGTGGCGCGCGCGGCGGAGGCCGTGGGCTACGACAGCCTGTGGGTGTTCGAGCGGGTCCTGTACCCCGAGCCCGCCCGCCAGGGCCTGTACGGGATCCCGGGCCTGCCGTGGCCCGACCAGTACCGCTCGGTCGCCGACCCGTTCGTCGCGCTCACCCTGGCGGCGGCCGCGACGTCCCGCGCCCGGCTCGGCACCAGCGTCCTGGTGGCGCCGCTGCACATCCCGTTCCAACTGGCACGCTCGCTGGCCTCGTTGGACGCGGCGAGCGGGGGCCGCGTCGTCGCGGGGTTCGGCACGGGCTGGTCGCACGACGAGTACGCGGCGGCGGGCGTGGCCCCCTTCGAGCGGCGCGGCAAGGTGCTCGACGAGCTGCTCGACGTGTGCCGCGCGGTGTGGGGCCCGGACCCGGTGGCGTACGAGGGCGAGCTGACGACGATCGCGCCGTCGGTGGTCGGCCCGAAGCCCGCGGGACCGCTGCCGATCCTGCTCCCGGCGAACAGCCCGCGGTCGGCCCGCCGCCTGGTCGACAAGGCGGACGGCTGGATGCCCGCGGCGATGGGCGCGGAGAAACTGAAGCAGCAGTGGGCCGACCTCCAGGCCCTCGCCGAGGAGCGCGGCCGCACCGCTCCCCTCCGGACGGTGCTGCGCGCCAACGCGAACCACACGCGCGATCCGTACACCGGCGAGGACCGCAGGCCGTTCCACGGCAGCGTCGACCAGATCGTCGAGGACCTGGTCGCGCACGACGAGGTGGGCCTGGAGGAGATCCTGCTCGAACTCCAGGGCCAGGCCCGCGACGCCCAGGAGCTCAAGGACGTCGCGGCGGAGGTGTACGAGAAGGCGCGCGCGGCGGGCGTCTGACCCCTCTGAGCGTCTAGTCCTCCGGGAGCTCCACCGGCGCGATCTCCTCGAACACGTCGCCCGGGCCGGGGTTCGACGCGTCCGTGCTGCCGCCCAGGTGGTGCATGACGCCCCACACGGCGTTCAGCGCGGTCTGCACGGCACCCTCGGCCCAGCCGGCCGTCCACGAGATGTCGTCGCCGGCGAGGAAGATGCCGCGCCGGTCCTCGGGCAGCGTCTCCTGCATGAAGTGCGTGAACAGGCGGCGCTGGTAGCGGTAGTGGCCCGGCAGGTTCGCCTTGAACGCGCCCATGAAGTACGGCTCGTTCTCCCAGGACACGGTCACCGGGTTGCCGATGATGTGCTTGCGGATGTCGACCTTGGGATAGATCTCGCCGAGCGACTTCAGCATCACTTCGAGGCGCTCGTTGGCCGACAGCGGCAGCCACTTCAGGCTGTCGTCGCACCAGGTGTAGGAGAGGCAGATCGTGGCGGGCTTGTCCGGACCGTCGTCCAGCAGGTACGTGCCGCGCGTCATCCGGTCCGTGAGCGTCATCGACATGACGTCACGGCCGGTGTCCTCGTCCTTGTCGAGCCAGAACGGCCGGTCCACCGGCACGAACAGCTTGCTGGACTCCATGTAGTGCGTGCGCTCGATCGCCGTCCAGTGGTCGATCGGGAAGAGCGAGTCGTCGCAGTCGACCTTGGACAGCAGCATCCACGACTGGGCCGTGAAGATGGCGGCCTTGTACGTGCGGATGTCGCCGTCGGCGTCCGTGACGGTGATGTGGTTCCCGGCGGTGCGGGACAGCCGGGTGACGGCCGGGCGCGGCTTGCCGTCCGCGTGCAGGCTGGACAGCGAGGTGCCGGGCGCCCAGTGCACGATCTTCTGCGGCTCGCGCTCCCACAGGCGCAGCGGCAGCTGCTGCGAGCCGCCCTCGATGCCGCGGTGGTGGTCGTCGGCCTCGGTGTAGACGACGCGCAGGATCTCCAGGATGGAGTTCGGGAAGTCGGTGTCCCAGCCGCCGGTGCCGAAGCCGACCTGGCCGAAGATCTCGCGGTGCCGGAAGGACTTGAACGCCTCGGACTCGCAGAGGAAGCCGTAGAAGGTCTGGTTGTCGAGCTTCTCGACGAGCTTGCCCCAGATCTCGCGGATGCGCGGCACGTCGCGCTCGCGCATCGCCTGGTTCATGTCGGAGAAGTCGGCGCCCTCGTCGAGGCACTTGTTCCAGGCCTCGGCGACGTCGCGGTAGACCTGCGGCAGGTCGGCGATCGTCTCGGCGTAGTGGGACTCGCCCTTGAGGTCGACGACGGTCGAGGGCGTGGCCTCGGACAGCGGGTTGGGGAACGCCCTGGTCTTGAGGCCGACCATGTCGATGTAGTGCTGCAGCGCCGTGGACGACGGCGGGAAGCGCATCGCGCCCATCTCGGCGGTCAGACCGGAGGCCTGCGGCGGGGTGCCCTCGAAGCCGACCGTGCGCAGCCGGCCGCCGATCTGGTCGGCCTCGTACACGACGGGCGTGAGGCCCATCTTCATCAGCTCGTACGCGGCGACGATGCCGGACAGACCGCCGCCGATGACCGCGACCTCCGTGCCGTGCTCGGTCGCGGGTATCTGGCCGAGGCCCGCCGGGTGGGCGAGGAAGTCGTCGTACGCGTACGGGAAGTCCGGCCCGAACATCGTGATGGGCGGCTGGCCCTCGGTGTGCTGGGCGGCGGTGGGCACCGTGGACGTCATGGGGTGCGGACTCCTTGCGGGGTACTGAAGTGCTGGGCAGGAAGCGGGAGTTGAGGCAGGGCCGGGGGGGGCGGGGCCTCAGGAGGTGAGCGGGCCGTACAGGGACGGGCGGCGGTCGCTCAGATACGGGTTGGCCGCGCGGGAGGCGGCGAGGAAGTCGGGGTCGGCGTCGGCGAACACCAGCTCCTCGCCGCGGCCCGCGCGGGCGCGAGCCACCCCGTCGGGCCCCGCGAGCGTGGAGAGCCCGACGAACTCGAACTCGCCCTCGGGGCCGACCCGGTTGACGTACGCGACGTACAGCTGGTTCTCGAAGGCGCGCACCGGCACGACCGATTCGGCGACGAACTGGAAGGGGTGCATCTGCGCCGTCGGCACGAGCAGCAGGTCGGTGCCGGCGAGGGCGTGGGCCCGTACGTTCTCCGGGAACTCGACGTCGTAGCAGATCATCAGGCCGACCCGCAGACCGTTCACCTCGGCCTGCACGACGGGCTGCTCGCCGGGCGTGAACTGCTCGCGCTCGAAGCAGCCGAAGAGGTGCGTCTTGCGGTAGTTCGTGAGGCGGGCGCCTTCGGCGGAGATCAGCTGTACGGCGTTGTAGACCGTCTCGCCGTCCCGCTCGGGGTAGCCGTAGGCGACGGCGAGGCCGTGCCGGTGGGCGATCTCCGCGACGGCGTCGGCGGAGTCCCCGTCGGCGGACTCGGCGAGCCGGGCCACGTCGTCGCCGATCGCGTACCCGGTCAGGAACATCTCCGAGGTCACGAGGATGCCGGCGCCCGCCGCGGCGGCCCGGCCCGCGGCCGCGTCGAGAACCTTGAGGTTCGCGGTGGTGGAGCCGGGGTGTCCTGAGCTCTGGAGCAGGGCGGTGCGCATGGGTGTCCTCAACCGGTACGGGGCGGGGTTCGGGGTCACCAAAAAGCTACGGGGACCCGCCACCGCGGACAAGAAGCACCTGTTGCACGCTGCCGAGCTGTTCGTTGCGTGATTTTCGCGCGGAACGGCGATTCGTTGCGCGAGGCCGTGCGCAGGCGTGGGATTCCCGCTAGGCGGGCGAACCCGAGGTGAAGCGCCGCATCAGCGGCGACAGGACCAGCACGGATTTCGTCCGCTCGACGAAGGGCTCCCCCGCGATCCGCTCCAGGACCCGCTCGAAGTGCCGCATGTCGGAGGCGAAGATCTGGACGAGCGCGTCCGCGTCCCCGGTGACGGTGGACGCGGACACGACCTCTGGATAACGCTCCAGGCCCCGCCGGATCGCCTCCGGCGAGGTGTTGGAGCGGCAGTACATCTCGATGAACCCCTCGGTCTCCCAGCCGAGCGCGGCCGGGTCGACGCGCACCGTGAACCCGGTGATCGCGCCGGTGGCCCGCAGCCGGTCCACGCGGCGTTTCACGGCGGGCGCGGACAGGCCGACCAGCTGGCCGATGTCCGCGTAGGAGCGGCGGGCGTCCTCGGCGAGGGCGTGCACGATGCGTTCGTCGAGATCGTTCAGCAAGGCAGGAGGTTCACTTTTCTGCGTCTACGAGGCCTGTGTCAGAGGCGGCCAGGCGGGAGCGGCGCATCCCGTAACTGAAGTAGAACACGAGACCGACGGCCATCCAGACACCGAAGACGATCCAGGTGATAGCGGACAGGCTGCCCATCATCCACACGCAGAACGCGAAGCCCGCGATCGGCAGGACCGGCGAGAGCGGCACGCGGAAGGTGCGCTTCATGTCGGGGCGGGTCCGGCGCAGGATGATCACGGCGATGTTGACCAGGGCGAACGCGAAGAGCGTGCCGATGCTGGTGGCGTCGGCGAGCTGGCCGAGCGGGACGGCGGCCGCGAGGATGCCGCAGAACAGGGAGACGATGATCGTGTTGGCGCGCGGCGCCCCGGTCTTCGGGTGCACCTTGGCGAAGCTCTTGGGCACGAGGCCGTCGCGGGACATCGCGAAGAGCACACGGGTCTGGCCGTATAGCACGGTGAGCACGACGGACGCGATGGCGATGACGGCACCGGCGGCGAGCACCGTGCCCCAGAACGGCTGCCCTGTGACGTCCTTCATGATCGCGGCGAGCGTCGCCTCGGAGTCCGTGAAGTCCGTCCAGCGACGGGCGCCGACGGCGACGGCGGCCACGAGGACGTACAGCGCGGTGACGATGATCAGCGACAGCATGATGGCGCGGGGCAGGTCGCGCTGCGGGTTCTTCGCCTCCTCGCCGGCGGTGGAGGCGGCGTCGAAGCCGATGTACGAGAAGAAGAGCGTGGCACCGGCGGCGCTGACGCCCGCCATGCCGAGCGGCATGAAGTCCTCGTAGTTGCCGGACTTGAAGCCCATGAAGCCGATGGCGCAGAAGAGGATCAGGGCCGCGATCTTCACGGCGACCATGATGGTGTTGGCGCGCGCGGACTCCTTGGCGCCGCCCAGCAGGAACACCATGGCGAGCAGCACCACGATGAGCGCGGGCAGGTTGAAGATTCCGCCGTCACCGGGCGGCGCGGACAGCGCGGCCGGGATGGTGACGCCTATCGTCCCGTCGAGCAGCTCGTTGAGGTACTCGCCCCAGCCGACGGCGACCGCGGCGACCGAGACGCCGTACTCCAGGACCAGGCACCAGCCGCAGACCCAGGCGAGAAGTTCGCCCATCGTTGCGTACGCATACGAGTAGGAGGATCCGGCGACCGGGATCGTGCCGGCCAGCTCGGCGTACGAGAGCGCCGAGAAGAGCGCCGTGAGGCCGGCGATCACGAAGGACAGCGTGACGGCGGGACCGGCCTTCGGAACGGCCTCGCCGAGCACCACGAAGATGCCGGTGCCGAGCGTGGCACCGATGCTGATCATGGTGAGCTGCCAGAGCCCGAGGGAGCGCCGCAGCGATCCGCCTTCTCCCTGGCCGCCCTCCGCGACCAGCAGGTCCACCGGCTTGCGCCGCATGAGGCGGGCGCCGAACCCCACGGGCGTGGGGGCTTGCGGGGTGCGCGGTGGTGCGCCGTGATCGAGCACGGACTGGCTCCTTGATCGCTGCCGGGTGGGGTTGACCGCAGCGAGGGGGACGCGGCGGAGCACACCCGGAAAACGGGTCCCGCCGAGCAGGCCGAACCCCCGCCACGCAACGTACAGCGGATGACTCTAGAGGAGTTCTGTTCTCAGGTGTAATGCAGCAACCTTGCGCAGTCGCGCATGATCGTTGCGCTACGTTCCGAGGATCGAACGATCGTTGCGCGCGACCTTTCGTCCATTGCGCGCGGATTGGCCGAATACGACAAAACCCCGCGCCCCTCCGGAGAGGGACGCGGGGTTCGCGACGGGGTCGCGCCGGGGTCTGGGTGGGGTCAGCTCCAGCTGGCGTGCAGCGGCTTGCCCTCGGCGTAACCGGCGGCGGACTGGATGCCGATGGTGGCGCGCTGCTCGAACTCGGCGAGCGAGTTGGCACCGGCGTACGTGCACGAGGAGCGGACGCCCGCGATGACCGAGTCGATCAGGTCCTCGACGCCCGGACGCTCCGGGTCGAGGAACATCCGCGAGGTGGAGATGCCCTCCTCGAAGAGCGCCTTGCGGGCGCGGTCGTAGGAGGACTCGTCGCTCGTCCGGTTCTTCACGGCGCGCGCGGAGGCCATGCCGAAGGACTCCTTGTAGGCGCGGCCCTTGGCGTCGTGCTGGAGGTCGCCCGGGGACTCGTAGGTGCCCGCGAACCAGGAACCGATCATCACGTTCGACGCGCCGGCGGCGAGCGCCATGGCGACGTCGCGCGGGTGCCGGACGCCACCGTCGGCCCACACGTGCTTGCCGTACTTCTTGGCCTCGGCGGCGCACTCCAGGACGGCGGAGAACTGCGGACGGCCGACGCCGGTCATCATGCGCGTGGTGCACATGGCGCCGGGTCCGACACCGACCTTGATGATGTCGGCGCCGGCCTCGATGAGGTCCTTGACGCCCTCGGCGGCCACGATGTTGCCCGCGACGATCGGCACCTGCGGGTCGAGCGCGCGGACCTTCTTGATCGCCTCGATCATCGACTCCTGGTGGCCGTGGGCCGTGTCGATGACGAGCGTGTCGGCACCGGCGTCGAGCAGCTGCTTGGCCTTGCCCGCGACGTCGCCGTTGATGCCGACGGCGGCGGCGATGCGCAGCTTGCCGTTGGCGTCGGTGGCCGGGGTGTAGAGGGTGGCACGGAGCGCGCCCGTACGCGTCAGGATGCCCGCCAGCCTGCCGTCCTTGTCCACGGCCGGGGCGTAGCGGCGGTTGGCGCCGTCGAGCTTGTTGAAGGCGTCGCGCGGGTCGATGTCCGCGTCGAGCAGCAGCAGGTCCTTGGACATGACCTCGGACAGCTGCGTGAAGCGGTCGACGCCGGTCAGGTCCTGGTCGGTGACGACGCCGACGGGCCGCTGCTCGCCGTCGACGACGACACCGGCGTTGTGCGCGCGCTTGTTGAGCAGCGCGAGGGCGTCCGCGACGGTCTGCGTCGGCGCGAGGACGATCGGGGTGTCGAGCACCAGGTGGCGCGTCTTGACCCAGCCGATGACCTCGGTGACGACGTCGATCGGAATGTCCTGCGGAATGACGACGAGCCCGCCACGACGGGCGACGGTCTCGGCCATGCGGCGCCCGGCGATCGCGGTCATGTTGGCGACGACCAGCGGAATCGTGGTGCCCGTACCGTCCGGCGACGAAAGGTCCACGGCCTGCCGGGAGCCGACGGCGCTCCGGCTCGGCACCATGAAGACGTCGTCGTACGTCAGGTCGTACGCGGGCTTGATGTCATTGAGGAAACGCACGTGCGGACATCCCAGTCGGTAGAAGGGGGTCCCCGGAAGTCTGCTCCCGGGGCACAAAGCACGTACTTCATTTTCCCATGCCGCTCGCAGGCGCGTCTTCGGGCCGAACGTCCCAAGGTCAGGGGGCCGGCCTGGATGATCATCCAAGTTCGAGGCGGATCCGCGCGGCCGACGCCTGTGCGAACACCTCACGGGCGATCGCCCACTGCTCCGGGTGGGCAGCCTCGAAGGCGGCCCACCCGGTCACGACAACGGCGAGCGCCTCGCCCTCGGGGGCCTCGGGCAGTTGCCCGGGGTCGCCGAGGGCGTCGGCGAGGGCGTCCCAGTTCCGCCCGAACCACGACGGCAGTTCGAGCGCGGCGGCACACCGCTCCATGAACCCGTCCTTGTCGACCACGCCCTGAAGATCAACCCGCCGCACGCCCACCGATCCTCCAAATCAAGCCCCGCCGGCGATTGAGGCGCGGGGTCCGGGGCAGAGCCCCGAGACGTCAACCCCGCCTCCGGCCTCACACCCCGTCCGGATCCGCCCGCTGCAGCGCCGGCTTCGGCGCCGACCCGGCCGCCAGCAAGAAGTCCGCCGCGGCCGTATCCGTGACCAGGCTGGTCACGAGGCCCGACCGCAGTACCGCGTCAATGGCGGCAGCCTTCCGCTGGCCGCCCGCGATGGCCACGACCTCCGGAATCCGCCGAAGCCGGTCCGCCTCGACGGTGATGCACCGCTCCCCGAGGTCACGCCCGACCCGACGCCCCTGCGCGTCGAACAGGTGCGCCGACATCTCCGCCGCGACACCGAGGGACGCGTAGTGCGCACGCTCCTCGTCGCTGAGCATGTCGTGCACGGTCGAGATGCCCGGCTCCCAAGAGCCGATGGACACGCACGCGACGGTGACCTTGTCGAAGTACTCGAAGGCGCGGGCGATCCCCGTCTGGTTGCGCAGCGCCGCCGCCGTCGCGGCGTCCGGCAGCAGCATCGGCGCGTAGATGGGGTGCGCGTCGCCGCCGGACACCTGCGCCGCACGCCGCACGGCCTCCACGGAGCCGCGCTCCGCGGTCCCCGCGTCGTACACGCCCGTCAACTGCACCACGGTGCACGGCGGAAGCCGGTCGAGGGCGGCCGCCATGTGGATGGTGGAGCGGCCCCACGCGAGGCCGAGCACATCGCCCTCGGTGACCAGCTCGCCCAGCAGATCGGCCGCGACCTCGCCCAGGTTCTCCGGGTCGGGGGACTCGTCGACCTCGGCGGGCGACTCGACCACGACCGCGTGGCGCAGCCCGTAGCGGGCCCGCAGCGCGTCGGAACGCTCGGCGTCCAGCTCGGCAGGGACCCGGATCTCGATGCGTACGAGATCCCGCTCGAGGGCCGTCTCGAGAACCCGCGCCACCTTGAAGCGGCTCACGCCGAACTCCTCGGCGATCTGGATCTTGGACTTGTTCTCGAGGTAGAAGCGACGGGCCATGGCCGCCGCCTGCACCAGCTCCGCGGGTCCCATCCGCAGGGCCGCCCGTCCCGCCGATGATGCGGACACGGCGTTCTCCTCACTTCTCTTACGTCACGAAACTTCTCTTAAGCCATGAAATCGACTGCTGCTCACGAATCGACTCGCGAGTCGACTTTCGGATCGACTGCTGCGCACAACCTGGATACGCCGTTCATCCTTGCAGATCCGACGCGGTTGATCAGCCCCGATGGACGCCGTTCACGAACCCGTGGCTCAGTGGTCGCACGCCCAGGCCGCGGACGCGGTGGCGCCTTCCGCCTGGGTGCGCAGTGCACGTACCGCCTCCGCCGGATCCTTCGCCCCGTAGACCGCCGAACCGGCCACGAAGACGTCGGCGCCCGCCTCGGCGCACCGCTCGATCGTCGCGGCGGACACTCCGCCGTCGACCTGCAGCCACAGCTCCAGACCGTGCTTTCCGATCAGCTCACGGGTGCGGCGGATCTTGGGCAGCATGATGTCCAGGAACGCCTGCCCGCCGAATCCCGGCTCAACCGTCATGATCAGCAGCATGTCGAGCTCGGGGAGCAGATCCTCGTACGGCTCGATCGGCGTCGCCGGCTTCAGGGCCATCGACGCGCGGGCGCCCTTGGCGCGGATCTCGCGCGCGAGGCGGACGGGGGCGGCTGCCGCCTCCGCGTGGAAGGTGACGGACCCGGCACCCGCTTCGACGTACTGAGGGGCCCAGCGATCGGGGTCCTCGATCATCAGATGGCAGTCCAACGGGGTGTCCGTCGCGCGCGCCAGCGACTCTACGACCGGAACCCCCAGGGTCAGGTTCGGGACGAAGTGGTTGTCCATGACGTCGACATGGAGCCAATCGGCGCCTTCGGCGGCCTTTGCCTCGTCGGCAAGGCGGGCGAAGTCCGCGGACAGGATGCTGGGGTTGATCTGCACGGCCATGCCCCAAGCGTGCCATGCCCCGGGCGCCCGCTCCGCCTCGGTCCGGACCAATACGTGAGACCGATACCGAGCCGTGCCCGCCCATGCCATTCTTGGCGGCTCGCAGGAGGGGCCGGACTGCGGCCCCCAGGAGCACCGCGCACGACGCAGCGGGGGACGCCATGGCGGACGAGCAGAGCACGGTGAGCACGACGCCCGGACGCCGCGGCGTGGCGTGGCTGGTGTGCGGGCGGCGCAGCAAGTGGCTGGTGCTGCTGCTGTGGCTGGTGGTCATCGTCGGTACGGCGCCGCTCGCCCAGAAGCTCACCGACGCCCAGGACAACGACGCGCAGTCCTGGCTGCCCGGCTCCGCGGAGTCCACCCAAGTCCTCGACCTCTCCAAGGACTTCAGGCCGGAGACGATCCCCGCCGTGGTGATCTACGCGCGCGAGGGCGGGCTCACCGTCGCGGACCGGGCCCGGATCGCCAAGGACGTCGCGCAGATCAAGCAGCTGACCGCGCACGGGGTGCGGGGCACGGAGACCCGCGGCCCGCTCCTCGACGAACGCCGCCGGCCGTCTGCGGCCCAGGTCTACGTCCCGATCACGATGGACGCCAAGGGCTGGGAGCGGATCGGGCCCGCGGTGGACTCCGTCAAGGAACTGACCGGCACGTCGGCGGAGGGGCTTCAGGTCCACGTCACCGGGCCCGGCGGCACCTCCGCGGACTTCTCCGAGGCCTTCGAGGGCATCGACTCGACGCTGCTGTTCTCCGCGCTCGGCATCGTCATCGTGATCCTGCTGTTCACGTACCGCAGTCCGTCCCTGCTGCTGGTGCCGGTGCTGAGCGTGGTGGCGGCCCTGTTCACGGCGCAGGCGCTGATCTATCTGCTGGCCGAGCACGCCGGGCTGACGGTGAACGGGCAGAGCGCGGGCATCCTCACCGTCCTCGTGTTCGGCGCGGGGACGGACTACGCGCTGCTACTCGTCGCCCGCTACCGCGAGGAACTGCGCAGGCACGAGGACCGGCACGAGGCGATGGCGCTCGCCCTGCACCGGGCGGGCCCCGCGGTGCTCGCCTCGGGCGCGACGGTCGTGCTGAGCATGCTGGTGCTGCTGACGGCCGAAATGAACTCGACGCGCGGCCTCGGCCCGGTCTCGGCGATCGGCGTCGCCGTCGCCCTGCTCGCGATGCTGACGCTGTTCCCCGCCCTGCTGGTGATCTTCGGCCGCTGGCTGTTCTGGCCCGTGATCCCGCACCTCGGCTCGCCGGAACCCACCGAGCGGGGCGTGTGGGCGCGCACCGGGCGGAAGATCGCGCGCCGCCCGCGCCTGATCTGGATCGCGACGGCGGCGGCGCTCGCGCTGCTCTCCCTCGGCCTGATCCAGCTGAAGGCGGAGGGCATCAGCAACGCCGACTCGTTCACCGACAAACCCGACTCGATCGTGGGACAGGAGGTCTCGGCGGAGTACTTCCCCGCGGGCACCGGCGACCCGCTCGTCATCGTCGCCAACCAGGAGCGGGGCGAACAGGTGCGGCGCGCGGTCGCCACGACGGAGGGCGTCGTACGCGGCAGCATCGGCGTACCGCCGAACACGAAGCCGGCGGCGGACGGCCGGATCCTCTTCGAGGCGACGACGACGGCGCCGTCGGACAGCCAGGCCGCCAAGGACACGGTGGACCGGGTGCGGGCCGCGGTGCACGACGTGGACGGCGCGGAGGCGAAGGTGGGCGGCGGCACGGCGGCCCTCCTCGACATGGACCGGGCGACCACGCACGACAACAAGCTGGTGATCCCGCTGGTCCTGGTGGTCGTCCTGCTGATCCTGGGCCTGCTGCTGCGGGCCCTGGTGGCACCGCTGCTGCTGATCGGGACGGTCGTGCTGTCCTTCGCCGCGGCCCTCGGCATCAGCGCGCTGGCCTTCCGCCACATCTTCGACTACGCGGGCGAGTCGACGGACTTCCCGCTGTTCGTCTTCGTGTTCCTGGTGGCACTCGGCATCGACTACAACATCTTCCTCACGACCCGCATCCGTGAGGAGGCCGCGCGCCAGGGCACACGCCCCGGCGTCGTCACGGGCCTGGCCGCGACCGGCGCGGTGATCACGTCGGCGGGCCTGGTCCTCGCGGGCACCTTCGCGGCCCTCGGCACACTCCCCATGGTCGCCTTCGCCGAAATCGGCTTCGCGGTGGCGGTGGGCGTCCTCCTGGACACGTTCGTGGTCAGGTCGGTGCTGGTGACGTCCTTGTTCCTGGACGTGGGGGCGAAGGTCTGGTGGCCGGACAAACTGAGCCGCGACCTTTCAAGCCCATCCGGCAATCGAGGCCTTGCAAACCCCGCCGGCGATTGAGGCGCGGGGCCCGGGGCAGCGCCCCGCGACCTCAACCCCGGACGACCGCGACACGACTCAGGCCGTACGCCGGATCAACGCCAGATACATCGCATCGGTCCCATGCAGATGCGGCCACAACTGCACATCCGGCCCCTCCCCCAGCGCCGGCACCCCCTCGAACAACGGCCGCGCGTCGACCAGTTCCGCCCCGGCGACCTGCTTCAGCACGTCGTCCACGACCGCCCGCGTCTCCGCTAGATGCGGCGAGCACGTCGCGTACCCCACGACGCCACCCACCCGCACGGACTCGAGTGCCTTGCGCAGCAGCCCCCGCTGCAGCGGACCGAACCCGTCCAGGTCCTCGGGACGCCGCCGCCACCGCGCCTCCGGACGCCGCCGCAGCGCACCAAGTCCCGTACAGGGAACGTCCATCAGGATCCGGTCGAACGTCCCGGGCCCCCACGGCGGCCGCGTGCCGTCCGCGGCGATCACCTGGTACGGACCCGGGTTCCCGGCCAGCGCCTTCGCGACGAGCCCGGCCCGGTGCGGCTGCTTCTCGGAGGCGAGCAGCGTCGCGCCCCGCTCACTCGCGAGCCCGGCCAGCATGGCCGCCTTGCCGCCGGGGCCCGCGCACCCGTCGAGCCACTTCTCGTCGCGCCCCTCGATGGGAGCGTTCGCGAGTGCGATGGCCACCAGCTGGCTTCCCTCGTCCTGCACTCCGGCACGGCCGGACCGCACGATGTCGAACGAGCCCGGCTCACCGCCCTCGGCGAGTCGCACGGCGTACGGCGACCAGCGCCCGGGAAGCCCCGACTCCTCGCCCACCTCGGCGAGTACGGCCTCGGCCGTGGTCCGCCCGGGCCGCGCCACGAGCGTCACCTCGGGCCGCTCGTTGTCGGCCTCGAGCAGGTCCTCGATCCCGGCCCGGCCGCCGCCCAGCGAGTCCCACAGCGCGGAGACGACCCATCGCGGATGCGAATGCACCACGGCCAGATGGTCGTCGGGGTCCTCGTCGTAGGGCGGCGCGACCCGCTCGACCCACGCGTCGAGATCATGCTGCGAGACCTTCCGCAGCACGGCGTTGACGAACTTGGCCCGCCCGTCGCCGAGCACCACACGCGCCAGCTCGACCGACGCGGACACGGCGGCGTGCGTCGGGATGCGCGTACCGAGCAGCTGATGCACACCCAGATTCAGCACGTCGAGAACCGGCGGGTCGACCTCCCGCAGCGGCCGGTCGATGCAGGCCGCCACGATCGCGTCGTACGTCCCCTGCCTGCGCAGCGTCCCGTACACCAGCTCGGTCGCGAGCGCGGCGTCCCGGCCGTCGAAGTCGCCCTTCTCGCGGGCCTTGCGCAGCAGCGGCGGCAGCACGAGGTTCGCGTACGCGTCCCGCTCGTCCACCGCGCGCAGCGCCTCGAAGGCGAGGATGCGCACGGGGTCCTTCTTGGGACGACGGTGGGGCTTGCCGGGCTTACGAGGGGGCCGGCCGGGCTGGTCGCTCAAAGGTGCTCCGCTGCTGGGATCGTACGGGCGCTACGCACGGGTCGTACGCCGGGATGAACCCTCCCAGGGTACGTCCCGGCGCCGACAGCGGTCCTCGTGGGCCCGTCGGTCCAAGGCGTGCGGGCCCGTCAGCCCAGGGTCTCCCCCTCGGCGATCCGGGTGCCGCGCGCCCAGTCCGCCGCGGCCATCGGCTTCTTGCCCTGCGCCTGCACCCAGAGCAGCTCGACGGCGTGCGAACCGGTGCCCACGTAGAGGTTCTTCTTGCCCGCGCCGATCTCGCCGGGCGCCAGGTCCGTGCGGTCGGGCGCGAGGACGGCCGTGCGCACCTTGAGCCGCTCGCCGCGGAACTCGGTCCAGGCACCCGGCGCGGGCGTGCAGCCGCGCACGACCCGGTCGACCCGGAGGGCGGGGGCGTTCCAGTCGATCCGGGCGTCGTCCACGGTGATCTTCGGCGCGAGCGTGACGCCGTCGGCGGGCTGCGGCACGGCCTGCACCGTGCCGTCCTCGATCCCGTCCATCGTCGCGGAGAGCAGCCCGGCGCCCGCGAACGCGAGGCGGGTGAGCAGGTCGCCGCTGGTGTCGGTGGCACGGACCGCCTCGGTCACCGTCCCGTACACGGGCCCGGAGTCGAGCCCCTCCTCGATGAGGAACGTGGACGCACCGGTGATCTCGTCGCCCGCCATCACCGCGTGCTGCACGGGCGCGGCGCCCCGCCACGCGGGCAGCAGCGAGAAGTGCAGGTTGACCCAGCCGTGGGCGGGCACGTCGAGCGCGACCTTCGGGAGCAGCGCCCCGTACGCGACGACCGGGCAGCAGTCCGGGGCGATCTCGCGCAGCCGCGCCAGGAACTCCTCGTCGCGCGGCTTGGCCGGCTTGAGCACCTCGATGCCGGCCTCCTCCGCCCGCTGGGCGACCGGGCTCGCGACCAGGCGACGGCCGCGCCCCGCCGGGGCGTCGGGCCGGGTGACGACCGCGGCGACCTCGTGCCGGTCGGAGGCGATCAGGGCGTCCAGGGCGGGAACGGCGACCTCGGGGGTGCCTGCGAAGACGAGCTTCATCGGTGGCGTACAGCCTCTCGGGGCAGGGTCACGGGCAGCGCACCAGTCTATGGGCGCCGTCCGGCGGGCGCGTACGGGGCGCACGCCGTGACGTGCGCCCCTCGCATATGCGGATACGCCCGAACAGCGTGACCCGACACCGGATGGCGCGTTGGTCAAGAAAGAGTTGACCAGTCATGGGCCGCATTCAGTCATCCGTCATCGCTCACTCGTCTTCGTCGGTGTCGCCTGACGCGAGCGTGGCCCGATCCTTTTTCATCGCCGGTTCGAGAGGCTTGTTCATGGCCGACCACGCAACCCACGACGCCCAGGCACGGGCCAGCCTGCATCTTCTTGTGCGGGACATCGAGCGGGTCCGCCGTCAGGTGGACGCACTGCGCACCCTCACCGCACAGCTGGGCAACGTCTACCGCCCGCGCCGCTCCGGCCCCTCCGCGGGGTTCGTCGTCTACGGGAGGGCGCCCGCCCCCACCGTCCGTCTCGCCCAGGAACTGCGCGACAGCGTCGAGACGTTGGTCACCGCAGCCGTGGACTTCGACCGTTCACTGGGGTTCTCGTGGGACGCGGTGGGCTCCGCGCTCGGCGTCACCAAGCAGGCGGTGCACCGCCGGTACGGGGCCCGCAGGGCGGTCACCCAGGCGGCGGCCGAGGCCGAGCGCGGGGCGGAGGCCCCGGCGTCTCCGACGTCCGCCGTGCCGTCCCCGGCCGGGGCCCCGCGTCCCACGGTGCCGATGGGAGCGGGCCCGTTGGTGCCCGCCGCCCGCGCGCTGCCCACCCAGCCGACGGCGGTCACGACGGGCCTGCGCGACGACTCGCGGCCCAGCGCCTTCCCCGGCCCGCGGCACGGCTGAGCCCGCCACGGCTGAGCCACCGCGTCACATACCTCTGCCTCCCCGTGCGCGACCTGGCGCACGGGGAGGCAGAAGTGTGTGGCATAGGGTGTCCGACATGAGGCGATGGGTACCGCGTTCGGCCGCGACGTCGGTCGTGCTGCGCGGAACCCTCGCGCTCCTTGTGGCCTTCGTCGGGGTGCTGTGCGTGTTCTCGCGCGCCATGGACCAGCAGCCGGTGACCGTCGAACGGGCATCGGTCACGCAGATCGAGGCGCGGTCGGGCGAGCGAGCCGCGGCGCAGCCCGAGGCGTCGGCCGCGTCCATGACGCCGTGCGGCAAGGTCAAGGCCGTCGCCGAGTCCGGCCCCTCCCGCGCCCAGAGCGAGGCGCACGCGCCCGCCCTGGCCGGCGCCGCCCTGGCGCCCGACGTCACACCGCGGTTCGCCCCGGACGCCGTCCACGCCCGTGCCTGCGGACCGGAGCCGCCCCCACCGCCCGCCACCCACTCCGTCCTGCGGATCTAGGCCGACCCGTGTGGTCCTGCCTTCCCTCTTCCCGCAGTTGAACGGAGTCCTTCCTCATACGCTCTTCCCGGCGCTCTGTCAGCCGGGCGGGCCGGTCGCTGCTCGCGTGGCGGGCCCGGCAGTGGTGGGTCGCGGGCGCCGGTGCGCTCGTCACCGCCGCCGTCGTCGGCATCCCCACGGATGTCGTGCCCAACCCGCTGTTCAGCCGTTCCGTCCCCGTCCAGTGGTGGAACTATCCGGCCCTCGCCCTGACCTCGGTCCTCGCCGGACTCGTCCTCGGTACGTACGTCTCGGCGCCCCGCACTGAGCGGATGAGCCGCTTCGGCGCGGCGGGCGCGGTGCTGTCGTTCTTCGCGGTGGGCTGCCCGGTCTGCAACAAGCTGGTGCTGCTGCTGATCGGCACGTCCGGCGCGCTCAGTTACTGGGCCCCGTTGCAGCCGCTGCTCGCGGTCGTCTCCGTCGCGCTCCTCGCGGAGGCCGCGCTGCGCCGCCTGAGCAACGCGACGGTCTGCGCCCCGGCCGGTCGCGCGTGACGCACGGCGCCCGCCGCTGACGGCTCCCTCCTGACGCCTGCTCCACCTTCCTTCGCCGCGAACGGCGGCGCCGGGCCCGGCCCCGGCGCCGCCCCGCACGGTCACCCGATATCCAGCGGATCCACCCGCACCCGAACCGGCTCCCCCGCCCCCCGGGCCATCCGCGCCGCCTGCGCCTGCTTCAGGGCGCGTGCCAGCACCGCCCCGCTCCCCGGCGGCACCCGCACCAGCACCCGCTCCCACTGCTCCCCGGCCGGCGGCCCCCCACCCCGCCGCGCCCCACCCGGTATCGCCTCCGGCACCGGAACCGGCCCCAACACCTCCGCGTCTCCCGGCAGTTCCACCGCCGCCATGAACCCGGCGACCGCCTCCGCCGTCCCCGTGACCGCCGCCATCCGCGACACCGGCGGAAACCCGAGCTCCGCCCGGTCCGCGAGCTCCCGCACCGCATGCCCCACGGGATCCCACCGCACCAGCGCCTGCACGGGCCGCAACGTCGGCTCGGCGACCACGACCACCGCGCCCCCCACCTCCTGCGGCCGCACCAACGCGGACGCCGCGATCCACCGCCGCAGCGCCTCCTCCCCCGCCCGCAGATCGGCCCGCCCCAGCATCGCCCAACCATCGAGCAGCAGCGCCGCCGCGTACCCGCCCTCGGCGACCGGCTCGGCCCCCGGCGTGCTCACGACGAGCGCGGGCGTCCCCGGCACCGTGTCGAGCACCTGCTCGCGCCCCGACGTCCGCACCGGAACGGTGGAGAACGCCCGCCCCAACTCCTCGGCGGTGCGCCGCGCCCCGACGACCTGCGCCCGCAACCGGGTCCCCCCGCACTCGGCGCACTGCCAGCCCCCTTCCTCGCGGCCGCACCACCCGCACGCGAGCACCCCGGTGGCCTCCCGCGCCTCCAAGGGCCCCGCGCACTGCCGGCACCGGGCGGGCTCACGGCACCGCTGGCACGCGAGCCGCGGCACGTACCCCCGCCTCGGCACCTGCACCAGCACCGGGCCCTCGCGCAGCGCGGTCCGCGCCACCTCCCAGGCGAGGCTCGGCAGCCGGGCGGCCCGCGCCGCCTCGTCGCGCGCCACATCGCGGTCCCCCACGGTGCGTACGAGCGGGGCGACCCGCCGTACGACGTCCCGCGGCGCGCTCACGGCAGCGGCCCACCCGCTCCGCACCAGCTGGGCCGCCTCGACGGTGCAGCTCCAACTCCCCAGCAGGAACGCGCACTTGTCCCGCGTGGCCCGCAGCTCCAGAACCTCCCGCACGTGCGGGAACGGGGCATGGTCGTCGCTGTGATGCTGGTCCCCGTCCTCCCAGACCACCACAAGGCCGAGATCACGCACCGGGGCGAACATGGCCGCCCGGGTCCCGACGACAGCCCGCACCGCCCCGCGCCGCACGGCAAGCCACTCGGAATACCGCCGCTGCTGACCGGCATCGGCGGTCAGCAACGCATGCTGTCCCTCCCCCAACTGCTCGCGCAGCGCGGCATCGACGCGCGCCGCGAGCCGCACGGTCGGGACGACGACCAGAGCCCCGCGCCCGGAGGCCAGCGTCGCCCGCACGGCCCGCGCGATCTCGTCGGCCCACTCGGGCCCCGGCAGCGCCGTCCACACCGCCCGCGGCGCGCCCCCCGCCGCCAGCGACCCCACGAAATCGGCGCCCCGCTCGTACCGCGCCCAGGACCCCGCGTCCGGGGCCCCCGGCGGCGCGGGCGGAGCGGGAAACTCCCGGGCCTCGGCCTTCGCATGACGCGGCGGGATCGCGAGCTGCAGCACATCGGCGAGGCTCCCCGCGTACCGGTCGGCGACCGCCCGCGTCAGCCCCAGCAGCTCCGCGTCGAGCACCGGCTCCGGCGACACGACCTGCGCGAGCGCGGCCAGTGGGCCCTGGTACTCGGCCTCGGCGACCCGCTCGACGAGAAACCCGTCGATCAGCCCGCCGCCTTCGCGCCGCCCGTCCCGCACGTTCCGGTTCCCCGCCCCGAAGCGCACCCGTACCCGCACACCCGGCTGCGCGGCGGCGTCCAGCTCCTTCGGCACCGCGTACTCGAAGTACCGGTCGAGATGCAGCACCCCCTTGTCCACGAGCACCCGCGCCACCGGCAGCTCGTCCGCCAAGGGCGCCCCCCGCCACGTACGCGGCTTCGCCTTCGGCACCTTGGCAGCCCGCACGCTCTCCCGGATCAACGCAAGCTGCTCCGGCTCCCCGCCCTCGTCGCCCCTGTCGTTCTCGCTGCTCACACGTGCATTCCTACCAGAGCGCACTGACACCGGGCCCGCCCCGAAGCGGCCCGGACACGCCGAAGGGCCCGGCTCTCCCCGAGGAGAACAGGGCCCTTCGGGCCGATCAAAGACTCAAGGCCTACAGGCCCGCCGCCTTGCGCAGCGCGTCCACGCGGTCGGTCTTCTCCCACGTGAAGTCGGGCAGCGCGCGCCCGAAGTGGCCGTACGCGGCCGTCTGGGAGTAGATCGGGCGGAGCAGGTCGAGGTCGCGGATGATCGCGGCCGGGCGGAGGTCGAAGACCTCCGAGATGGCCTGCTCGATCTTGTCCGTGTCGATCGTCGCCGTACCGAAGGTCTCGACGAAGAGACCGACCGGCTCGGCCTTGCCGATCGCGTACGCGACCTGGACCTCGCAGCGCGCGGCGAGACCCGCGGCCACGACGTTCTTCGCGACCCAGCGCATCGCGTACGCGGCCGAGCGGTCGACCTTGGACGGGTCCTTGCCGGAGAAGGCGCCGCCACCGTGGCGGGCGTAGCCGCCGTAGGTGTCGATGATGATCTTGCGGCCGGTCAGGCCGGCGTCGCCCATCGGGCCGCCGATCTCGAAGCGGCCGGTCGGGTTGACCAGCAGGCGGTAGCTCTCGGTCTCCAGCTTGATGCCGTCGTCGAGCAGCGCCTTCAGCTCCGGCTCCACCACGAACTCGCGGATGTCGGGGGCGAGCAGGGAGTCCAGGTCGATGTCGCTCGCGTGCTGCGAGGAGACCACGACCGTGTCCAGGCGGACCGCCTTGTCGCCGTCGTACTCGATGGTGACCTGGGTCTTGCCGTCGGGGCGCAGGTAGGGGATCGTCCCGTTCTTGCGCACCTCGGACAGGCGGCGCGACAGGCGGTGCGCGAGGTGGATCGGGAGCGGCATGAGCTCCGGCGTCTCGTCGCACGCGTAGCCGAACATCAGGCCCTGGTCGCCCGCGCCCTGCTTGTCGAGCTCGTCCTCGTCGCCCTCGACGCGCTTCTCGTACGCCGTGTCGACGCCCTGCGCGATGTCGGGCGACTGCGAACCGATGGAGACCGAGACGCCGCAGGACGCGCCGTCGAAGCCCTTCTTCGACGAGTCGTAGCCGATCTCGAGGATCTTGTCGCGCACGAGCTGCGCGATCGGCGCGTACGCCTTCGTGGTCACCTCGCCGGCGACGTGCACGAGGCCAGTGGTGATCAGCGTCTCGACGGCGACGCGGGACGTGGGGTCCTCGCGCAGCAGCGCGTCGAGAATGGTGTCGCTGATCTGGTCAGCGATCTTGTCGGGGTGACCCTCGGTCACGGACTCCGAGGTGAACAGGCGACGGGACACAACGCTCCCTGTGGTTGCAGCGGCTGCTGGCTGATCATTTGACGGTTGGTGCGGGGGGCTGCGCCCGGCACCGTCCTGGAACAGTTTATCGGTCGTACTCGCCCGCCGGTCCACGTGTCTCGCCCAATGGGAGTGCTGTGACCTGCGACACCGCATTCTGCGATACGACGATCGGTCTTCGGAAGGGTACTGCTCGCCCGAAAATGGCGTGTTTTCCGGGTTTCCCTGCGCCAAACGCGCCGGATGTGAATTTCACGTACCGGTGAGGTTCCGCGCGTGTTCGACCAAGGTTCAGCCCGACGCCAGGGGCGTGAGCCGCCGCGCCGTCTCGTCCCAGATGCGGTCGGCGAGCGCTTCCTTCGGGCCGTACGGGACCGGCGTCTCGTGCCCGTCGGCGCCCAGGATCACGGCCTCGTTCTCCTCGGAGCCGAAGGTCTTGCGCTCCCCCACCTCGTTGACGACGAGCAGGTCACAGCCCTTGCGGGCGAGCTTCGCGCGGCCGTTGGCGAGGACGTCGTCGGTCTCCGCGGCGAAGCCGACGACGACCTGTCCCGGGCGGGCCCGGTCGGCGGACAGCTCGGCGAGGATGTCCGGGTTGCGGACGAGGACGATCGGCGCGGGCTCCTCGCCGTCCTTCTTCTTGATCTTCCCGGTGGCGTACGCCTCGGGGCGGAAGTCGGCGACGGCCGCGGCCATGACGACAGCGTCGGCGTCGGCGGCCGCCTTGAGGGCCGCCTCGCGCAGTTGAACGGCCGTTCCTACGTGGACGACGTCGACGCCCGCCGGGTCCGGCAGGTCCGCGTTCGCGGAGAGCAGTGTGACGCGGGCGCCGCGCGCCGCCGCCGTGCGGGCGAGCGCGTAGCCCTGCTTCCCGGAGGAGCGGTTGCCGAGGAAGCGGACCGGGTCGAGGGGCTCGCGGGTGCCGCCGGCGCTGACGACCACGTGGCGCCCGGCGAGGTCCTGCGAGGCGTCGCCGCGGGCAAGGACCCGGCGCGCGTACTCGAAGATCTCGGTGGGGTCCGGGAAGCGGCCCTTGCCGGTGTCGACGCCGGTGAGGCGGCCGACGGCGGGCTCGATGACGAGGGCGCCGCGGCGGCGCAGCGTGGCGACGTTCTCCTGGGTGGCCGGGTGCTCCCACATCTCGGTGTGCATCGCGGGGGCGAAGACGACCGGACATCGGGCGGTGAGGAGCGTGTTCGTGAGGAGGTCGTCGGCGAGGCCGTTGGCCGCCTTGGCGAGCATGTCGGCGGTGGCCGGCGCGACGATCACCAGGTCGGCGTGCTGGCCGATGCGCACGTGCGGCACCTCGTGGACCGCGTCCCAGACCTCGGTCGACACCGGGTTGCCGGAGAGCGCCGACCAGGTCGCGGCGCCGACGAAGTGCAGCGCCGATTCGGTCGGCACGACGCGCACGTCGTGGCCGGACTCCGTCAGCCGACGCAGCAGTTCGCACGCCTTGTAGGCGGCAATTCCACCGCTGACCCCCAGTACGACCTTCGGCTTCGACGACACCGGCTCTCCCCTGATTCGGAAACGTACGACGGAAAAACGTACGCCTCCATGACACACCACAGGCCCGACAGCTGCGCTGCCGGGCCTGAAGTACCGAGACTAGGAGCCTTACTGAACCGGGCCCTCGATGGCCTCGGAGGTCAGCAGACCCGCGTTGATCTCACGAAGGGCGATCGAGAGGGGCTTCTCGTGGACGTGCGTGTCCACCAGCGGGCCGACGTACTCGAGCAGGCCCTCACCGAGCTGCGAGTAGTACGCGTTGATCTGGCGCGCGCGCTTGGCGGCGTAGATGACCAGGCTGTACTTCGAGTCGGTGGCCTCGAGGAGCTCATCAATCGGCGGGTTGATGATGCCCTCGGGCGCGGTGATGGTAGAGGACACTCTCTGCCTTCCGATGGGGTAAAGACTGCTAAAGATCAAAGAACTTTCATCAAGGCTAGCAGCTCGGCGGCCACGCCCTCGACGGAGGTGTTGACAAGCGTGGTGTCGAACTCCGACTCGGCGGCGAGTTCCACCTTGGCGGCCCCGAGACGGCGCTCGATGACCTCCGGCGCCTCCGTACCGCGCCCGGTGAGCCGGCGGACCAGCTCCTCCCAGCTCGGCGGGGCCAGGAAGACCAGCTGCGCCTCGGGCATCGACTCCCGGACCAGGCGGGCACCCTGGAGGTCGATCTCGAGCAGCACCGGCTCCCCCGCCTCAAGGCGGTCGAGCACGGCTCGGCGCGGGGTGCCGTAGCGGTTCCCCGCGAACTCGGCCCACTCGAGGAGCTCACCGTTGGCGATCAGCTTGTCCATTTCCTCGTCGGTGACGAAGAAGTACTGGACACCGTGCTGCTCGCCGGGGCGCGGCTTGCGGGTCGTGGCCGACACCGAGAGCCAGACCTCGGGGTGTTCCTTGCGCATATGGGCGACAACCGTGCTCTTGCCGACCCCCGAGGGGCCGGAGAGCACGGTCAGCCGCGGACGTTCACTCATGCAGCGATTATTCCAGTTGTTCCGGAGTGCCCGGACCAGCCCCGGGAATCAGCCCGGGGCGGCCTCGGCCACTCAGGCGCCGGTGCTGCCGAACTCGCGCTCCAGGGAGGCGATCTGGTTGGAACCGAGACCGCGCACCCGGCGGGATTCGGAGATCCCGAGCCGCTCCATGATCTGCTTGGCGCGGACCTTGCCCACGCCCGGCAGGGACTCGAGGAGGGCGGAGACCTTCATCTTGCCGATGACGTCGTTCTCCTGGCCCTGCTTGATGACCTCGTGGAGGGAGGCGCCGGAGTGCTTGAGTCGATTCTTGACCTCGGCCCGCTCCCGGCGAGCCGCGGCGGCCTTTTCGAGCGCGGCTGCGCGCTGTTCAGGGGTAAGGGGCGGAAGAGCCACGCCTACGTCACCTCGGATGTCGAACTGTCGGATACGGACCGGTGAGGAACCTAGTCGCCCCACACCTGGGGAGCAACGAACAACCCGCTGGCGTGCAGTTGACCGTTGACTCTCGACGGAGACTAGCGGGCATGGCCGCCAGAGTCAGCGAGAACAGACGAAAAGTCCTGGTCAGCCTCTGTCGAGCCGTACATTCTGGACAAATCGACCGCTAAACAGGACAGGATTCGGACGCAAAACCCAAGGTCGGCACGGAGTGCCACCCTTAAACCTCCCGCGAAACCGCTTCCCTGACCTCGTCCGCGAACCGCACGGAGGCGTCCCGCAGGGCCGAAACCGAGGGCCCCGCCTTCAGGACGCCACGGCTCACGTTCGGTACGACATTGCGCACGGCCGCGCCGAACACCGACGGAAGATCGGCGGCGGTGGCACCCTGCGCCCCGATGCCGGGCGCGAGGAGCGGCCCGTTGATGTCCAGCTCGTACGAGGACAGGTCGCCGAGCGTCGCGCCGACGACCGCGCCGAAGGAGCCCATGGGCGTCTCCCCCGCGTTCTCCTCGGCGAGGTGGCCGAGCATCGTCGCGCCCACGTTGCGGCCGTCCGCGCGCACCGCGTGCTGGACCTCGCCGCCCTCGGGGTTCGAGGTGAGCGCGAGGACGAAGAGGCCTGCCCCGGACTCGCGGGCCAGGTCGACGGCCGGCTTCAGGGACCCGTAGCCGAGGTACGGCGAGACCGTCAGGGCGTCCGAGAACAGCGGGGAGTCCTTGCGCAGGTACGTCTCCGCGTAGGCGGTCATCGTGGAGCCGATGTCGCCGCGCTTGGCGTCCATGACGACGAGGGTCCCGGCCTCCCGCAGGTCCGCGACGGCCTGCTCCAGGACGGCGATGCCGCGCGAGCCGAACCGCTCGAAGAACGCCATCTGCGGCTTGACCACGGCGACGGTGTCGGCCATGGCCTCGACGCACGCGCGCGTGAAGGACTCCAGGCCCGCGATGTCGTCGCTGAGGCCCCAGGAGGAGAGCAGGGCGGCGTGCGGGTCGATGCCGACGCAGAGCGGGCCGCGCTCGTCCATGACGCGGCGCAGGCGGGCGCCGAAGGGTTCCATCGAGGTCATGCGGCGGCCTTCTTCACATCGGCGCCGATCGCGTCGGCGAGCGTGGCGTACGGGGAGTCGTTCAGGCGGGCGGCGAGGCCCTTGTGGATCGCGCGGGCGTAGCAAGGGCCTTCGTAGATGAAGGCCGAGTAGCCCTGGATGAGGGTGGCACCGGCGAGGATGCGCTGCCAGGCGTCCTCGGCGTTCTCGATGCCGCCGACGCCCACGAGGGTGATCCGGTCGCCCACGCGCGCGTAGAGGCGCCTCAGGACCTCCAGGGAGCGCTCCTTGAGGGGCGCGCCGGACAGGCCGCCGGTCTCGTTCACGACGTCGCCCTTGGTGGCGAGGCCCTCACGGGAGATCGTCGTGTTGGTCGCGATGATGCCGTCGAGGCCGAGCTCCACGGCCAGGTCGGCGACCGCGTCGACGTCCTCGTCCGCGAGGTCGGGCGCGATCTTCACGAGGAGCGGGACGCGACGGGACTTCACGGTGCGGTCGGCGGCCTCGCGGACGGCGCTCAGGAGCGGTCGCAGCGACTCGGTGGCCTGGAGGTTGCGCAGGCCCGGCGTGTTCGGCGAGGAGACGTTCACGACGAGGTAGTCGGCGAACGCGGCGAGCCGCTCGGTCGACTTCACGTAGTCGGCCGCGGCGTCGGCCTCCGGCACGACCTTGGTCTTGCCGATGTTCACGCCGACCGTGGTCTTGAAGACGGGGTTGCGGGACGCCAGGCGGGCCGCGACGGCGAGCGAGCCCTCGTTGTTGAAGCCCATGCGGTTGATGAGCGCGCGGTCCTGCACGAGGCGGAAGAGGCGCTTCTTGGGGTTGCCGGGCTGCGCCTCGCCGGTGACGGTGCCGATCTCGACGTGGTCGAAGCCGAGCATCGACATGCCGTCGATCGCGACGGCGTTCTTGTCGAAGCCGGCGGCGAGGCCGAAGGGCCCGTGCATACGAAGGCCCAGGGCTTGCGTACGCAGCTCCTTGTAGCGCGGCGCGAAGTACGCGGCTACGAAGGTGCGCAGAACAGGTGTGCGGGCCGCGAGGCGGATCCAGCGGAAGGCCAGGTAGTGGGCCTTCTCGGGGTCCATGCGCTTGAAGACGAGGTTGAAGAACAGCTTGTACATGGTGGAAGTCCTATAGGTTCCTCACGAGGCGGTGGCCTCATGAAGAGGGGGACACCGGTGTGGTGTCCCCCTCTTGGGCTGCTACTGGATCCTTAGTCGCGGGCCGCGGTCAGGTGCTCCGCGTGCTCCTGCAGGGAGCGCACGCCCACGTCGCCGTGGCCCAGCGCCTCGATGCCCTGGACGGCCGCGGCGAGCGCCTGGACCGTGGTCAGGCACGGCACGGAGCGGGAGACCGCCGCCGTACGGATGTCGTAGCCGTCGAGGCGGCCACCGGTGCCGTACGGGGTGTTGACGATCAGGTCGACGTCGCCGTCGTGGATCAGCTGGACGATCGTCTTCTCGCCGTTCGGGCCCTCGCCCTCGGACTGCTTGCGCACGACCGTGGCGTTGATGCCGTTGCGCTTGAGGACCTCGGCGGTGCCGGAGGTGGCGAGCAGCTCGAAGCCGTGGGCGACCAGCTCGCGCGCCGGGAAGATCATCGAGCGCTTGTCGCGGTTGGCCACCGAGATGAACGCCCGGCCCTTCGTCGGCAGCGGACCGTAGGCCCCCGCCTGCGACTTGGCGTACGCCGTGCCGAAGACGGAGTCGATGCCCATGACCTCGCCGGTGGAGCGCATCTCCGGGCCGAGGACCGTGTCGACGCCGCGGCCGTGGATGTCGCGGAAGCGCGACCACGGCATGACGGCCTCCTTGACGGAGATCGGCGCGTCCATCGGCAGCGTGCCGCCGTCGCCGGTCTTCGGGAGCAGACCCTCGGCGCGCAGCTCGGCGACGGTGGCGCCCAGCGAGATGCGGGCGGCGGCCTTCGCGAGCGGCACCGCGGTCGCCTTCGAGGTGAAGGGGACCGTGCGCGAGGCGCGCGGGTTGGCCTCCAGGACATAGAGGATGTCCCCGGAGAGCGCGAACTGGATGTTGATCAGGCCGCGCACGCCGACGCCCTTGGCGATGCCCTCGGTCGAGGCGCGCAGTCGCTTGATGTCGTGGCCGCCGAGCGTGATCGGGGGCAGGGCGCACGCCGAGTCGCCGGAGTGGATACCGGCCTCCTCGATGTGCTCCATGACGCCGCCGAGGTAGAGCTCCTCGCCGTCGTAGAGCGCGTCGACGTCGATCTCGATGGCGTCGTCGAGGAAGCGGTCGACGAGGACCGGCCGCGAGGGGCTGATCTCCGTCGACTCCTCGATGTACGAGGAGAGGCGCTCCTCGTCGTAGACGATCTCCATGCCGCGGCCGCCGAGCACGTACGACGGGCGGACGAGGACCGGGTAGCCGATCTCGTCGGCGATCGTCTTCGCCTCCGCGAACGTCGTTGCGGTGCCGTGCTTCGGGGCCGGCAGTCCAGCCTCGGCGAGCACGCGGCCGAAGGCGCCGCGGTCCTCGGCGGCGTCGATCGCCTCCGGCGGGGTGCCGACGATCGGGACGCCGTTGTCCTTGAGCGCCTGCGCGAGGCCCAGCGGGGTCTGGCCGCCGAGCTGCACGATGACGCCCGCGATCGGGCCCGCGAGGGACTCCGCGTGGACGATCTCCAGGACGTCCTCGAGGGTCAGCGGCTCGAAGTAGAGGCGGTCGGACGTGTCGTAGTCCGTGGAGACCGTCTCCGGGTTGCAGTTGACCATCACGGTCTCGTAGCCGGCGTCGCTGAGCGCGAAGGAGGCGTGGACGCAGGAGTAGTCGAACTCGATGCCCTGGCCGATGCGGTTCGGGCCGGAGCCGAGGATGATCACGGCGGGCTTCTCGCGCGGCGCGACCTCGGACTCCTCGTCGTACGAGGAGTAGAAGTACGGCGTCTTGGCGGCGAACTCGGCGGCGCAGGTGTCGACCGTCTTGTAGACCGGGCGGACGCCGAGGGCGTGCCTGACCTCGCGGACGACGTCCTGGCGCAGGCCGCGGATCTCCGCGATCTGGCGGTCGGAGAAGCCGTGCCGCTTGGCCTCGGCGATCAGGTCCTTCGTCAGCTCGGGGGCCGCGGCGAGCTCGTCGGCGACCTCCTTGATGAGGAAGAGCTGGTCGACGAACCACGGGTCGATCTTCGTGTAGTCGAAGATCTCCTGCGGCGTGGCGCCGGCGCGGATCGCCTCCATGACGGTGTTGATGCGGCCGTCGGTCGGCCGCACGGCCTCTTCGAGGAGGGCGGTCTTGTCGCCGGTCTCGCCGACGAAGGAGAACTGCGAGCCCGCCTTCTCCAGCGAGCGCAGCGCCTTCTGGAACGCTTCGGTGAAGTTGCGGCCGATGGCCATGGCCTCGCCGACCGACTTCATGGTCGTGGTCAGCGTGGAGTCGGCGCTCGGGAACTTCTCGAAGGCGAAGCGCGGGGCCTTCACGACCACGTAGTCGAGCGTCGGCTCGAAGGACGCGGGGGTCTTCTCGGTGATGTCGTTCGGGATCTCGTCCAGCGTGTAGCCGACGGCCAGCTTGGCGGCGATCTTCGCGATCGGGAAGCCGGTGGCCTTGGAGGCGAGCGCGGAGGACCGGGAGACGCGCGGGTTCATCTCGATGACGATGACGCGGCCGTCGTCCGGGTTGATCGCGAACTGGATGTTGCAGCCGCCGGTGTCGACGCCGACCTCGCGGATGATCGCGATGCCGATGTCGCGCAGGCGCTGGTACTCGCGGTCGGTGAGGGTCATCGACGGGGCGACGGTGATCGAGTCACCGGTGTGCACGCCCATCGGGTCGAAGTTCTCGATGGAGCAGACGACCACGACGTTGTCGTTCTTGTCGCGCATCAGCTCCAGCTCGTACTCCTTCCAGCCGAGGATGGACTCCTCCAGGAGCACCTCGGTGGTCGGGGAGAGCGTGAGGCCCTGACCGGCGATGCGGCGCAGCTCCTCCTCGTCGTGCGCGAAGCCGGAACCGGCGCCGCCCATGGTGAAGGAGGGGCGGACGACGACGGGGTAGCCGCCGAGCTCCTCGACGCCCTTCATGACGTCGTCCATGGAGTGGCAGATGTACGAGCGGGCGGACTCGCCGTGCCCGATCTTCCGCTTGACCTCCTCGACGACCTCCTTGAAGAGGTCGCGGTCCTCGCCCTTGTTGATCGCCTCGACGTTGGCGCCGATCAGCTCGACGCCGTACTTCTCGAGGACGCCCTGGTCGTGCATCGAGATCGCGGTGTTGAGCGCGGTCTGGCCACCGAGGGTGGGCAGGAGCGCGTCAGGGCGCTCCTTGGCGATGATCTTCTCGACGAACTCGGGGGTGATCGGCTCGACGTACGTGGCGTCGGCGATCTCCGGGTCGGTCATGATCGTCGCCGGGTTGGAGTTGACGAGGATGACCCGCAGGCCCTCCTTCTTCAGCACCCGGCAGGCCTGGGTGCCGGAGTAGTCGAACTCCGCGGCCTGGCCGATGACGATCGGGCCCGAGCCGATGACGAGTACGGACTTCAGGTCGTTGCGCTTAGGCACGGGCGGACTCCATCAGAGACACGAAGCGGTCGAACAGGTACGCGGCGTCGTGCGGGCCGGCCGCCGCTTCGGGGTGGTACTGGACGGAGAAGCCCGGCTGGTCGAGCAGCTGGAGCCCCTCCACGACGTCGTCGTTGAGGCAGACGTGGGAGACCTCGGCGCGGCCGAACTTGGTGTCGCTCACCTTGTCCAGCGGCGCGTCCACGGCGAAGCCGTGGTTGTGGGCGGTGACCTCGACCTTGCCGGTGGTGCGGTCCTGCACCGGCTGGTTGATGCCGCGGTGGCCGTACTTCAGCTTGAAGGTGCCGAAGCCCAGGGCGCGGCCGAGGATCTGGTTGCCGAAGCAGATGCCGAACAGCGGCGTCCTGCGCTCCAGGACGGCGGTCATCAGCGCGACCGGGCCCTCGGCGGTGGCCGGGTCGCCCGGGCCGTTGGAGAAGAACACGCCGTCGGGATTCACGGCGTACACGTCCTCAGGAGTCGCGGTCGCCGGCAGGACGTGCACCTCGATGCCGCGCTCGGCCATCCGGTGCGGGGTCATGCCCTTGATGCCGAGGTCGATGGCGGCGACGGTGAACTTCTTCTCACCGATGGCCTCGACGACGTAGGCCTCCTTGGTGGCGACCTCCTCGTAGAGGGAGGCGCCCTTCATCTGGGGCTGCGCCTGGACCTTCGCGACGAGCTCGGCGTCGGCCGGGAGCGTCTCGCCGGAGAAGATGCCGGAGCGCATGGAGCCGCTCTCGCGCAGGTGGCGGGTGAGGGCGCGGGTGTCGATGCCGGAGATGCCGACGATGTTCTGCGCGACCAGCTCGTCGTCCAGGCTGCGCTTGGCGCGCCAGTTGGACGCCACGCGCGCGGGGTCGCGCACCACGTAGCCGGAGACCCAGATGCGCTTCGACTCGTCGTCCTCGTCGTTCCAGCCCGTGTTGCCGATCTGCGGGGCGGTCGCGACCACGATCTGGCGGTCGTACGACGGGTCGGTGAGGGTCTCCTGGTAGCCGGTCATGCCGGTGGAGAACACGGCCTCGCCGAAGGTCTCCCCCACGGCCCCGTAGGCGCGGCCGCGGAACACCCGGCCGTCCTCCAGGACGAGTACGGCGGGAGTCTTGGCGGCTCCCCTGGTGGAGGTGGTCATCGTGCGGTGCCTTCCGTCGTGATCTTCGTGTCGATCATGTTGTTGATTGCGGTGACCCAGTCCGCCTGCTCGGCGGCGTGGTCGGCGCGGAAGCCGGAGTCGATCAGCTTGTCGCCGTGCGCCCAGGTGACGATGAGCAGGCCGCCCTCGGTGAGGACCTTGCCCGCGATGCCCTTGTCGAGCCGGGCCTCGCGCAGCGCGGCCGCCGGGACGAAGAAGTCGCTCGCGCCGGGGCGTACGACGTTCAGGCCCTCGTCGGTCAGGCTCAGCTCGACGCGGCTGCGGGTGCCGAGGCCGTGCGCCACGATGCGGTCGAGCCACTGCCCGGCGCTGGTGGAGCCGTGGTACCGGCCGCTCAGCTCCAGTTTCACCGGGCCCTGCCCGGAAGGCGCGCTGGGCAGCTCCGGCAGGTCGCCCTGCAGGGTGCCGCGCCACTTCCAGCCCTGGCGCATCAGCCAGTAGACGAGCGCGATGAAGAGCAGCAGACCGACGATCCAGCCGATCCGGTTCGGCCAGTCGGTGACCTCCGCCGACTTCTGTTCGGCGGCGAGGACGGCGAGTGGTTGCAGAGGTGTCACGCGAGCTTCCCGTCGGCGAGGGTGGCCTTGCCCCGCAGCCAGGTGTGGGTGACGCGCCCCGGCAGCTCACGGCCCTCGTAGGGGGTGTTGCGGCTGCGGGAGGCGAAGCCCGCGGGGTCCACGTCACCACGGTAGTCGGCGTCGACGAGAACGAGGTTCGCGGGCTCACTTGCCGAGACGGGACGTCCATGGCCGTGCGCCTGTCCGATCTCTGCGGGCTTCACGGACATCCGGTCGGCGACTCCGGCCCAGCTCAGCAGGCCCGTCTCCACCATGGTCTGCTGCACGACGCTGAGCGCGGTCTCCAGCCCCACCATGCCCATGGCGGCGGCGGCCCACTCGCAGTCCTTGTCCTCGTGAGGGTGCGGGGCGTGGTCGGTGGCGACGATGTCGATCGTGCCGTCGGCCAGCGCCTCGCGCAGCGCCATGACGTCCTTCTCGGTGCGCAGCGGCGGGTTCACCTTGTAGACCGGGTTGTACGAGCGCACCATCTCGTCGGTGAGGAGCAGGTGGTGCGGGGTGACCTCGGCGGTGACGTCGATGCCGCGGGACTTGGCCCAGCGGATGATCTCGACGGACCCGGCGGTCGACAGGTGGCAGATGTGCACGCGGGAGCCGACGTGCTCGGCGAGCAGCACGTCGCGGGCGATGATCGACTCCTCGGCGACGGCGGGCCAGCCGCCGAGGCCGAGCTCGGCGGAGACGGTGCCCTCGTTCATCTGGGCGCCCTCGGTGAGGCGGGGCTCCTGGGCGTGCTGCGCTACGACGCCGCCGAAGGCCTTCACGTACTCCAGGGCGCGGCGCATGATCACGGCGTCGTGCACGCACTTGCCGTCGTCGGAGAAGACGGTGACGCCGGCGGCGGACTCGTGCATGGCGCCGAGTTCGGCGAGCTTGACGCCCTCCAGGCCGACGGTGACGGCGCCGATGGGCTGCACGTCGCAGTAGCCGTGCTCCTGGCCGAGCCGGTAGACCTGCTCGACGACTCCGGCGGTGTCGGCGACGGGGAACGTGTTGGCCATGGCGAACACGTTCGTGTAGCCACCGGAGGCGGCGGCGCGGGTGCCGGTGAGGACGGTCTCGGAGTCCTCGCGGCCGGGCTCACGCAGGTGGGTGTGCAGGTCGACGAGGCCCGGCAGGAGGACCTTGCCCTCGGCCTCGACGACGGTCTCGACGCCGTCGGCAGACAGTCCGGTGCCGACCTCGGCGATCACACCGCCGTCGATGAGCACGTCCTGCGGCTCGCCGCCGAGCACCTTCGCACCACGGATAAGGGTCTTGCTCATGATTACTTCGTCTCCTCGGTACGAGAGTGGCTGACGGCGGGCTCGTTGCCGCCGAGCAGCAGGTACAGAACGGCCATCCGCGTGTGCACGCCGTTGGCGACCTGCTCGATGACCGTGCAGCGGTCGGAGTCGGCGACCTCGGCGGTGATCTCCATGCCGCGGACCATCGGGCCGGGGTGCATCACGATGGCGTGCTCCGGCATCCGCGCCATGCGGTCGCCGTCGAGCCCGTAGCGGCGCGAGTACTCGCGCTCGGTCGGGAAGAACGCGGCGTTCATCCGCTCGCGCTGGACGCGCAGCATCATCACGGCGTCGGACTTGGTGAGCGTGGAGTCGAGGTCGTAACTGACCTCGCAGGGCCAGTTCTCGACGCCGACGGGCACCAGGGTGGGCGGCGCGACGACGGTGACCTCGGCGCCGAGCGTGTGCAGCAGGTCGACGTTCGAGCGGGCGACGCGGCTGTGCAGCACGTCGCCGACGATCGTGACGCGCTTGCCGTCGAGGCCCTTGCCGATGCCGGCGTCGGGTCCTACGAGGCGGCGGCGCATGGTGAACGCGTCGAGCAGCGCCTGCGTGGGGTGCTGGTGGGTGCCGTCACCGGCGTTGATGACGGGCGCGTCGATCCAGCCGGACGTGGCGAGCCGGTACGGGGCGCCGGACGCGCCGTGCCGGATCACGACGGCGTCGACGCCCATGGCTTCGAGGGTCTGCGCGGTGTCCTTGAGGGACTCGCCCTTCGAGACGCTCGACCCCTTGGCGGCGAAGTTGATGACGTCCGCGGACAGCCGCTTTTCGGCGGCCTCGAACGAGATCCGGGTCCGCGTCGAGTCCTCGAAGAACAGGTTGCAGATGGTCCGGCCGCGCAGCGCGGGCAGCTTCTTGATGGGCCGGTCGGCGACGCGGGCCATCTCCTCGGCGGTGTCGAGGATGAGCACGGCGTCGTCGCGGGAGAGGTCGGCGGCCGAGATGAGGTGTCGCATCATCTGGGGTGCTCCGTAAGGCAGTTCAGGAGATTCAGGACATACGGGCGCGCGAGGGCACACCTGTCGGGCCGTACGCGCGCACGCGCACGGCGGGAAGGGGTGCTACTGCTCGGCCGCCTGGGCGTCCGGCTTGGCACCGAGCAGCACGGCGTCGCGGCCGTCCTCCTCGGCGAGCTGGACCTTGACCGTCTCCCGCAGCGACGTGGGGAGGTTCTTGCCGACGTAGTCGGCACGGATGGGGAGTTCGCGGTGGCCGCGGTCGACGAGGACGGCGAGCTGCACGGCACGCGGGCGCCCGATGTCGTTCAGCGCGTCGAGGGCGGCGCGGATGGTGCGGCCGGAGAAGAGCACGTCGTCGACGAGGACGACGAGGCGGCCGTCGATGCCGTCACCGGGGATCTCGGTGCGGGCGAGCGCGCGCGGCGGGTGCATGCGCAGGTCGTCGCGGTACATCGTGATGTCGAGCGAGCCGACGGGGATGGCGCGGCCGGTGATCTCTTCGAGCTTCTCGGCGAGCCGGCGGGCGAGGAAGACGCCTCGCGTGGGGATGCCCAGGAGAACCACGTCCTCGGCGCCCTTGGCGCGCTCGACGATCTCGTGGGCGATACGGGTCAGTACCCGCGCGATGTCAGGGCCTTCGAGAACCGGCCGGGCATCGGACTGCTGCGTGTCCATACGAAACGGACCCCCTTCTCCGCCTCACGGGACGGACCTTAAAGGACGTCGGATTTTGCGGTGTCAACACTACCAGCCCCCGGAACATCACTGATCACCCGCCTGGAGGTGCGGAACGGCGGAATTCACGAGAAGGTCGGTACGGACCATTCGGCTTGACGCGGCCAAGTAACGCTGCGTAACCTCACAGTGAGTTACAGCCACGCGGCGCAGCCGCTTAGTGATGCAGTGTCCGGGGAGCTATATGTCCAGCGAATACGCCAAACAGCTCGGGGCGAAGCTCCGCGCGATCCGTACCCAGCAGGGCCTTTCCCTCCACGGTGTCGAGGAGAAGTCCCAGGGACGCTGGAAGGCGGTCGTGGTGGGGTCGTACGAGCGCGGCGACCGTGCCGTGACCGTGCAGCGTCTCGCCGAACTGGCGGACTTCTACGGCGTGCCGGTGCAGGAGCTGCTGCCGGGCACCACCCCGGGTGGCGCCGCCGAGCCGCCGCCGAAGCTGCGCCTCGACCTGGAGCGTCTGGCCCACGTGCCGCCGGAGAAGGCGGGCCCGCTGCAGCGTTACGCCGCCACGATCCAGTCGCAGCGCGGTGACTACAACGGCAAGGTGCTCTCGATCCGCCAGGACGACCTGCGCACCCTCGCCGTCATCTACGACCAGTCGCCCTCGGTCCTGACCGAGCAGCTGATCAGCTGGGGCGTGCTCGACGCGGACGCGCGCCGCGCGGTGGCGCACGACGACGTCTGATCCGGCCACACGCAGCAGAAACGTCACAGCCCTGAGGGGGCGGAGCGAATGGGCTCCGCCCCCTCAGGGGTTTCCGGGGCCGGGACACCGGGGCCCGCGCGCGGACCACCGGGTCCCGCGCCGCGGGGCTCCGCCCCGGACCCCGCTGCCTCTCGTCCGACGGCGGGGCTGAGATACCGGAGCCCTACCCTCACGTCCGGTACAAGGGCTGAAATGCCGGAGCCCTACCCTCACGTCCGGTACAGGCGCCCGATCACCTCGGGCAGCAGGCGGGCGCTCAGCCTCGGCGGCAGCGCCTGGAGGACCGCGAGCACGGGCGCCATCCGCTCCGGCAGCCGGCCGCCCTCCCCCACCCCGGCGAGCGCCAGCGCGAGCTCCACCTCCTCCGAGGTCAGCGCGTCCGGATCCAGCGTGGCCGCCGCCCGGGCGACCTCGGGATCCACCCGAACGGGCCCCAGTTCCCGAGCCCGTTCGACCGCCTTCTCCAGCTCCGCGAGCAGCAGCCGCGCGGTCTCCTCTTGCGCCACGGCCGCGGTCACTGTCAGATGCAGGGTTGCCGGTGACGCGCCGAACGCCGGCTGCGGCTGCAGATACCAGCCGCTCCCCCGCAGCTCGTCCGCCACCACGAAGACATCGACGTCCGGGTCGTCGGAGGCCACGGCGATCAGGGACGCCTCGGGCCGCGCGGCGAGCCGCAGACCGCCGATCGCCTCGACACCGTCGGCGAGCGCGCGGGTCGTGCGGTGTACGCGCGTCGACAGCACCGCGTAACCTTCGGCGCCGACGCGCTCCGTCACCGCCCAGGCCGCCGCGAGCGGCCCTGCCGACTTCGTGCCCTGGAGCGTGGAGTTGACCACGGGGTAGCCGGGCCAGGCGGCGTGCGCGAACCAGCCGTGGCGGCGCAGCCCCGCGTCCCGGAACAGCAGCAGCGAGGCCCCCTTCGCCGTGTACGCGTATTTGTGCAGGTCGACGGAGAGGGACGTGACGCCGGGGACGGTCAGGTCGAACTCCGGGATGCCCGGTACGTCCCGCTCCTGCCGCGCCGCGAGCCTCAGATGCCCGAGGTACCAGCCGCCGATGCACGCGTCGACGTGGCACAGCACCCCGCGCCGCTCGGCCTCCCGCGCCACCTCGGCGACCGGGTCGATGACCCCGTGGGCGTACGAGGGGGCGGAGACGACGACCAGGGCGGTGCGGTCGGTGATCGCCGCGGCCATGTCGGCGGGGCGCGCCTTGAAGCTGTCCGAGTCGACGGGGACGCTCACCACGCGCAGGCCGAACAGCTCTGCGGCCTTGTGGAAGGCGGCGTGCGCGGTCTCCGGCAGTACGAGTTCGGGCTCGGTCACCCCGCGTTCCTTGCGGGCGTGCTGACGTGCCGTCAGGACGGCGAGCAGGCAGCTCTCGGTGCCACCGCTGGTGAACGTGCCCGCGCTGCCGCCGAGCAGCGCGGTGGCCCGGCGCACCAGGTCGTTCTCCAGCTCCACGACGCTCGGGAACGCTGTCATGTCGAGCCCGTTGACCCCGGTGAAGGCGGCCTGCGCGGCGTTCGCCAGTTCGTCGAGGCCTTCGAGTCCCGAGTCGTAGACGTACGCCATCGTGCGGCCGCCGTGCACCGGCAGGTCGCCCGCGCGCAGTGCGGTCAGCCGGGCCAGGATCGGGTCGTCGGTCGTCATGCGGACTCCTCGTCTCGCTGAGTGGGCTCTCGGTGCTCGCCCGGCGCGAAGGACTCGTCGAAGTCGGCGCGCAGGCGCATCAGTTCGGACTCGGTGAGGCGGTACCTCGCCAGCAGCGGAAGGCTCAGCGCGAGCAGCAGGGCGGGCAGCGCGCCGAAGCCGACGACGATCGCGGTCAGCGCCGAGCCGGGCTGCGCGACGCGGTCGGTGGCATCGGACGAGACGAACCCGCCGACGGCGAGGACCAGGCCGAACAGCCCCGGCCCCAGCGCGAGGCCGAGCGTTTCCCCCGCGGTCCACAGGCCGGTGAGGACTCCGGCCCTGCGCCGCCCGCTGGTGTAGGCGTCGGCGGCGATCGCGTCGCCGAGCATCGCGAGCGGCAGCATCTGCACGCCCGCGTACCCGATGCCGGCCACGGCGACGGCCACGTAGACCGCCGTCGTCGGCAGTTCCCGGCCCGCGGCGGCGCCGAGTGCTCCCAGCAGGAAGCACACGGAGGCTCCGAGCGCCGCGTTCCGCTTGCCCGTTCGGCGGCCCACGGCCAGCCACAGGGGCATCGCGAGGAGCGAGGGCACGATGAGGCAGGCGAACAGCACGGTGGTGGCGCCCGGCCGGTCGAGGATGTACGTCGCGAAGTACTGGGTCCCGGCGAGCATCAGGCCGGACGCGGCGGCCTGCACGACGTACGCGCCGAACAGCCATCCGAAGGGTGCGTTGCCGCGGGCCGCGCGCAGTTGGGCGCGCAGGCTGGTCCCGCCCGTTGTACGTATGACGTCCATTGGGGCGGATGTGTCGTCGCGCGTTGTACGTATGACGTCCTGCGTCGTACGTATAACGCTCCGTGCCCCCGCCGTGGCGAGCACGGCGGCCAGCATCCCCACGGCGAGCAACCCGCCGATGACCACGCCCATCAGCCGGTAGCCGCCGGGGCTTCCCCGGTCGTCGCCGGTGGCGCCCGCGAGGATCGGGGCGACGGAGCCGGAAAGCAGGATGGCCACGGCGAGGAAGGCGACGCGCCAGGCCATGACGCGGGCCCGCTCGTCCGGGTCCCCCGTGAGCTCGGCGGGCAGCGCGACGTACGGCACCTGGAAGCAGGCGTACGCGGAGGCGCTGAGCAGGAACAGGACGGCGACGTACGCGGCGGCGGGCCCGCCTTCGAGGCCCGCGGGCGCCGCGAACATGCCCGCGAAGCAGACCGGCAGGGTGAGCGCGCCGAGCAGCATCCAGGAGCGGCGCGGGCCCAGGCGCGAGCGGGTGCTGCGGTCGGAGCGGCCGCCGACCCATGGGTTGAACAGCACGTCCCAGGCCTTGGGCAGGAAGACGAGGAGCCCGGCGAGGCCCGCGCCGACGCCGAGCACATCGGTCAGGTAGTAGAGCAGCAACAGGCCGGGGACCGTGCCGAAGGTGCCGGTGGCGAGGGAGCCGAGTCCGTAGCCGATGCGCACGCGCGCGGGGAGGGAGTCCGGTCCTGTCGGTGACATGACCAGAACCTAATGAAGATCCCCGGAAACGCACCAGGCCCGGAGCAGAACATTGTTCATGTTCTGCTCCGGGCCCGTGGAACGGTGCTGCGCTCGACGGCGGGGCTCAGGCCTCGTCGCGGCGCAGGGAGGACTTCAGGTCCTTGAAGCGACCGAGCAGTCCGTTGATGAACGCCGGGGACTCGTCGGTGGAGAACTCCTTGGCCAGCGAAACGGCCTCGTCGAGCACCACGGCGTCCGGGGTCCCGTCGACCCAGACCAACTCATAGGCGCCGAGCCGCACGATGTTGCGGTCGACGACCGGCATCCGGTCCAGGGTCCACCCGACGGAGTACTGCGAGATGAGCTCGTCGATCCGGGCCGCCTGCTTGGCGTACCCCTCGACCAGCTCCATCGTGTACTCGCTCACCGGCGGCTGCCGCGTGTCGCTGCGGGAGTGCCGGATCCAGTCCGCGAGGACCGTCAGGGTGTCGGCGCCGCGCTGGTCTGCCTCGAAGAGGATCTGAAAGGCGCGCTTGCGGGCCGTATTACGGGCAGCCACGGTTAGCTGTTCACCCGGCCGAGGTAGTCGCTGGAGCGGGTGTCGACCTTGATCTTCTCGCCCTGGGTGACGAAGAGCGGGACCTGGATCTGGTGGCCGGTCTCCAGGATGGCGGGCTTGGTGCCGCCGGTGGAGCGGTCGCCCTGGACGCCCGGCTCGGTCTCCTTGATGACCAGCTCGACGGCGGCCGGCAGCTCGACGAAGAGCACCTCGCCCTCGTGCTGGGCGACCGTGGCCTCGAAGCCCTCGATCAGGAAGTTGGCGGCGTCGCCGACGGCCTTGCGGTCGACGTGCAGCTGGTCGTACGTCTGCATGTCCATGAACACGAAGTAGTCCCCGTCCATGTACGAGAACTGCATGTCGCGCTTGTCAATGGTGGCCGTGTCGACCTTGACGCCGGCGTTGAACGTCTTGTCGACGACCTTGCCGGAGAGCACGTTCTTGAGCTTGGTGCGCACGAAGGCAGGGCCCTTGCCGGGCTTGACGTGCTGGAACTCGACGACGGACCAGAGCTGGCCCCCGTCGAGCTTGAGCACCAGGCCGTTCTTGAGGTCGTTCGTGGAAGCCACGGTTGCGGAATCTCCTGGACTGACGTGGACGACCCAGGGGCACGCGAGCAGCCTTTGCGGGCTAGAGCGCGAGCAGCTCCTTGGTCGTGATGGTGAGTAGCTCGGGTCCGCCGTCCGCCTCGGGGCGGACGACGAGCGTGTCATCGATCCGGACGCCGCCCCGACCCGGGAGGTGGACCCCCGGCTCGACGGTGACCGGCACACAAGTGTCCAGTTTACCCATGGCTGCGGGGGCCAACTGCGGGTCCTCGTCGATTTCGAGTCCCACCCCGTGTCCGGTCAGCGGCGCGAGCCCGTCACCATACCCTGCCGCGTCCAGGACGTGACGGGCGGCCCGGTCCACTTCGCGGCACTCGACGCCCGGCGCCAGGCTCTCGCGGGCGGCCCGCTGGGCGGCGAAGACGAGGTCGTACAGCTCGATCTGCCAGTCCGCGGGCGAGGTTCCGATGACGAACGTACGGCCGATCTCGCAGCGGTAGCCGCGGTACGTCGCGCCCAGGCACACGGAGAGGAAGTCGCCCTCCTCGACCCGGCGGTCGCTGGGGCGGTGCGCGACGCGTCCCGAGTTCGGGCCCGTGCCCACGGAGGTGGGGAAGGCGGCGCCGTCGGCGCCGTGGTCGACAAGTCGACGTTCCAGTTCGAGGGCCAGGTGCCGCTCCGTGCGGCCGACGAGAATGGATTCGAGCAGTTCACCGAGCGCCTGGTCGGCGATCTCCGCCGCGATCCGCAGGCAGGAGATCTCCTCCTCGTCCTTGACGAGGCGGAGCTGCTCGACGCCGCTGTTGAGGTCAAGGAGGCGCAGCCGGGGCGCCACGGAGCCGATCGCGCGGTGCCGGGCCACGGTCAGGTGGTGCTCCTCGACGGCGAGCGAGTCGCCGCCACGGGACGCGGCCACGTCCGCGGCGGCGACGGCCGGGTCGCCCGCGGGCACGTCCAGTACCTGTACGCGCAGTGCCTCGTCGAGCCGCCCCTCGACGGGCTCGTCGCTCGGCGCCCGCGCGCACAGCAGGAGGTCGTCACCGCCGCCGGGGTCGCGGCCCAGCAGGAGGGCGGCGCCGTTCGGTGCCGTTCCCGCCAGGTAGCGGACGTTGGCGGGCCGCGAGACGAGGGTGGCCGCGCCGCCACCCGCCGTCGCGCGCTCTCTGAGCCGGTCCCGTCGGGCCGCGTACACCTCTGCCATGTCGCCGAGCGTACGAGCGGGTGGCCCGGCCAGCCGCCGGAGCGCGTCCGGACGGGTCCCTCCGGGGGGTGCGGGTGGGGTGTCGCCGGTGGGGGGTGGGGGTTGTCGGGGTGGGGCGGAGTGGTGGGGGGTACCGGGGGGGGGCGGGGCCCGCGCCGGTGGAGGGCGGGGTTGCAGGGGTGGGTGGTGCAGGGCGCGGTACCGGGGCGGGGGCCCGCGCCCGTGGGGGTCAGGGTTGTCGGGGTGGGCGGAGCCCGCGAGTGAGGGTGGGGGTTGTCGGGATGGGGGGGTACCGGGGGCGGGGTTGCAGGGGTGGGTGGTGCGGGGCGCTGTACCGGGGCGGGGGCCCGCTCCGGTGAGGGGCGGGGTTGCCGGGTGGGCTAAGCGGCGCGCGGGACCGCGGGGCGGGGCCCTCGCCGGGGTTGTGGCTGCCCGAGGCATGGCCGCTCAACGGGGCCCGCGTCTGCCGCGATCACCGGCACGGCGCCGCATCACCCCGGCTTCGCCGACCCCCGGTCACCTCCCACCCACCCGCCCCCTCCGGGGGCTTCGGCCCGACCGGGGCCCGGCACGCGGCACGCGGCGTCAGCGCCGGACCGGACTCGACCGCCGGGGCGGTACGGGGGGGCTGCCGCCGGTGCGGGTGGGGGTGCCGAGGTGGGCGGAGTGGCGCTGGTGGGGGTACCGCGGGGCGGGACCCGCCGGGATTACGGCTGCCCGGGCGCGGTCACTCACCGGAGCCTACGTCTGCCGCCATCACCGGCACGGCACCGCACCACCCCGGCTACGCCGACCCCCGGTCACCTCCCACCCACCCGCCCCCTCCGGGGGCCTCGGCCCGACCGGGGCCCGACCCACGACGCCGACGCCGGCGCCAGACCGGACGGGACCGCCGAGCGCAGCGGGCATGGCCCCCACCGTGGTCGGAGCCTCATTCTCGTTGCGCGGCACCGTGCGCCGCCTTGCCCACCCTGCCGCCCCAGGCGGCAGATTGCCCAAGGCGGTGGCGGCCGACCGCAACGGGCGGGGACCAGGTCTGGCGGCAGACTGCCCAAGCCTGTTGCAGCCGACCGCGACGGGTGGGGTCCAGGCCTGACGGCAGACTGCCCAAGCCTGTTGCAGCCGACCGCAAACGAGTGGGGACCGGGCCTGGCGGCGGCTTGCCCATGGCGGGACGGCCGGCCGCAAACGAATGGGGACCAGGTCTGGCGGCGGACTACCCAAGCCGGTTCCGGCCGACCGCAACAAGCAGGGAGCGGGCCTGGCGGCGACTCGCCCATGGCGGACGCGGAACCCCGTGGGGCCGAGGCCCCCGGAGGGGGCGGGAGGGTGGGAGATGGGCGGAGGAAACGGGCTCAGCGCGTCGCAGGCCGGGGTCAACCAGAGGCAACCGGCACGGCACGGGCACCGCACACCCTCATCCGCCGCAAACAACCCACCCCGCACGGACACCCCACACCCTCACCCACCGCAAACAATCCACCCCGCACACCTCACGCCCTCGTCCGGGAGACCCACCGTGGCACCCGGCCCAGCCGACTCCACCGGAACCAGGCCCACCCGCCGACCCGGCCCAGCCGAGCCCACCCGAATCGACCGACCCGGGCCCAGCCGAGCCCACCCGCACCGACCAGCCCACCCGAATCGACCAACCCGCCCGAGCCACGCCCCCCGGTCCTACGCCGCCGTCCTACGCCCCCGTCACCACTTCGGAGGGCTCGTGATCGCTCGGGCCAGGACCTCGTCGAGGACCTGGGCCGTGCCGGGGACGTCCAGTTGGGAGTTGTCGATGATCGGGAGGCCCGAGCCGTACCAGCCGGCCATCCGGCCGTGGATGCGGGCGACCTCCTCGTCGGTGAGGCGGCGGTTGCCGCTGCGCCGGGAGTTGCGCTCCAGGACGATCTCCAGGCCGGGGAGGAGGACGACCGGAAGAAGGCCGGGTCCCACGTGCCGCTTCCAGCCGCCGAGGCCGACCACGGGCCGGTCCGGGAACACCGCATCGTCGAGGATGCAGGAGATTCCATTCGCCAAGAAGTTCCGCGCGGCGAAACCGCAGGTGCGGCGGGCCAGCCGGTACTGCGCCTCGCTGTTGTCGTTCCACCCCGACTGCGGGTCGGCGAAGCCGGAGCGTACCCATTCCCGTACGTCGTCGAGGCTGATGTGGGCCGTCGGGACGCGACGGCTCTCCGCCCAGTGGCGGGCGACGCTCGTCTTGCCCGCGCCCGCGGGCCCGATGAGCAGCACGGCGAGCGTGGTCGACGTGGGGTCGGCGGGCGCCTGCGCGGGCGGCGGGCTCGGCACGGCCACGGGCGCGCCGGTCGGCAGCTGAACGTGCCCGGTGGTCTCGCGCGGCGGCTGCTGCGGCGGATGCGCGGCCTGCGGCGGTGGCGGGGCCGGGGCCTGCGGCGCCTGGATGTGCGGCGGCTGGGCCGGCGGATGGTGCGGCGGCGCCCCGCTGAAGCCCGGCATGCCTGGCGGCGGCTGAGGCGCGTGACTCGCCTGCGGCAAGGGGCCGGGCGGCACCTGTCCCGGCCGATGGGGCGGCGGCAGCGGAGACCCCCCTGCGTGCTGCATCCGGTGCCACTCCATCTCGTACGACGGTCAATTGGGCGCCGGCGAACGGGGCGCTACTGAACGGTACCGTCCCCGGCCGCCGTTGTGTGAACGGCCGGGGAGGTCACGACGTGCCCGAACGTGAACGGACCGCCCTATTCCGCCACTTCGCCGTACGCGGCGAGCAGAACCGCCGGGTCCGGGCCCTCCAGGACGGTGGGCCGGCCGAGGCCGTCGAGGACGATGAAGCGCAGCAGGTCCCCGCGGGACTTCTTGTCGACCTTCATGGTCTCCAGGAGCTTGGGCCACTGGTCGTAGCGGTACGACAGGGGCAGCCCCACGGACTCCAGGACCGTGCGGTGGCGGTCGGCCGTCGCGTCGTCCAACCGGCCCGCCAGACGGCCGAGTTCGGCGGCGAACAGCATGCCGACGGAGACCGCCGCGCCGTGCCGCCACTTGTAGCGCTCGTTCTTCTCGATGGCGTGCGCGAGCGTGTGCCCGTAGTTGAGGATCTCGCGCAGGCCCGCCTCCTTGAGGTCGGACGAGACCACCTCGGCCTTGACCCGGATGGCGCGCTCGATCAGCTCGGCGGTGTGCTTGCCGGTGGGCGTACGGGCCGACTCCGGGTCCTCCTCGATGAGTTCGAGGATCTTCTCGTCGGCGATGAAACCGGCCTTGATGACCTCGGCGAGACCGGACACGAAGTCGTGCACGGGGAGGGAGTCGAGCGCCGCCAGGTCGCACAGGACCCCGGCCGGCGGGTGGAAGGAGCCCACCAGGTTCTTGCCCTCGGCCGTGTTGATGCCGGTCTTGCCGCCGACCGCCGCGTCCACCATGGCGAGCACGGTCGTCGGGACGGCGATCCAGCGCACGCCGCGCAGCCAGGTCGCGGCCACGAACCCGGCGAGGTCCGTGGTGGCCCCGCCGCCGACGCCGACGACGACGTCGGAGCGCGTGAAGTTGGACTGCCCGAGGGCCTTCCAGCAGTACGCGGCGACCTCGGCGGTCTTGGCCTCCTCGGCGTTCGGCACCTGGATGGCGATCGCCTCGTAGCCCTGGTCGGCCAGGTCCGCACGGAGCGCCTCACCGGTCTCGGCGAGCGCCTCAGGGTGCACGATGGCGACACGCTTGACCTTGTCGCCGATCAACGAGCCCAGCTCGCCCAGGAGTTGACGCCCCACCAGGACCTCGTACGGGTCCGTGCCGGCGGTGCCGCCGACATGGATACGGGTGATCTGCTCCGGCTGCTCGCTCATGCCTGCTTCAACTCCAGTGCGTCGAGGACCGCTTCGGCGACCTCTTCGGGGGTGCGGCCGTCGGTGGCGACGACCACCCGGGCGACCTCGGTGTACAGATGCCTGCGCGCCTCCATCAGCTCCCGCCACTGCTTGCGCGGGTTGACGGCGAGCAGCGGCCGGGCCGCGTTCAGGCCGGTGCGCTTGGCCGCCTCCTCGACGTCCATCGAGAGATAGACGACGGTGTGCCCGGTGAGCAGGGCGCGGGTGTCGGCGTCGAGGATCGAGCCGCCGCCGAGCGCGAGGACGCCCTCGTGGTCGGCGAGCGCCGTCGCGACGGAGGCCTTCTCCAGGGCGCGGAAGTGCGCCTCGCCCTCGTCGACGAAGATGTCGGCGATGGTGCGGCCCTGTGCGGTGACGATGTCGTCGTCGGTGTCCCGGTAGGCGCAGCCGAGCCGCTCGGCGAGCAGCGCGCCCACCGTCGACTTGCCGACGCCCATGGGTCCGACGAGGACGACCTGCGGGCCGCTCACCGGATCTGGAGGTTGTCGAGGTACGACGTGACGTTGCGCCGGGTCTCCGGCACACTGTCGCCGCCGAACTTCTCCGCGACCGCGTCCGCGAGGACGAGCGCGACCATGGCCTCGGCGACGATGCCGGCGGCCGGGACGGCCGAGACGTCGGAGCGCTGGTGGTGGGCCTGGGTGGCCTCGCCGGTGGCGACGTCGACGGTCTTCAGGGCGCGCGGCACGGTCGCGATCGGCTTCATCGCGGCGCGCACCCGCAGCAGCTCACCGGTGGACAGGCCGCCCTCGGTGCCGCCCGCGTGTCCGGAGACGCGGCGGATGCCGTCGTCCGTCTTCACGATCTCGTCGTGCGCCTGCGAACCGGGCACCCGCGCGAGCTCGAAGCCGTCGCCGATCTCGACGCCCTTGATGGCCTGGATGCCCATGAGCGCACCGGCCAGGCGGGCGTCGAGCTTGCGGTCCCAGTGCACGTGCGAGCCGAGGCCCACCGGCACGTCGTAGGCGAGGACCTCGACGACGCCGCCGAGCGTGTCGCCGTCCTTGTGGGCCTGGTCGACCTCGGCCACCATCTGCTTCGACGCGTCGGCGTCCAGGCAGCGCAGCGGGTCGGCGTCCAGCTTCTCGACGTCGGCCGGGGTCGGGTAGACGCCCTGCGGGGCCTTGACCGAGCACAGCTCGACGACGTGGGAGACGATCTCGATCCCGGCCGTCTCCTTGAGGTACGAGCGGGCGACCGCGCCGAGCGCGACCCGGGCGGCCGTCTCGCGGGCGGAGGCGCGCTCCAGGATCGGGCGGGCCTCGTCGAAGCCGTACTTCTGCATGCCGGCGAGGTCGGCGTGGCCGGGCCGCGGGCGGGTCAGCGGCGCGTTGCGCGCCATGTCCTTGAGGATCTCCGGGTCGACCGGGTCACCGGACATGACCTGTTCCCACTTGGGCCACTCGGTGTTGCCGACCATGATCGCGACCGGCGAGCCGAGCGTCAGGCCGTGCCGCACGCCGCCGAGGAAGGTGACCTCGTCGCGCTCGAATTTCATCCGGGCCCCGCGGCCATAGCCGAGGCGGCGCCGTGCCAGGTGGTCCGCCACCATCTCCGTGGTGATCGGAACGCCGGCGGGAAGTCCCTCCAGCGTCGCGACGAGTGCGGGGCCGTGCGACTCCCCCGCGGTCAGCCAGCGCAACCTGCTCAACGGTGCTCCTCATGCTCGCGCTCTGTGTATGGGAACGATCCTCCCACGTCCACGGAGCCCGGCGTTTCGGGTGTCCGGGGTACGGACTGCGCATGAGACGCACGCCACTCGCGCGTGGCGTCGAAACCGTCAGCCGAGCGCCTTGACACCCGCCTCGCGCATCGCGGAGAGCACCGGGCGGGTGTCGCCGGTGAACTGCTCGAACTGGAAGACCGCCTGGTGAACGAGCAGGTCGAGCCCGCTGAGCACCGCCCCGCCGCGCCGCTCCCAGGCCGCGGCCAGCGGCGTGGGCCACGGATCGTAGAGGACGTCGAAGAGTGTGCCGACGCTCTCGGGAACCGTCTCGACCAGGTGGTCCGTGCCGCCCTTGGGTGTCGTGGCGATCACCAGCGGGGCCTCGAAGGCCGCCGTCGCCTCGGACCAGTCGGCCGTGCGCACCCGCACCCCGAGGCGTTCGCCCCAGCCGCGCATCTCGTCGGCGCGCTGCTCGCTGCGTACGTAGGTGACGACCTCGCCGGTGCAGATCCGGGAGAGGGCGGCGAGCGCGGAGGACGCGGTGGCGCCCGCGCCGAGGATCGCCGCCGACTCGACCTTTTCCACGCCGCGCTCGTGCAGCGCCGCGATCAGCCCCGGGATGTCGGTGTTGTCGCCGACCTTCCGCCCGTCGGCACGCAGCACGACCGTGTTCACGGCCTCCACGGAGCGCGCGGTCTCCGTGATCTCGTCGAGCAGCGGGATCACCGCCCGCTTCAGCGGCATCGTCAGCGACAGCCCGGCCCACTCGGGTCCGAGTCCGGCGAGGAAGGCGGGCAGCGCCGCCTCGTCGGTCTCGAACCGGTCGTAGCGCCACTCGTCCAGGCCGAGCGCCCTGTACGCCGCGTTGTGCAGTTGCGGCGACAGGGAGTGGGCGATGGGCGAACCCAGAACTGCCGCCCTGCGCACGTCAGTTGACCTGGCTGGCATTGAACTTGTCCTTCAGCTTCTCGAACTCGGCGTTGGTCTTCGCGAACTCGGTCTTGTGCATGCCGTCCGTGGCCACGAAGTAGATCCAGCCGTCGCTCGTCGGCTTGAGCGTCGCGGCGAGCGCCACGTCGCCGGGGTTGCCGATCGGGCCGGGCGGCAGCCCCTTGCGCGTGTAGGTGTTGTACGGGTCCTTGTTGCTGTTGATCTCGGACTCGCCGATGTTGATGTTGCTCTGACCCTTGAGGTAGTTGAAGGTCGAGTCGAACTGCAGGAGCTGATTGGTCTCCGTGTTGGTCGACTTGAGGCGGTTGTAGACGACCTCGGCCATCTTGCGGAAGTCGTCGTGCGTCTTGCCCTCGGCCTGTACGAGGCTCGCGACGGTGAGCACCTGCCACGGGTTGTCGAGGCGGAGCCGCTTGGCCTCGCCCTCGAGGTCGAGCTGCTCGTACTTGTCGTTGGCCCGCGCCACCATGTCCTTGAGGACCTCTTCGGGCTTCATGCCCTTGGCGGCCGCGTAGCTCGACGGGTAGAGGAAGCCCTCCAGCGGGTCCTTCACGCTGCCGTGGTCCAGCGCCCAGTCGGGCAGGCCGAGGTCCTTGTAGTCCTTCTTCGCGACCTTGGCCGTGCTGCCCTTGGCGACCTTCAGCTTCTTGTCGATCAGCTTGTAGACGGCCGCGTTGCGGGTGCCCTCGGGGACGGTGAGGTTGGCGCGGGCCGTCGGGCTGAGCAGCATGTCGACCGCGCTCGACGCGGACATCTGCTTCTCCATGACGTACGCGCCGTCCTGGATCGTCTTGCCCTTGGGGTCCGCGGACTGGGCGGCGACGAACGCGTCGACGCTCTGCACGACGCCGGCGTCCTTGAGTTTCTGCCCGATGGTGTAGCCGCCGGAGCCCTTCGGGATGACGACGGTGATCTGCTCGCCGTTGCCGCTGCCCGCGTAGTCCGGGGCCGCGCCGAAACGATCCTGGTAGAACTGGTAGCCGAAGTAGCCGACGCCGCCGACACCGGCCGCGAAGATCACGGTCAGGACCAGGCAGGCGCAGCCGCTGCGCCGCTTCTTCGGCTTCTTGCCGCCGCGGCCCCGGCGCCCGCCGCGCCCCTCGTCGTAGTCGTCCTCGTCGTCGCCACCGCCGTTGAAGAACGCTTCCTCGCCCTGGTCCGGGCCGGCGTCCCAGCCGGTACCGGGGTCCTGCGGGCGGCGCCGGTCCGGCGGCTCCGGCGGCGGGTAGGCGCCCGGAGTGTTGTAGTAGTCCGGCTCCTCGCCGTTGTACGCGGCGTGCTGACCGGTGCCGTACGGGTCCGCGGGGTCCACGCCGTACGGGGGCTGACCGCCCTGGCCGGCGTCCCAGCCGCCCTGGCCCTGCTGCCCACCGCCGTACGACTGCTGCCCGTAACCGGGGTCCTGACCGTAGCCGGGGTCCTGGCCGTAACCGGGTTCCTGCCCGTAGCCGTAGCCCTGCTGACCGGTGTCCCAGTCACCGCCGTAGGCCTGCTGCGGGTCGTAACTCCCCTGGCCGCCGTAGGGCGCCTGACCGTGCCCGGCCTGCTGCCCCCATCCCTGGTCCCCGTACGAAGGGTCCGCGGGATGCCACGGTTCGGGGCCCTGGCCCCGGCCATACTCAGTCATCGGTCCCCTACAAGCCGCGAGGCGGGGTGGGCCGCTGTCCGATCTGGAAGGTCAACCGTTCCGCCTCTTGATGCTGTGCGGCGGCTATTCGAACACCACCGGTCGCGCGGAACGTTACCGTATCGCGATCAGACAACCACTTCGACGCCCTCGCCAGGAGCAGTTCCTGACGCCCGTTCGGACTCCAGGGCCTGCTGGAGGATGATGACCGCGGCCGCCTGGTCGATGACAGAGCGGCCCTTTTTGGACTTAACGCCGCTGGCGCGCAGTCCCTGACTGGCCGTCACTGTGGTCATCCTCTCGTCCAGCAATCTCACTGGAACGGGTGCCACGCCCCGGGCGAGTTCCTGCGCGAAGCCGCGGACCTTGGCGGCCGCCGGGCCCTCGCCGCCCTTGAGGGAGCGAGGGAGCCCGACGACGATCTCGATCGGCTCGTACTCCTCGACGATTTGCTTCAGGCGCCGGTGGGCGGCCGGGACATCGCGTCCCGGCACGGTCTCCACCGGCGTCGCGAGGATCCCGTCGGGGTCGCAGGACGCGACCCCGATCCGGGCGTCCCCGACGTCGATCGCCAAGCGGCGGCCTCGGCGCATCAGTTCGCGGTCTCCGCGACGAGGCGCTCGACGGCGTCGATGGCCTCACCGATCGCGGCCGGGTTCTGGCCGCCGCCCTGTGCGACGTCCGGCTTGCCGCCGCCACCGCCGCCGAGGGTCTTCGCGGCCGTACGGACCAGGTCGCCGGCCTTGAGGCCGCGGTCACGGGCGGCGTCGTTGGTCGCGATGACCGTGAGCGGCTTGCCGTTCGCCGTCGTGAAGAGGGCGACGACCGCGGGGCGGCCGCCCTGGATGCGGCCGCGGACGTCGAGGACCAGCTTGCGCAGGTCGTCGGAGCCGGTGCCGTCCGGGACCTGGCCGGTGACGACGGCGACACCGCGGACGTCCTTGGCGCCCTCGGCGAGACCGCCGGCGGCCTGGAGGACCTTCTCCGCGCGGAACTTCTCGATCTCCTTCTCGGCGTCCTTGAGCTTGCCGAGCATCGCGGAGACCTTCTCCGGCAGCTCCTCGGAGCGGCCCTTGATCAGCTCCTGGAGCTGGGCGACGACCGTGTGCTCCTTGGCGAGGAAGCTGTACGCGTCGACGCCGACCAGGGCCTCGATGCGGCGCACGCCGGAACCGATGGAGGACTCGCCGAGCAGCTTCACCAGGCCGAGCTGGGCGGTGTTGTGCACGTGCGTGCCGCCGCACAGCTCCTTGGAGAAGTCGCCCATGGTGACGACGCGGACCCGCTCGCCGTACTTCTCGCCGAACTCGGCGATGGCGCCCTGCTTCTTGGCCTCGTCGATCGACATGACCTCGGCGTGCACGTCGAGCTCGCGCGCCAGGACCTCGTTGATCTTCTGCTCGACGTCCGTCATCACGGCCGTGGGCACGGCGGACGGCGAACCGAAGTCGAAGCGGAAGCGGCCCGGCTGGTTCTCGGAACCGGCCTGCGCGGCCGTCGGGCCGAGCGCGTCGCGCAGCGCCTGGTGCGTGAGGTGCGTGGCGGAGTGGGCGCGGGCGATGGCGCGGCGGCGGGTCACGTCGATGACCGCCTGGGCCGGAGCGCCGACGGTCACCTCGCCGACCTGGACGACGCCCTTGTGGACGTAGACGCCGGGGACCGGCTTCTGGCAGTCGCGGACCTCGACGACCGCGCCGTTGTCCAGCTTGATGCGGCCGGTGTCGCCGATCTGGCCACCGCCCTCGGCGTAGAACGGGGTGCGGTCGAGCACGACCTCCACCTCGTCGCCCTCGGTGGCGGCCGGCGAGGAGACGCCGTTCACCAGCAGGCCGACGACGCGGGACTCGCCCTCGGTCGAGGCGTAGCCGATGAAGTCCGTGGCACCGGCGGCGTCGGCGATCTCGCGGTACGCGCCGACGTTGACGTGGCCGGTCTTCTTGGCCTGGGCGTCCGCCTTGGCGCGCTCCCGCTGCTCCTTCATCAGGCGCCGGAAGCCGTCCTCGTCCACGGACAGGCCCTGCTCGGCCGCCATTTCGAGGGTGAGGTCGATCGGGAAGCCCCACGTGTCGTGGAGCAGGAACGCCTTGTCGCCGGCGAGGACCGACTTGCCGGCGGCCTTCGTCTCGGTGACGGCGGTGTCCAGGATGTTCGTTCCGCCCTTGAGGGCCTTGAGGAACGCGGCCTCCTCGGCGAGCGCGACCTGCTCGATGCGCTTGCGGTCGGTGATCAGCTCCGGGTACTGCAGACCCATCGTGTCGATCACGACGTCGAGCAGCTCCTGCACGACGGGGCCGGTGGCGCCGAGGATGCGCATGTTGCGGATGGCGCGGCGCATGATGCGGCGCAGCACATAGCCGCGGCCCTCGTTGCCGGGCGTGACGCCGTCGCCGATGAGCATCGTCGACGTACGCATGTGGTCGGCGACGACGCGCAGCGAGACGTCCGACTCGTGCTTGTCGCCGTAGCCGACGCCGGTCAGCTCGGTGGCCTTGTCGATGACGACGCGCAGGGTGTCCGTCTCGTACATGTTCTGTACGCCCTGCAGGATCATGGCGAGGCGCTCGAGGCCGAGACCCGTGTCGATGTTCTGCGACGGCAGGTCACCGAGGATCTCGAAGTCCTCCTTCGACGTGCCGGCGCCGCGCTCGTACTGCATGAAGACCAGGTTCCAGATCTCCACGTAGCGCTCGTCGTTGACGATCGGGCCGCCCTCTTCGCCGAACTCGGGGCCGCGATCGTAATTGATCTCGGAGCACGGGCCGCAGGGGCCGGGGACGCCCATGGACCAGAAGTTGTCCTTCTTGCCGAGGCGCTGGATGCGCTCCTTCGGCACGCCGACGACCTCGTGCCAGATGCGCTCGGCCTCGTCGTCGTCCAGGTAGACGGTGATCCAGAGCTTCTCGGGCTCCAGGCCGTAGCCACCGTCCGCCACGGAGCTGGTGAGCAGCTCCCAGGCGTATTTGATGGCGCCTTCCTTGAAGTAGTCGCCGAAGGAGAAGTTGCCGCACATCTGGAAGAACGTGCCGTGCCGGGTCGTCTTGCCGACCTCTTCGATGTCCGGCGTACGCACGCACTTCTGGACCGAAGTGGCGCGCGGCGCGGGCGGCTTGACCTCGCCCAGGAAGTAGGGCTTGAACGGGACCATGCCCGCGGGGACGAGCAGCAGAGTCGGGTCGTCCGCGATGAGCGACGCCGAGGGCACGACCTTGTGGCCACGCTCCTCGAAGAAGCTCAGCCAGCGGCGACGGATTTCAGCCGACTCCATCAGTGGTCCTCATTCCGATTGTTGATCGAGTACCTGGTGTTCTCGAGGTACTTGGGTTGCTTGGTGTGGACGGCCTTCGTGGTGAAGGTGTTCTGGATGACCGCGAAGCGGCGCTGCGGCAGCTCCGCGGGATCCGGCTGCTCGTTGATGCCGAGGGCGTCGCCCAGTTCGGCCTCGCGCTCCGCCATGTTGTCGCGGACGTCGAGGGCGAAGTCCTTGAGCTTGTGACCCGCCTCGACCGCCTTGTTCGCGGCCTGCGCGGCCAGCGACTCCGGCGTCAGCTGCTTGAGCTTGCGGTTGACCTTGGTGGTGGCCCATACGCCGGCGGCTGCGCCCGCGGTGAACCAGAACGTACGGCGGAACATGTCTGCGGTCAGTCCCTCTTGTTCCGGTTGGCCCGCTTGGCCCGCCGCGCCTCGGGGAGCGTGCGCCCCACGATCACGGTACGGCGCGACTCCTTGGCGGGCGCGTCCTTGCCCCGGCCACCGATGGCGCGGCGCACTCCGTAGCCGAACGCGGCCACCTTGACCAGCGGGCCGCCGAAGGTGGAGGCCACGGTGGAGGAGAGCGCCGACGCGTTCGAGGTGACTTCCTGGACGTCCGAGGCGATCGAGTCGACGCGGTCGATCTGGGTCTGCGCGGAGCGGACCGCGGCGGAGGCGTCGGCGAGCAACGGGACGGCCTGTTCGGTCACGTCCGCGACCAGCTTGGTGGTCGCCCTGAGCGTCTGGGCCAGCCTCACGAGCGCCACCGCGAGGAAGGAGACCAGGATCGCCCAGAAGACAGCCACCAGAATCCCGGCAACCTCTCCACCGGACACTTGGCACCGCTCCCTAGCTCTGTGCGAAAGCCCTGTGCGCAAGCACAGCTGCTGAACATCGAAAAGTCGTCCCCCGAGCCTATCGCGCCCGACCCCGCGCTCCGTACCGCATTCGCGTCCCGGGCGGTGGACATTCGACGATGCGATTGTACGGACCGCACACGCCTGAGTACGCTCTGTACCCCATGCGACGCACTTCGCGCCCCACTGATGTCCCCGCCGGTCCCCCACAACCCGGCAACCTCCCCCACGAACTCAATCGTTTCGTCGGCCGTGCCGCGGAACTCACCGCGCTGGCGTCGGCCCTGGAGGCGGGCCGCCTGGTCACGGTCACCGGGGTCGGCGGCGTCGGCAAGTCCCGCTTCGCCGCGCACGCCGCAGCCCGGGCGCCGCGGTCCCTGTGTCCCGACGGGGTGTGGCGGGTGGAGCTGGCGAACGTGCGGCTGCCGGAGCTCGTCGAGTACACGCTCGCCGAGGCCCTCGGCCTCACCGACCACACCACCCGCGCGCCCCGCCAGGTCCTCGTGGACCACCTCGCCGAGCGCCGGCTCGTCCTCGTGCTCGACGGGTGCGAACACCTCGTCGACGCGTGCGCCTCCCTCGTACGGGACCTGCTGCGCGCGGCGCCGGGGCTCCGGGTGCTCGCGGTGGGCCGCAGGCCGCTCGCCGTCGAAGGGGAGCAGGTGTTCCCGCTCGCCCCGCTGCCCCCGGCCGACGCGGCGGAGCTGTTCGCCGACCGGGCGGCGGCGCTGCTGCCCGGCTTCCGGCTGGACGGGCACACGCTGGTCGACGTATTGGAGGTGTGCCGGCGCCTCGACGGTCTGCCGCTCGCGGTGGAACTCGCCGCCGGGCGGCTGCGGGTGCTGTCGCCGCCGCAGCTGATGGAGCGGCTCGACGACCGGTTCCGGCTGTTGCGGGGCGGCGGCCGGGACGTGTTGTCCCGCCACCAGACACTGCGCACCACGATCGGCTGGAGCCATGAACTGTGCACGCCCCAGGAGCGGTTGCTGTGGGCGCGCCTCTCGGTGTTCTCCGGCTCCTTCGACCTGGAGGCCGCGGAGTACGTGTGCGGGGGCGAGAGCCTGCCCGCGGACGACGTCATCGACGTCCTCGACGAGCTGCTCGCGCAGTCCGTGGTCGTCCGCGAGGAGGCCCGCGGCGAGGCGCGCTACCGGATGCTCGACACGGTGCGCGCGTACGGGGCCGAGTGGCTGGACGCCCTGGGCGACGGCCGCCGGATGCGGCGCAGGCACCGCGACTGGTACATGGGCCTGGCCACCTGGTGCGAGCTGGACTGGTTCTCGCCGCGGCAGGGCGAGGTGGCCTCCCGGATCGAGGCGGAGCTGCCGAATCTGCGCGCCGCCCTCGAGCACTGCCTGACCGAACCGGGCGAGGCGCATCTGGGCCAGTACCTGGCGGGCACGCTCTGGTTCTACTGGGCGGGCTGCGGGCGGCTCTCCGAGGGGCGGCACTGGCTGGACCGCAGCGTCGGCCTGGACGTCGAGTTCGACGACGGCGATGTCTGCCCCGGCGGCGACGAGGACCTGGAGTACGCGGCCTCGCGCCTCAAGGCGCTGTGGGTGCTCGGCTACGTCGCGATCCTGCAGGGCGACACGGTGCCCGCGCTCGCCGCACTGCAGGAGTGCCGCGAGGAGGCGGAGCGCACCGGGGACGCCACGGCGCTCGCGTACGCGGTGCACCGCACCGGGTGCCTGGCCCTGGTCTCCGACGACATGCCGCGCGCCGAGGACCTGCTGCGCACCGCGCTGTCCAGCTACCGGGAGATCGGCGAGCTCAACAGCAACGTCCTGATGGGTCAGGTCGAGCTGGCGATGGCGCTCGCGTTCCAGGGCGATCTGGCGGAGGCCGTGGCGCTGTGCGCGGACGTACGACAGGTGTGCGAGGACCACGGGGAGCGCTGGACCCTCGCGTACGCGCTCTATGTGCTGGCGTACGCGCAGTGGACGGAGGGCGGCCACGCGCAGGCCCGCGTGCTGCTCGACGAGTGCCTGGCCATCGACCACGAGTTCCACGATCTGCTGGGCACCGTGCTGTCGATGGAGCTGCTCGCCCTGGTCACGGCCGAGGAGGGGGACGCCGCGGAGGCGGCGGTGCTGCAGGGGGCGGCGGCCCGGATGTGGTCCTCCGTGGGCCTGCCGCTGTTCGGCTCGGCGTACTACAACGCGCCGCACGAGCTGTGCGAGACGCGGGCGCGGCAGTCGCTCGGCGACGCCCGGTTCGCCGAACTCGCGCGCGCGGGCGAGCAGTTGGAGCACGACGAGGCGGTGTTCCGCGCGCTGGGCCGCGGCGGGCGGCGGCGGGCGGTCGCGACCGTCCCGCATCCGGCCCGCCCCGCGGAACCGGTCAGGGAGAAACGCGAACCCGCCGCCTCCCGCACCTGGAAGGGCGGGGAGACGGCGGGCTGAAACGCAGGTGGGACTACGTCCGCTCTCCCGTGAGGGAGACTCCGGTGAGGGAGATCAGCGGGCGTAGTACTCGACGACGAGCTGCTCGTCGCAGATCACGGGGATCTCCTTGCGGTTCGGGTCACGGTCCAGGCGGAAGGCCAGGGCCTTCAGGTTCACCTGGAGGTAACGCGGGGTCTCGCCCTCGGGGGCGAAGCCACCCTCGCGCGCGACCTGGAACAGCGGCTTGTTGCGGCTGCGCTCGCGGACCATGACGACGTCGTCCGGCTTGACGCGGAAGGACGGCTTGTCGACCTTCTGGCCGTTGACCTCGATGTGGCCGTGAACGACCATCTGACGGGCCTGGTAGATCGTGCGGGCGATGCCCGAACGGAGAACCAGGGCGTCGAGACGACGCTCGAGCTCGATGACGAGCGCCTCACCCGTCTTGCCCTCGACCTTCTTGGCGCGGTCGTAGGCGCGGGCGATCTGCTTCTCGCTCAGGTCGTACTGGGCGCGCAGACGCTGCTTCTCGAGCAGACGGACCTTGTAGTCCGAGTTCTGCTTGCGGCCGCGGCCGTGCTCGCCCGGCGGGTAGGGGCGGGCCTCGAAGTACTTGACGGCCTTCGGGGTCAGCGCGATGCCGAGGGCACGCGACTTCTTGACCTTGGGGCGGGACTGGTTCGGCATGAACCAAACACCTCGTGTTTCTGATGCGAATACGGCTTCACCAGGGTTCGGGGAGGTCGCAATCCGCAGCCCGGGAAACCCCACCGCTGTCCTTGCGGACGGCAGGGCAGCCGCTCCCAGGTCTGGGCACATACGTGCAGCACGCGAGTGGCCCACCGACCGGGCTCCGGGCCCTTGCGGGCCGGGCTGGTGGTGGGCTGCCCGCGACACCTTCGACGGTGCGCGACGCTCCTGGATCTCCTGTGCCGTACGGCTTTGACGCCATACGGTTCGGGGGATCCGGCTTGATGTCCCGCTCTGGTGGTGCCGGTCTCCCTTTCGGGATCCCGGGCACGGGACACAGCACTTCGGGGCAGTCTACCGGATCAGTCGGACCCCTCGCCGCCAGGGCCGCCGAGCCGCTCGCGGACCCGCTCCACCACGTCCGCGTACCGGGCCTCCGCCCCGTAGCGCGTCGGCTGGTAGTAGCGGCGGCCCGCGATCGCGTCCGGCGCGTACTGCTGGGCCGCGATGCCGCCGGGGACGTCGTGCGGGTACACGTAGCCCTTCGCGTGGCCGAGCTTGGCGGCGCCCTTGTAGTGCCCGTCGCGCAGGTGCGGTGGGACGGGGCCCGCCAGGCCCTTGCGGACGTCCTCCATGGCGGCGCCGATCGCCGTCGTCGCCGCGTTGGACTTCGGGGCGAGCGCGAGGGCGATCGTCGCGTGGCTCAGCGTGAGCGCGGCCTCAGGGAAGCCGATCATCGCGACGGCCTGGGCCGCGGCGACGGCGGTCGGCAGGGCGGTGGGGTCGGCGAGGCCGATGTCCTCGCTCGCGGAGATCATCAGGCGGCGGGCGATGAAGCGGGGGTCCTCGCCGGCCTCGATCATGCGGGCCAGGTAGTGCAGCGCCGCGTCCACGTCCGAGCCGCGGATGGACTTGATGAGGGCGCTCGCCACGTCGTAGTGCTGGTCCCCGTCCCGGTCGTAGGTGACCGCCGCGCGGTTCACCGACTCCTCGACGCTTTCGAGGGTGATGGTCTCCTCGCCCTTGGCGATGGCCGCTCCGGCCGCCGCCTCCAGGGCGGTGAGCGCGCGCCGGGCGTCGCCGCCGGCCACCCGCAGGATGTGCTCCTCCGCGTCCTCGGCGAGCGTCACCGCGCCGGTGAGGCCGCGCTCCTCGGTGAGCGCACGCGCGAGCAGTCCGCGCAGGTCGTCGTCGGTGAGGGACTCGAGGGTGAGCAGCAGGGAGCGGGAAAGGAGTGGGGAGATCACCGAGAAGTACGGGTTCTCCGTGGTCGCCGCGATCAGCGTCACCCAGCGGTTCTCCACGGCGGGCAGCAGCGAGTCCTGCTGGGCCTTGCTGAAACGGTGGATCTCGTCGAGGAAGAGGACGGTGTCCTTGCCGTGGGCGCCCAGGGCGCGGCGGGCGCCCTCGATGACGGCGCGGACCTCCTTGACGCCCGCGGTGATCGCGGACAGCTCCACGAACCGCTTGTTCGTCGCCTTCGACACCACGTACGCGAGCGTGGTCTTGCCGATGCCGGGCGGGCCCCAGAGGATCACCGAGGAGGCGCCCGCGGGGCCCGAGCCGCCGTCCCCGACCAGTCTGCGCAGCGGCGAACCCTGCTTGAGCAGGTGCTGCTGGCCGACGACCTCGTCGAGGGTGCGCGGGCGCATCCGAACGGCCAGGGGGCTCGCGGTCGGGTCCTTCTCCTGGCGCTCTTCGGCTGCGGCGGTGAACAGGTCGGCTTCCACGGTCAAAACCCTAAGTCACGCCACTGACAACGCGGCGGGCGCGGGCCTGTCGGCCTCCGCTCAGGCCCAGAGCGAGGAGCCCCAGCGCGTGAAGATGAGCACGGCGACGATGCCGATGTGCAGCACCGGCAGGGCCCAGGTGAAGTCCTCGAAGAACGTCCTGACCGGGCGCGGCGCGGGCAGGAAGCCGCCTCGGATGTTGGACGACGTGACGTACCAGAACATGATGATCGTGGCGACCCAGGCCAGGCAGCACCACAGGCACAGCGCGTTGATCCGGTACAGGGACTGGAACTGCAGCCAGGACACGAAGCAGACGCCGAAGAGGCAGCCGAAGTTGAAGGTCAGCCAGTACCAGCGCGGGAACCTCGCGTTGGCCAGCAGGCTCATGCCGACGCCGATCACGATGGCGTAGGTGACGAGGCCGAGCCACGGGTTCGGGAAGCCGAAGGCCGTCGCCTGCTCGCTCTTCATGATGTTGCCGCAGGAGATGACCGGGTTCAGGGAGCAGCCCGGCGTGAAGTTCGGGTCCTCGGCCAGCTTGAGCTTGTCGAGGGTGATGATCCACGAGGCGAGCAGCCCGGCCGCCCCTGTGATCACCAGGAGCAGCCCGAAGGCCCGGCTGCCGCCGACGGATCGCGGTGCGGGGTCGGCACCGGTGTCACGGGAGACGGTGTCACTTGCTGTCGTCGTCTTGCTCATCACGCCGATCCGTAGGTGAGTACGCGAGTGGGGTGTGCTGCGGTCGTGTTCATTCTGCCGCACCCGCCCCGGGGTCCACCGTTCGTTGGACATAAGCGTGTACGCCCCAGGGGGCCGAATTGTTCGAGCCCCCGGAAACGTGTTCCGGGGGCTCGAACATCACCTGTGGGAAATCGGCCTACTTCAGCTTCGCGGTGAGCACGCCGACGATGTCGTCGACCGCGACGGCGTCCTGCTCGCCGGACTCCATGTCCTTGAGCTGCACGACGCCCTCGGCCAGGTCCCGCTCACCGGCGACGAGCGTGAACCGCGCGCCGGACCGGTTGGCGTTCTTCATGGCGCCCTTGAGGCCCTTGCCGCCGAAGGAGAAGTCCGCCGAGATCCCGGCCTTGCGCAGCTCGCTCACCTTGGCGAAGAGGACGCGCCGCGCCTCGTCGCCGAGCGGCACCGCGAACACGCTGGTGGTGGCGGGCAGTGCGAGCTCGACACCCTCCGCCTCGAGCGCGAGCACCGTACGGTCCACGCCGAGCGCCCAGCCGACCGAGGGCAGCGAGGGGCCGCCGATCATCTCGGACAGGCCGTCGTAGCGGCCGCCGCCGCCCACCGCGGACTGCGAGCCGAGCCCGTCGTGGACGAACTCGAAGGTCGTGCGGGTGTAGTAGTCGAGGCCGCGGACCAGCTTCTCGTCGTCCTCGAAGGCGACGCCCTCGGCGGTGAGCAGCTCGCGCACCTGCTCGTGGTACGCCTTGCAGGCGTCGCACAGGTAGTCGCGCAGCAGCGGCGCGTCCGTGAGCTGCTTCTGCACGTCGGGCCGCTTGTCGTCGAGGACGCGCAGCGGGTTGATGTCGGCGCGGCGCAGCGTGTCCTCGTCGAGGTCGAGGCCGCGCAGGAAGGTCTGGAGTGCCTCCCGGTACACCGGGCGGCACTCCTTGTCGCCCAGCGAGTTGAGCAGGATGCGGAAGTTCTGGAGCCCCAGCGAGCGGTACGCCTGGTCCGCCAGGATGATCAGCTCGGCGTCCAGGGCCGGGTCCTCGGCGCCGATCGCCTCGGCGCCGACCTGGGAGAAGTGCCTGTAGCGGCCCTTCTGGGGGCGCTCGTAGCGGTAGTACGAGCCCGAGTACCAGAGCTTGACGGGCAGGTTGCCCGCCTTGTGGAGGTTGGCCTCCAGGGCGGCGCGCAGCACGGAAGCGGTGCCCTCGGGGCGCAGTGCGAGCCGGTCGCCGCCCTTGGTCTCGAAGGCGTACATCTCCTTGGTGACGATGTCCGTGGACTCGCCGACGCCGCGCGCGAAGAGCTCGACGTTCTCAAAGCCGGGCGTCTCGATGTAGCCGTAGCCGGAGTTCCGCAGCGGGGCGGAGATCGCCTCGCGGACCGCGAGGTACGTCGCGGAGTCCGGCGGAAGCAGGTCGTAGGTGCCCTTGGGGGCCTGGAAGGTACTCACGGGAGGTTTCTCGTCACATTCCTCGTCGGGGAGCCCCGGTGGAGGGTCCCTGGCCGGCGGCCACCTGCCGCAGATACGGGTTGGTGGCGCGCTCCTGGCCGATGGTCGTCTGGGAGCCGTGTCCGGACAGCACCACGGTCGAGTCGTCGAGCGGCAGGCACACGCGGCCCAGCGATTCGAGCATGTCGTCCATGGAGCCACCGGGAAGGTCGGTGCGTCCGATGGAGCCGGCGAAGAGCAGATCGCCCGAGAAGAAGACGGACGGGATGTCCGCCGCCTCGGGCATCTGGAAGGTCACCGACCCCTTGGTATGGCCCGGCGCGTGCGCGACGGTGAAGTCGAGCCCGGCGAGCTTCAGCTGTGCGCCGTCGGACAGCTCCCGCACGTCGTCCGGCTCCCCCACGGACAGCTCGCCCATCAGCGGCATGCCGATGGAGCGGCCGATGCCCTTCTCCGGGTCGCTCATCATGTAGCGGTCGGACGGGTGGATCCAGGCGGGGACGTCGTGCGCCCCGCAGACCGGGACGACCGAGGCGACATGGTCGATGTGCCCGTGCGTGAGGACGACCGCCACCGGCTTGAGGCGGTGCTTCTTGAGCGCTTCCTCGACTCCCTCGGCGGCCTGGTGGCCGGGGTCGATGATCACGCACTCCTCACCCGCGGCGGGGGCAACCAGGTAACAGTTGGTGCCCCAGGCTCCGGCGGGGAACCCGGCAATCAGCACAATCGTCCTTCGTATGTCGTCGAAACGGAATGCGGCGGATCAGAGCCTACCGGCGCGGCCGATTCCACAGCGAACCCATATACGGTACGGGGCACTATCAGGGGCCCCAACAAGGTCACGAGACGTACGAGGAGAAGACCCGGTGGTCAGCAAGGATCAGCGGCAGCGTCAGCTCGCCCGGGAGAAGTTCCTGCGCCAGCAGCAGCGGCGCGAGTCCGCACGGCGCAAGGCCCGCACGCGCAACACCGTGATCGCCTCCGTGCTCGCGGTGGCCGTCCTCGGCACGGGTGGCGCGTACGCCGCCGGGGCCTTCAGCGGCGACGGCACGAAGGACACCGGCGCCAAGGCGAGCCCGTCCGCCTCGCCGAGCAAGAAGGCGTCGGAGCCCAAGATGACGGTCGACAAGAAGGCCAAGTACGACATGGCCTTCAAGACGAGCGCCGGCGACATCACGGTCGCGATGGACGCGGCGAAGACCCCGCACACGGTGAACTCGTTCAAGCACCTCGCGGACAAGGGCTTCTTCGACGGGACGAAGTGCCACCGCCTCACCACCAAGGGCATCTACGTCCTGCAGTGCGGCGACCCCGAGGGCACCGGCGCGGGCGGCCCCGGCTACACGATCCCCGACGAGAACCTGAAGGGGCTCGGCAAGCCGGCCAAGGACGGTTCGGTGACGTACAAGGCGGGCACGGTGGCGATGGCCAACACCGGGCAGCCGAACTCGGGTGGCAGCCAGTTCTTTCTCGTCTACAAGGACAGCAAGCTGACGCCCACCTACACGCCCGTCGGCACGATGGACGCGAAGGGCCTCAAGGTCGTCCAGGACGTCGCCGCGAAGGGCGTCACCGGCGGCTCGGAGGACGGGGCGCCGAAGCAGGCCGTCAAGATCAGTAAGGCGACGGTCGGCAAGAAGTGAGGCCACAGGCCGCCCCACGCGCGCGTAGGCGCGGAATTGTGCCGCGCTGAGTGCGGACAGTGGGGCGGCCGGTCGCCTAGATTGGCTTCGTGCGGCGCGGATTCGAGCCGCGTTGTGGAGGGCGGGCCGGGCCCGCCAGGAAACTGTGGACGATGCCCCGGGGTGGGACACCCCCGCGCAGGCATCATGTGGAGGAGGCGCTGTGAGCAGCGACCCGTGGGGCCGCGTCGACGAGACGGGGACCGTGTACGTGCGTTCGGCCGACGGCAGCGAGCGAGAGGTCGGTTCGTGGAAGGCGGGGTCTCCTGACGAGGCCCTGGCCTACTTCAAGCGCAAGTACGACGGCCTGGTCGTCGAGATCGGGCTCCTCGAACGCCGGGTCCAGACGACGGACCTGTCGGCCAAGGACGCCATGACGGCGATCGAGCACCTGCGGGAGCAGGTCACGGACGCGCACGCGATCGGTGACCTGGAGGCGCTCGGCAAGCGGCTCGACAAGCTGGTGGCGAGCGTCGAGACCCGGCGCGAGGAGCGCAAGGCCCAGAAGGCCAAGCAGTCCGACGAGGCCCGGCACTCCAAGGAGGCGCTGGTCGTCGAGGCGGAGGAGCTGGCCCAGTCCGAGCAGTGGCGGGCGGCCGGCGAGCGGCTGCGCGCCCTCGTGGACACCTGGAAGGGCCTGCCGCGCCTGGACCGCAAGTCGGACGACGAGCTGTGGCACCGCTTCTCGCACGCCCGCTCGGCGTTCTCCAAGCGCCGCAAGGCCCACTTCGCGTCGCTCGACGCGCAGCGCGAGGAGGCCCGCAAGACCAAGGAGAAGCTGGTCGCGGAGGCCGAGTCGCTGTCGAACTCGACGGACTGGGGTGCCACGGCGGCCCGTTACCGCGACCTGATGGCGGACTGGAAGGCCGCGGGCCGCGCCCAGCGCGAGCACGAGGACGACCTGTGGAACCGCTTCCGCGGCGCCCAGGACATCTTCTTCGCGGCCCGCAGCGCGGTGTTCGCCGAGCGCGACGCCGAGCAGGGCGAGAACCTCAAGCTCAAGGAGGCGCTCGCCGACGAGGCCGAGAAGCTGCTGCCCATCGGGGAGTTGAAGTCGGCGCGCGCCGCGTTCCGTTCGATCAACGAGCGGTGGGAGGCCATCGGTCACGTCCCACGGGACGCCCGGCCGAAGGTGGAGGGCCGGATGCACGCCGTGGAGCGCGCCATCCAGGAGTCCGAGGAAGCCGAGTGGCGCCGGACGAACCCGGAGGCGCGGGCCCGTGCGGAAGGCCTCACCGGCCAGCTGCAGGCGGCGGTCGACAAGCTGAGCGGGCAGGTCGAGCAGGCCCGTGCGCAGGGCAACAACGCGAAGGCGGACAAGCTCCAGAAGGAGCTGGACGGTCGCCAGGCGCTGTTGGACCAGGCTGTGAAGGGGTTGCACGAGTTCGGCGGGTGAGCCTCCGCCTCCGCTGAGACCGGAACGTGGGAACGGCCCCCGAGCATTGCGCTCGGGGGCCGTTCTCATGCCTCGGGGCTCCGCCCCGGACCCCGCTGCTCAAGCGCCGCAGGGGCTCAATCATGCGCAGCCAGCTTGATCGTTACGGCCGACGTGCGGATGTCACGCGGTACACGTCGTACACGCCCTCCACGCCCCGTACCGCCTTGAGGACGTGGCCCAGGTGCTTCGGGTCGCCCATTTCGAACGTGAAGCGGGACGTGGCCACCCGGTCGCGGGACGTCTGGACCGCCGCGGACAGGATGTTCACGTGCTGGTCCGACAGGACCCGGGTCACGTCCGACAGGAGCCGCGAGCGGTCCAGGGCCTCCACCTGTATGGCGACCAGGAAGACGGACGACTGCGTGGGCGCCCACTCGACCTCGAGGATGCGCTCCGGCTCACGGGACAGCGAGTCCACGTTGACGCAGTCGCTGCGGTGAACCGATACGCCGCTGCCGCGCGTGACGAAGCCGATGATCGGGTCGCCCGGCACCGGCGTGCAGCAGCGCGCCAGCTTCACCCAGACGTCGTCGACGCCCTTGACCACCACGCCCGGGTCCGCGTTCGAACGGCGCTTGGAGCGGCCGCGCGAGGGCGGTGCGCTCTCGGCGATGTCCTCGTTGGCGGCCTCCTCGCCGCCGAGCGCCTGTACGAGCTTCTGCACGACGGACTGCGCCGTGACATGGCCCTCGCCTATGGCGGCGTACAGGGACGAGATGTCCGGGTAGCGCATCTCGTGCGCGAGCGTGACGAGCGAGTCGCCGGTCAGGATGCGCTGGATCGGCAGGTTCTGCTTGCGCATGGCGCGCGCGATGGCGTCCTTGCCCTGCTCGATGGCCTCCTCGCGGCGCTCCTTGGAGAACCACGCCCGGATCTTGTTGCGCGCACGCGGCGACTTCACGAAGCCGAGCCAGTCGCGGGACGGGCCCGCGCCCTGCGCCTTGGAGGTGAAGACCTCGACCAAGTCGCCGTTGTCGAGCGTCGATTCGAGCGGGACCAGGCGTCCGTTGACGCGTGCTCCTATGGTCCGGTGGCCGACCTCCGTGTGGACCGCGTAACTGAAGTCCACCGGGGTGGCCCCGGCCGGGAGCGCTATGACGTCGCCCTTCGGCGTGAAGACGAAGACCTCGTTGCGCGAGAGGTCGAAGCGCAGGGACTCCAGGAACTCGCCCGGGTCCTCCGTCTCCTTCTGCCAGTCGAGCAACTGGCGCAGCCACGCCATGTCGTTGAGGTGGTCGTCCTTGCCCTTGCCGGACGACTTCGGCGCGTCCGTGCGCACCTTGGAGGCGCCGGCGACGGCCTCCTGCTTGTACTTCCAGTGCGCGGCGATGCCGTACTCGGCGCGGCGGTGCATGTCGAACGTGCGGATCTGGAGCTCGACCGGCTTGCCGTTGGGCCCGATGACCGTCGTGTGCAGCGACTGGTACATGTTGAACTTGGGCATCGCGATGTAGTCCTTGAACCGCCCCGGAACCGGGTTCCAGCGGGCGTGGACCGTGCCAAGGGCCGCGTAGCAGTCGCGGACCGTGTCGACGAGGACGCGGATGCCCACCAGGTCGTAGATCTCCGCGAAGTCACGGCCGCGGACGATCATCTTCTGGTAGACGCTGTAGTAGTGCTTCGGGCGTCCGGTGACGGTCGCCTTGATGCGGGCCGCGCGCAGGTCGGACTGCACCTCGTCGGTCACTATGGCCAGGTACTCGTCGCGCTTGGGCGCGCGCTCGGCCACGAGCCGCACGATCTCGTCGTACATCTTGGGGTAGAGGATCGCGAAGGCGAGGTCCTCCAGCTCCCACTTGATGGTGTTCATGCCCAGGCGGTGCGCCAGCGGAGCGTAGATCTCCAGCGTCTCGCGGGCCTTCTTCTCCTGCTTCTCGCGCTTGAGGTAGCGCATCGTGCGCATGTTGTGCAGGCGGTCGGCGAGCTTGATGACCAGGACGCGCGGGTCCTTGGCCATCGCCACGACCATCTTGCGCACGGTCTCGGCCTGCGCGGCCTCGCCGAACTTGACCTTGTCGAGCTTCGTGACGCCGTCGACGAGCAGGGCGACCTGGTCGCCGAAGTCGCGCTTGAGGGTGTCCAGGCCGTACTCGGTGTCCTCGACCGTGTCGTGCAGCAGGCCCGCCATCAACGTCGCCGGGTCCATGCCCAGCTCGGCAAGGATCGTCGTCACCGCGAGCGGGTGCGTGATGTACGGGTCGCCGCTCTTGCGCTTCTGGCCGCGGTGCCAGCGCTCGGCGACCTGGTAGGCGCGCTCGACCTGGCGCAGCGTGGACGTCTCGATCTTCGGGTCGTTGCTGCGCACTATCCGCAGCAGCGGCTCCAGGACCGGGTTGTACGGGTTCGAGCGCTGCACGCCGAGGCGGGCGAGGCGGGCGCGGACGCGGTTGGAGGAGCCGGAGCGCGCGGCGGGCTGGTTCGTGGCCGCGCGGATCGCGGGCGGGGGCGTGGGGCGCGGCTGGTTGGCGGGAGGCTTGGTGCGCGGCTGCTCGGCCGCCGTGCCGCTCGGCGGCGCAGGCCTCGCCGCCTTGGCGTCCTTCTCGGGCGTGCGGGAAGGAGCCGCGGCGCGCGTGGCCTGTTCGTCATGCGCGGCGGCGGAGAGTGGCTTGGCCTCGTCTGGCAACGGCGCTCCTCGTGCGCGACGGGTCCCCCGTTCAGGTCCCGGAGAGCCCATGGTATCGATCCGGCGTCCTCGGCTCGCCCTGGGCCGACGGGACGCCTTCGTACTGGTGAAACACCAGAGGCGGGCACCGGATTCCTCCGGACCCGCCGCCAGGGCTGTGAGCTGCGGCTTTACACCACGAGCAGGGAGTCGAGCGGCGCGCCCTCAAGGGCGGATTCCAGTCGTCCGCGGCCGGGCAGAAAACCCAGTTCCATGAGGACGGCGCAGCCCGCGACCTCGGCGCCCGCGCGGCGGATCAGATGGACGGCGGCCTCGGCGGTGCCGCCGGTGGCCAGCACGTCGTCGATCACCATGACCCGGTCGTCGGCGCCGAGGTCCTCGGCGTGCACCTCGATCTCGGCGGAGCCGTACTCGAGCTCGTACGACTGCGCGAGCGTCGCACCGGGGAGCTTGCCCGCCTTGCGTACGGGGATGAAGCCGAGGCCCGCGCGGATCGCGACGGGGGCGCCCAGGATGAAGCCGCGCGCCTCCAGGCCGACGATCTTCGTGGCGCCGTTGCGGACGCAGAGCTCCGCGAGCGTGTCGGTGAGGGCCGTGAAGGCCGCCGGGTCCGCGAGCAGCGGCGTGATGTCCTTGAACAGGACGCCGGGCTCCGGATAGTCCTGCACATCGCGGATGCGGCTGAGGAGCAGCTCCTTGATGTCGGTCATTTCTGCACCTCAGCGAGTATGTGAAGAGTTTTTCCAGGAGATTCGACCGCTTCGCGGCGACCGCCAACCCTAGCAGTCGCGGCTGTCGACGAACGCCAAGGGCGCCAGGGGCTCGAAGGCTCCCGGCGCCCTTGTGACGACCGTGCGGGACCGGCTCAGCGGCGCTTGCCCGAGGGGCGGCCGCGGCCGCGGTTGCGGGCCGGCTGGTTGCGCGGACCCGCCGTGGTGGACCCTGCGGCCGCGGGGGCGGCGTCCTCGGGATCGACGTCCGTCTCCTCCGAGCCGTCGGCCTGGTGGCCCACGACGGCCGTGTCGGCCTTGGCCGCGGCGGCGGCCCGCTTGGCGAGCACCCGCTTCTTGAGCGCCTTCATCTTCGGGTCGCGCTCCTTGAGGTCGGCGACCAGCGGAGTGGCGATGAAGATCGACGAGTACGCACCGGCGGCGAGGCCCACGAAGAGCGACAGCGAGATGTCGTTCAGCATGCCCGCGCCGAGGAAGCCGCCGCCGATGAACAGCAGGCCGCCGACCGGGAGGAGCGCCACGACCGTGGTGTTGATCGAGCGGACCAGGGTGCTGTTGATCGACCGGTTGGCGACCTCGCTGTACGTGAAGCGGGTCTGCTTCTCCAGGTCCTTCGTCTGTTCCTTGAGCGAGTCGAAGACGACGACCGTGTCGTAGAGCGAATAGCCAAGGATGGTCAACAGACCGATCACCGTGCCCTGCGTGACCTCGAAGCCCACGAGGGCGTAGATCCCGACGGTGATCGTGATGTCGTGGATGAGCGCGACGAGTGCCGCGAGCGCCATCCGCCACTCGAAGGCGATCGCCAGATAGATCACGACCAGGACCATGAAGACGGCCAGGCCCTGCCATGCCTTGTTGGCGATCGAGGCGCCCCAACTGGGGCCCACCAGGTCGGCGTTGATGTCGTCGGCGGGGATGTCCATGTCCTTGGACAGCTCGGCCTTGATCTGGTCCGACTTGGCGGTGTCGACGCCCGCGACCTGGATGCGCAGACCGCCCGAGCCGAGTTCCTGGACGACCGCCGGGTGGCCCGAGGCGTCCGCCGCGTACTCCTCGGCCTTCTGCGCCGAGACGCTGGTCTTGGGCGTCGTGAAGATCGCGCCGCCCTCGAACTCGATGCCCATGTTCAGGCCGCGCACCCCGAGGCCGACGATGGCCGTGATGGTGATGAGGATCGAGACGCCGTACCAGATCATGCGCTTGCCGATGAAGTCGTAACCGACCTCACCGCGGTACAGCTTGGCGCCGAGATTGCCCAGCTTCGACATCTCACGCCTCCTTCGGGTCGACAGGGCGGGTGGCGCGGCGGGTGCGACGCAGCGGGGGCTGCACGCCGAGGCGCTTCGGGTCGAGGCCGGACCACTTGTGCCCGCTCGTGAAGAACTTGGTGCGGGCCAGGAGCGTCATCAGCGGCTTCGTGAAGAGGAAGACCACGACGATGTCGAGCAGCGTGGTCAGGCCGAGCGTGAACGCGAAGCCCTGCACCTTGCCGACGGTCACGATGTAGAGCACCGCGGCCGCGAGGAACGACACGAAGTCGGAGACCAGGATGGTGCGTCGGGCCCGCGGCCAGGCGCGCTCCACCGCGGGACGCACGGTGCGTCCCTCTCTGATCTCGTCCCGGATTCGCTCGAAGTACACGATGAACGAGTCCGCGGTGATGCCGATGGCCACGATGGCACCACAGACGGCCGGCAGGTTCAGCGCGAAGCCGATGGCCGGGCCGAGCAGCGTCATCAGGGTGTACGTGAGGATGCCGGACGTGAGCAGCGAGGCGAGGGCGACGATCGACAGGCCCCGGTAGTAGACCACCAGGTAGATCACGACCAGCGCGAGGCCGATGGCGCCCGCGATCAGGCCGGCGTCGAGCTGCTCACCGCCGAGCGCGGCGGTCACCGAGGTGACGCTCTGCTCGTGGAAGGTCAGCGGCAGGGCGCCGTAGGAGAGCACGTTCGCGAGGTCCTGGGCGGACTCCTGGGTGAAGGAGCCGGAGATCTCGGCGTTCTGGCTCAGGGTGGAGCTGACGCTGGGGGCGGAGACCACGTCGCCGTCGAGCACGATGGCGAACTGGTTCATCGGCGACTGCTGGGTCTTGAGCTTGCCGGTCGTCGCGGCGAACTTCTTCGATCCCGCGCCCGTGAACTCCATGTTCACGACCCACTGGCCGGACTGCTGGTTGATGGTCGCCTGGGACTTCTTGACGTCCTTGCCGCCCACCTCGGACGGGCCGAGGATGTACTTCTGCCACTGGCCCTGGCTCTGCCCGCAGGCGATGATCGGGTCGGAGGACTTCGCGCCCTCGTTGATCTTGGTGCGGGCCGACTTGTCCGTGCAGTCGAGCTGCATGAACTTCTTCTGCAGCGCGGCGGTCGCCGGGTCGGTGCTGGGGCTCGGGCTCGCCTTCGCGTCGTCGCCGCTCTTCGCGGAGGCGCTCGGCGTCGCGTCGGCCTTCAGGCTGTCGGTGACGGCGCGGCCCTGCGTCGTGGCGGTGGGCGACGGCGTGGCCGACGACTTGTCGGTCGCCTTGTCCGAGCCGGTGGTCTTGTCGGTCGCCTTGCCGCCGGACGAGGCGCTCGGGGACGGGGTGGCCGACTTGTCACCCTGGCCGGCGGGCTGGCCGGCGGTCATCGTGAGCACCGGACGGAAGTAGAGCTGCGCGGTCGTACCGACCTGCTCGCGAGCCTGCTTCTCGTTCGTCCCTCGCGGGATGTTGACGATGATGTTGCTCTTGCCCTGCGTCTGGACCTCGGCCTCGGAGACACCCATGCCGTTGACACGGCGGTTGATGATGTCCGCCGCCGTGTCCATGTTGGTCTTGTTGATCGCGTTGGGCTTGCCCGGCTCGTTCTTGGCCTCCAGCGTGATGCTGGTGCCGCCCGCGAGGTCGATGCCAAGGCGCGGGGTGAACGTGCCGGAGGCGAACATCCCCCCGACGAGCGCGACCATGATGATCACGATCAGGCCCAGGGCGCGCCCCGGCTTCGACTGGGCACCTGCCCCTCGGCTCTTCTTAGGTGTGGCCACCTTCTCGTACTCCCTCTCCATCCGTCCGGCATCGGGGTTGGGTGCCAGGACGGCCATGAAATGGTCGAGAGTCCGCGCGGGTCACGCACGGACAGGAACCGCGGGGCACATCGAGCGGTCGCCCCACGGTTCCGGCCGTACTACTTCGCGTCGGACTCGCCGTCGGTCTTCTTCACCTCGGCGTCGCCGGCCTTCTCGGCCTTCTCGGCCTTTTCGGCCTTCTCGGCCTTCTCGCCCTCGGTGTCCTCGGCGGGCTCGTCCTTCTTGCCGAGGTCGATGCGCGAGTCGTCAGCGGCGGCGGTCTCGTCGGCCTCGGTGAGGGAGGAGGCGTCGTCCGGCACGACGGCGTCGTTGGTCAGTTCGTCATCTTCAACGACTTCCTCGCCGTGGACGATGCGGTTGTACTCGTCATCGGTGAGCACGGCACCGATGGCGTTCTTCGCGAACATGAGGTGGACGCCGGGACCGGCGTCGAGAAGGACCGCGTCGTCGTGGACCTCCTTGACCGTGGCGTACATGCCCCCGATCGTGCGGACGCCGGAACCGGGCTGCATCTCATTGCGCATATTCGCGGCCTGCTGCTGCTTCTTCTTGGCAGACCGGGTCATCAGGAACATGGCCCCGATGAGCACGATGAACGGGAGGAGGGTCACGAGACTCACGGGTAGGAACTTCCTTCATTCGGCCGTGTCGAAATGCGGCCGCATCGATGATGGGGTATTACGCCGCCGCAAAGGCGACGTCGGCGGAGTCTAAGCGAGTCCGCACGGTGGGAACAACGCTCAGCATGGCACCGGGGTTCCAGCCCCGGCGACTACGCGCGCCGTCATGCCCCGAAGAGGTCTTGTTGTCCGCCTGCCCCAGGTCTCCCTTGGGGTGCGGTGAGTCCCAGGTGGGCCCACGCGGCGGGAGTCGCCACACGTCCCCTGGGGGTGCGCGCCAGGAGTCCTTCCCTGACGAGGAAGGGCTCGGCGACCTCTTCCACGGTCTCACGCTCCTCCCCCACGGCGACGGCGAGTGTCGAAAGTCCCACAGGTCCGCCGCTGAACAGCTTGAGCAGGGCTTCGAGCACGGCGCGGTCCAGGCGGTCGAGGCCGCGGCCGTCCACCTCGTAGACACCGAGGGCGGCGGAGGCGATGTCCCGGTCGATCTGCCCGTCGGCCTTGACCTGCGCGTAGTCGCGGACGCGGCGCAGCAGGCGGTTGGCGATACGCGGGGTGCCGCGGGAGCGTCCGGCGATCTCGGCGGCTCCGGCGGTGTCGATCTCCACGTCGAGGAGGCTCGCCGAGCGGTGGATCACCCGCTCCAGCTCGGGAGGCCCATAGAACTCCATGTGCGCGGTGAAGCCGAAGCGGTCCCGCAGCGGCGGCGGCAGCAGCCCCGCGCGCGTGGTCGCGCCGACGAGGGTGAAGGGCGGCAGCTCCAGCGGGATGGCGGTGGCGCCGGGGCCCTTGCCGACGATGACGTCGACGCGGAAGTCCTCCATCGCCATGTAGAGCATCTCCTCGGCGGGCCGCGACATCCGGTGGATCTCGTCGAGGAAGAGGACCTCGCCCTCCTGGAGCGAGGAGAGGATCGCCGCGAGGTCGCCCGCGTGCTGGATCGCGGGGCCCGAGGTGATGCGGATCGGGGCGCCCATCTCGGCCGCGATGATCATGGACAGGGTGGTCTTGCCGAGGCCGGGGGCGCCGGAGAGCAGGACGTGGTCAGCGGTGGCGCCACGCGCGCGGGCGGCGCGCAGGACCAGGTCGAGCTGTTCCCTGACCTTCTCCTGGCCGATGAATTCGCCCAGGTCCTTGGGGCGCAGGGCGGCCTCGACCGCCTGGTCCTCCGTGTCGGCGGACGCACCTACGAGCCGGTCGGCCTGCGGCGTCGCGGCGTCGTCGGTGGTCTCGTCCCAGTTCATGTGTGGTGCCTCGCGTTACGGGTGGGGGCGGGTGGTGGGCCGGTCGGCTAGCGCGTGCGGTTGAGGGTCTGCAGGGCTGCCTTCAGGAGCTGGCCCACCTGCGGAGTGCCCTCGGTGGCCTCGGCCTGCGGGGCGACCGCGTCGACCGCCTCGTCGGCCTCGCGGGTGGCGTAGCCGAGGCCGATCAGCGCGGCGTGCAGCTGCTCGCGCCAGCCGTTCGTGACGGCCGTGCCGATGGCCGGGCCGCCCGTGCCGAGGGGCTCGCCGAGCCGGTCCTTCAGCTCGAGGAGCAGCTTCTGGGCGCCCTTCTTGCCGATGCCGGGGACGGCGGTGAGGGACTTCTCGTCGCCGGTGGAGACGGCTCTGCGCAGGGCGTCCGGGCTGTGCACGGCGAGCATCGCCTGGGCCAGGCGCGGGCCGACGCCGCTCGCGGTCTGCAGCAGCTCGAAGGTCTGCTTCTCGTCGTCGTCCGCGAAGCCGTACAGGGTGAGCGAGTCCTCGCGCACGACCAGGGAGGTGGCGAGCTTGGCCTGCTGGCCGATACGGAGCGTGGACAGCGTGTTCGGCGTGCACTGGAGGGCCATGCCGACACCGCCCACCTCGACCACCGCGGCGTCGGGTGCGAGGGCGGCGACGGGGCCGCTGACGAAGGCGATCATGCGGTACGGCCTTTCGGTGCGTGGGCCGCGCGGGCGGCGCGGGAAGCGGGGGCTGCATTGGCCGCGTGCTGGGCCACGGCCTGCTGGAGTCTGTTCTGCGCGGGGGCGCGCCAGATGTGGCAGATGGCGAGGGCGAGCGCGTCGGCCGCGTCGGCCGGCTTGGGCGGCGCGTCGAGCCTGAGGAGGCGCGTCACCATGGCGCCCACCTGCGCCTTGTCGGCGCGGCCCGTGCCCGTGACGGCGGCCTTGACCTCGCTGGGCGTGTGCAGCGCCACGGGGATGCCGCGGCGCGAGGCGCACAGCATGGCGACGGCGCTGGCCTGGGCCGTGCCCATCACCGTGCTCACGTTGTGCTGGCTGAACACCCGCTCCACGGCGAGGACTTCGGGCCGGTGCTCGTCGAGCCACTGCTCGATGCCCTGCTCGATGGCGACGAGGCGGTGGCCCAACTCGGCGTCCGGGGGCGTCCGTACGACACCGACGCCGCGCATCGTGAGCGGCCGGCCCGCGATCCCCTCGACCACGCCGACACCGCACCGGGTGAGACCCGGGTCCACCCCGAGAACGCGCACGCCTGCCCCCAACCTTCGATCGCCTGTTTGTGCAGGCTATCGGGTGCCACTGACAAAGCGGCGGGCCGACGGGGTGTGTCCCATCGGCCCGCCGCTGATGTCACGTCAGGCGTCGACCTTCTCCATGACCTCGTCGGAGACGTCGAAGTTGGCGAAGACGTTCTGCACGTCGTCGCTGTCCTCCAGCGCGTCGATGAGCTTGAAGATCTTGCGCGCGCCCTCCTCGTCCAGCTCGACCTGCATGGTCGGGACGAAGTTGGCGTCGGCCGAGTCGTAGTCGATGCCGGCGTCGACGAGCGCGGTGCGGACCGCGACCAGGTCGGTGGCCTCGGAGAGCACCTCGAAGGACTCGCCCAGGTCGTTGACCTCCTCGGCGCCCGCGTCGAGCACGGCGCCCAGGACGTCGTCCTCGGTCAGCTCGGCCTTGGGGACGATCACGACGCCCTTGCGGTTGAAGAGGTACGAGACCGAGCCCGGGTCGGCCATGTTGCCGCCGTTGCGGGTCATGGCGACGCGCACGTCGGACGCGGCGCGGTTGCGGTTGTCGGTGAGGCACTCGATGAGCACCGCGACACCGTTCGGCCCGTAGCCCTCGTACATGATCGTCTCGTAGTCGGCGCCGCCGGCCTCCAGGCCGCCGCCGCGCTTGACCGCGGAGTCGATGTTCTTGTTGGGGACCGACTGCTTCTTCGCCTTCTGGATGGCGTCGTACAGCGTCGGGTTGCCCTCGATGTCGGTGCCGCCCATGCGCGCAGCGACCTCGATGTTCTTGATCAGCTTCGCGAAGAGCTTGCCGCGCTTGGCATCGATCACGGCCTTCTTGTGCTTCGTCGTAGCCCATTTAGAGTGGCCGGACATCTGCCTGTCTCCTTCGCGTAACCAATTTACGAACGCCAGAGATCCTACAAGGAACCCGGGGCACCCTTCGCCCGCACCATGTCCACGAACACGGCGTGGATCCGGTGGTCCCCCGTGAGCTCCGGATGGAAGGACGTCGCGAGGGCGTCGCCCTGGCGCACGGCCACGATGTGCCCCTCGTGCTCGGCGAGCACCTCCACCTCGGCGCCCACGGACTCCACCCAGGGGGCCCGGATGAAGACGCCCTCCACAGGATCGCCCTCGACGCCCCTGACGTCGACCGCCGCCTCGAAGGACTCGTTCTGACGTCCGAAGGCGTTGCGCCGCACGATCATGTCGATGCCGCCGATGGTCTCCTGGCCCGAACGCGGGTCGAGGATCTTGTCGGCGAGCATGATCAGTCCGGCGCACGAGCCGTAGACGGGCAGCCCTTCGCGCACACGCGCGCGCAGGGGCTCCATCAGGCCGAAGAGGTGGGCCAGCTTCGAGATGGTGGTCGACTCGCCGCCGGGGATGACGAGACCGTCGACCTCCGCCAGTTCCTCGGGGCGCCGCACCGGCCTGGCCACGGCGTCGGCCGCGGCCAGGGCGACGAGGTGCTCGCGCACGTCGCCCTGGAGCGCGAGCACTCCGACCACGGGAGTGGTCATCACCAGCCCCGGTTCGCGTAACGCTCGCCCTCGGGGAGCGTGTCGCAGTTGATGCCGACCATGGCCTCGCCGAGGTTGCGGGACGCCTCCGCGATGATCTTCGGGTCGTCGTAGAAGGTGGTGGCCTTCACGATGGCGGCGGCGCGCTTGGCCGGGTCGCCGGACTTGAAGATGCCGGAGCCGACGAAGACGCCCTCGGCGCCGAGCTGGCGCATCAGCGCGGCGTCGGCGGGGGTGGCGACACCACCGGCGGAGAACAGCACGACCGGCAGCTTGCCGAGCTCGGCGACCTCCTTGACCAGCTCGTACGGGGCGCGCAGGTCCTTGGCGGCGGCGTACAGCTCGTTGTTGTCGAAGCCGCGCAGGCGGGCGATCTCGTTCTTGATCTGGCGCATGTGGCGGACGGCCTCGACGACGTTGCCGGTGCCGGCCTCGCCCTTGGAGCGGATCATCGCGGCGCCCTCGGCGATGCGGCGCAGGGCCTCGCCCAGGTTGGTGGCGCCACAGACGAACGGGGTCGTGAAGGCGAACTTGTCGCTGTGGTTGACCTCGTCGGCCGGGGTGAGCACCTCGGACTCGTCGATGTAGTCGACGCCGAGGGACTGCAGCACCTGGGCCTCGACGAAGTGGCCGATGCGGGACTTGGCCATCACCGGGATCGAGACAGCGCCGATGATGCCCTCGATCATGTCCGGGTCGGACATCCGGGCCACGCCGCCGTCCTTGCGGATGTCGGCGGGCACCCGCTCCAGGGCCATCACGGCGACGGCGCCGGCGTCCTCGGCGATCTTCGCCTGCTCGGGCGTGACGACGTCCATGATGACGCCGCCCTTGAGCTGCTCGGCCATGCCGCGCTTGACGCGTGCGGTGCCGGTGGCGGTGTTTTCGGAAGTGGACACGGGTGACCTCACTCGGTGAACGAAGGCTTTTGCAGCACCGAGGAAACCTCTGGGGAGCAGGCCACTACAAGGGCCAATGAGCAGCCGGTGGCTCCTTTTGGCCTGCGATCCGGTGGGTCCGGTCTACGTGGTGGCGCGGTCGGCGAGCGCGGCCGGAGGCTCGTCGTCCATCTCGAAGGCCAGCGGGAACGGGGCGTGTCCGGCGAGCCGGAACCAGCGGACCTTGCGGTGGCGGCGCAGCGCGCGGGCCGCGCGCACGGCGTCGTTGTGGAAGCGGCGGGCCATGGGGACGCGGCGGACGGCCTGGGCAAGCTCCTCCGCGGCCTCCTCGCCGCCGGGGGCCTCCCGGACCACCTCGACCTGGGCGGGCTCGCCGAAGACCGCCCTGAGGGCCTGGCTGAGCTCGCTCTCGGCGACCTCGCGCTGCTCCTCCTCGGCCTGCCGCGCGGCGTGCGCCGCCTCGTACAGCACGATCGACGCGGCCGGGTCGAGCACGCCCGACGTGGCCAGTTCCTGCGCCACGGAGGCGCGGCGCAGGAGTTGGGCGTCGAGCGCGGCGCGGGCCGCGTCGATCCGGGCGTGCAGGCGGTCGAGCCGCCCCGCGGTCCAGCTCAGGTAGAGCCCGATCGCGAAGAGGGCTACGGCGATCCAGATGAGGGTGACGGTCACGGGCGGCAAGGCTACCGGGGCGGCGGCAGGGGTCAGTCCCGCGCCAAGCCGAAGCGTGCCCGCAGCCCCGTCCGCTCGTCCGCCGCGACCGCCGCCGCGCCCTGGGTCACCGTCTCGTAGACGGAGAGGATGTCCGCGCCGACCGTGGACCAGTCGAAGCGCCGGACGTGCTTGCTGCCACGCGCGCGCAGTTCGGCGCGGCGCTCCGGGTCGCCAAGAAGGCGCAGGGCCGCGACGGCGAGAGTGTCGGCGTCCTCGTTGGTGAACAGCTCCCCCGCCGCGCCCTGGTCGAGGACCTGCGCGAAGGCGTCGAGGTCGGAGGCGAGCACCGGGGCGCCCGCCGACATGGCCTCCACCAGGATGATGCCGAAGCTCTCGCCTCCGGTGTTGGGCGCGACGTACACGTCGACGCTCGCCAGGAGGCGCGCCTTGTCCTCGTCACTGACCATGCCGAGGAACTCGACGCGGTCCCGCATCTCCTTGGGCAGGGAGGCCACGGCCTCGTCCTCGTCGCCCCGTCCGGCGACCAGAAGGCGGGTCTGCGGGCGCTCGGCGAGGATCTTCGGGAGGGCCTTCATGAGCACCGGCAGGCCCTTGCGGGGCTCGTCGATGCGGCCGATGAAGCCGATGGTGTCCCCTTGCCACTCGGCCTTGGGCTCGGCCCGCGCGAAGAAGTCGACGTCGACGCCGTTGGGGATCACGACCGCGTCGCCGCCCAGGTGCTCGACCAGGGTCCGGCGCGCGTACTCGCTCACCGCGATGCGCGCGCTGATCTTCTCCAGGGCGGGCTGCAGGATCGGGTACGCGGCGATCATGGCGCGCGAGCGCGGGTTGGACGTGTGGAAGGTCGCGACGATCGGCCCCTGCGCGGCCCAGCAGGTCAGGAGGCCGAGCGAGGGGGACGCCGGTTCGTGGATGTGGATCACGTCGAACGTGCCGTCGTGCAGCCACCTGCGTACGCGCGCGGCGCTCAGGAACCCGAAGTTCAGGCGCGCCACCGAGCCGTTGTACGGCACGGGAACCGCGCGGCCCGCCGACACGACGTACGGCGGCAGCGGGGTCTCGTCGTCCGCGGGCGCGAGGACGGACACCTCGTGCCCCAGGGCGATGAGGTGCTCCGCCAGATCGCGGATGTGGAACTGGACGCCGCCCGGCACGTCCCAGGAGTACGGGCAGACGATTCCGATCCTCACGCCGGCCTCTCTTCGAAATGGTCGAGGTCGGCGAGCCACAAGCGCTGCAGCATGTGCCAGTCCTCCGGATGGTCCGCGATCCCCGTGGCGAAGGCATCGGCCAGCGCCTGCGTCATGGCAGACGTCTTCTCGGCCCGCGTACCTGTCTCCGGCACGTCGACGGGTGGGTGGACGCGACCCCGCATGACGGACGATTCGTCGTACCAGAGGGTGACCGGGAGCAGCAGCGCGCCGGTCTGCTGGGCGAGCATCGCGGGCCCGGCGGGCATCCGCGTCGTCTCGCCGAAGAACTTGACCTCCACACCGGAGGACGACAGGTCCCGGTCGGCCACCAGGCAGACCAGGCCGCCCGCACGCAGCCGCCGGGCGAGCGTCCCGAAGGCGGAGCCGCCCGTGTGCGGCAGCACCTCCATGCCGAGGCCCTCCCGGTACGCGACGAAACGGTCGTACAGGGTCTCCGGCTTGAGGCGCTCGGCGACGGTCGTGAACGGCGTGTCCAGCTTGGTGGTGACCCAGGCGCCCGCCAGGTCGTAATTGCCCATGTGGGGCAGCGCGAGGACGACGCCCTTGCCGGCGTCGAGGCCCTCGGTGAGGTAGTGCAGGTCCTTGGCCGTGAAGCCGTCCTTGATGCGCTCCTTGCTCCACGCGGGGAGCCGGAAGGACTCCATCCAGTAGCGCAGGTACGAGCGCATGCCCTGCTTGGAGAGCTGTCGCAGGCGCTGCGGCGTGGCGTCGGGCACCACGCGCGCGAGGTTGGCCTCCAGGCGCAGCACGCCCTTGCCGCGCTTCTTCCAGGCGGCGTCGGCGATCGTGCGGCCGAGGCGCCGGGCGACCGGCTCGGGGAGCTTCTTGACGGTCGCCCAGCCGAGCCCGTACAGCGCGTCGGTGATCCGCTCCTGCGTCCCGCTCACGAGGTGGCCCCCTCCTGGGCGGCCGCGTCGGCCTCCGCGGACTCGCGGCGCACCGTCACCACGCGCTGGATCAGCGTGACGAGGCTGCCCACGGCGACGATCCACAGGGCGACCGGCAGCAGGTACTGGATGCCCGGCACGCCGAACGTGTGCAGCCCGGCGAGGCCCGCGGCGACGAGCGAGATGACGAGCCGCTCGGCGCGCTCCACGAGTCCGTTCACGGCGACTGGCAGGCCGATCGATTCGCCACGTGCCTTCGTGTAGGACACGACCTGGCCGCTGGCGAGGCAGAAGATCGACACGGCGCACAGCACGTTGTCGTTCCCGCCGCCGGCGTACCAGAGCGCGAGTCCGCCGAAGATGGCGCTGTCGGCGACGCGGTCGAGCGTGGAGTCCAGGAAGGCGCCCCAGCGGCTGGAGCGGCCCAGCTGGCGCGCCATGTTTCCGTCCACGAGGTCCGAGAAGACGAACAGCGTGATGACGACGGTTCCCCAGAAGAACTCACCGCGCGGATAGAAGACCAGCGCACCGGCCACCACTCCGGCGGTGCCCAGGAGCGTGACAGCGTCGGGGCTCACTCCGCGGCGGATGAGAAACGCGGCGAACGGTGTGAGGACACGCGTAAAGAATGCACGCGCGTACTTGTTCAGCATGGCCTTCCCGAGGGTCGGTGGCCGCGCGGCCCCTCTGGCCACCGGCTGGCCCATCGTAGCCAGGAGCGCGCGTAGAACGCGGACGGGCCGCACACGCGCGCGTGCGATCCCGTACGACGTATGGACGCACAGTGACCCGAGTGGAAAGCTCGAAGACACCGCGGGCGTCGCCGAAGCCGCCTCCGCACGCGGATTCGCGTGTCCGCGCCCTCACGACCTCACCGAGCAAGCAACCGGGAGGCAAGGCATGGGCGACAAGACCAACGGACACCCCGGAGCCGCCGGCAGGGCAGCGACGGCCGACCATCCCGCGTCCGTACGGAATGTGGTGCTGGTCGGCCACAGCGGATCGGGCAAGACGACCCTGGTGGAGGCCCTCGCGCTGACCGCGGGGGCGGTGAATCGGGCGGGCCGCGTCGAGGACGGCACCAGCGTCTCCGACTACGACGAGATCGAGCACCGCCAGCAGCGCTCGGTCCAGCTCTCGCTCGTCCCGCTGGAGTGGGACGGGTTCAAGATCAACTTGCTGGACACCCCCGGCTACGCGGATTTCGTCGGGGAACTGAGGGCCGGTCTGCGGGCTGCGGACGCGGCCCTTTTCGTCGTCTCGGCGGCCGACGGGCCCGAGACGATGGCCGGCGCGACACGCATGGTGTGGGAGGAGTGCGCGGCGGTCGGCATGCCACGGGCCATCGTGATCACGCACCTGGAGGCGGCGCGCGCCGACTTCGAGGACATGACACGCACCTGCGCGGAGATCTTCGGCGGCGACGACCCGGACGCCGTGCTCCCGCTGTACCTCCCGCTGCGCGGCGAACCGGCGCCGGACGGGCACGCGCCCGTGACGGGCCTGATCGGTCTGCTCACGCAGCGCCTCTTCGACTACGCGTCGGGCGAACGCAAAGAGTCGGAACCGGACGCCGAACAGGCCTCATTGATCGAGGAGGCCCGCAACCGGCTCATCGAGGGGATCATCGCCGAGAGCGAGGACGAGACCCTCATGGACCGCTACCTGGGAGGCGAGGCGATCGACGTCAAGACGCTCGTCGACGACCTGGAGCGGGCCGTCGCGCGCGGCGTCTTCCACCCGGTCCTGGCGGCGGCCCCGGCGGCGGAGGACGCACGGCAGGGCATCGGCACCGTCGAACTCCTGGAGCTGATCACCGGCGGCTTCCCGACCCCCCTGGAGCGGGCCACGCCCGATGTGCGGGGGCGCGACGGGAAGGAGCTCGACATCCACGCCTGCGACCCGCAGGGGCCGCTGGTCGCGGAGGTCGTGAAGACCGCGTCCGACCCGTACGTGGGGCGGGTCTCGCTCGTCCGCGTCTTCTCCGGCACCCTGCGGCCCGACGAGACGGTGCACGTGTCGGGCCACGGCCTGACCGACCACGGGCACGAGACCCGCGCCCTGCACGAGGCGGACGAACGGATCGGGGCGCTCTCGGCCCCCTTCGGGAAGCAGCAGCGCACGCTGACCCACTGCATCGCGGGCGATCTGGCGTGCGTGGCGAAGCTGAGCCGGGCGGAGACCGGGGACACGCTCTCGGCGAAGGAGGCGCCGCTGCTCATGTCCCCGTGGGAGATGCCCGACCCGCTGCTCCCGCTGGCCATCCAGGCGCACAGCAAGGCCGACGAGGACAAGCTCTCGCAGGGGCTCTCACGCCTTGTCGCCGAGGACCCGACGATGCGCCTGGAACAGAACCAGGACACGCATCAGGTGGTGCTGTGGTGCCTCGGTGAGGCGCACGCGGACGTCGCCCTGGAACGGCTGCGCAGCCGGTACGGCGTACAGGTCGACGTCATCGCGCACAAGGTCTCCCTCCGGGAGACGTTCGCGGGCAAATCGGCGGGGCGCGGCCGCCATGTGAAGCAGTCCGGTGGCCACGGCCAGTACGCGATCTGCGAGATCGAGGTGGAGCCGCTGCCCGGCGGCTCGGGCATCGAGTTCGTGGACAAGGTCGTCGGCGGCGCGGTGCCCCGGCAGTTCATCCCGTCCGTGGAGAAAGGCGTGCGGGCGCAGGCGGCGAAGGGCGTCGCGGCCGGGTATCCGCTGATCGACGTGCGGGTGACGCTGCTCGACGGCAAGGCGCACTCGGTGGACTCGTCCGACGCGGCGTTCCAGACGGCCGGGGCGCTCGCGCTGCGGGAGGCGGCGGCCGAGGTGCGGATCCATCTCCTGGAGCCGGTGGCCGAGGTGGAGGTCCTCGTCGGCGACGACTACGTGGGCACCGTGATGAGCGATCTGTCGGGGCGGCGCGGCCGCGTCGTCGGCACCGAACAGGCGGCCGGCGGGCGGACGTTGATCCGGGCCGAGGTGCCGGAGATCGAGATCGGCCGCTACGCGGTGGACCTGCGCTCGCTGTCGCACGGCACCGCGCGTTTCAGCCGCGCGTACGCCCGGCACGAGCCGATGCCGGCCCAGCTGAGCGAACGGATCCGCGAACAGGCCCAGGACGTCCCGTAGTCGGCCCGGGAGCGCGCGCCGGCACCGGCTTCCCGTTCCACGGGACCGGTGTCGGTGGTGGCCGTTACGCTGGTCGAAGATCAGCCGGATCCGGCCGACGGCGCGCCCAACAGGTGTGCGGGGCGGGCAAGTCGGGAAAAGCCGCAGCGACGGCGTGCGGTGATGGGGGTGGCAGTGGCGGACACGATCAAGCCGGCTTCGGCCGACGGAATATTCGACTTCCGGCCGGGCGCGCAGATCCCGCTGCAGGGTTCCGCGGGCCAGACCGCCGCGACGTTCGCCATCGCCTCGGCCGCGTACCGGGACGACCCGGCGATGAAGATCGAGGACACCAACAACGAGTGGCACAAGTCCCAGGTGAAGAAGGGGATGTGGTCGCTCTTCGCGCCGAACCTCGGCGAGGCCTTCGCGCGGGCGGTGCAGGTGCGGATGCTGGGCGGCGCCCGCAAACCGCTCATCCAGTCGTTCGGCACGGAACCGCAGGTCGTCGTGGAGCACTGCCTCGCGGCCAACCGGATCCGGCGCCAGCGCGACAGCCTGCTGACGCTGGTGACGGTGGTGTTCGGCTTCCTGTTCCTGCCCGGTTTCCTGCTCTGGGTGACCGCGTTCGAGCTCCGCCGCAGGGACAACATCCGGGTGGCCCTGGCCGAGAAGGAGGTCAAGGAGGCCGAGGGCAAGGGCACCAAGGAGAAGCGCGAGGCCAAGAAGCACGAGCGTGCGGCGCGCGGCCGGGCCGGCCTCACCATGGCACTGATGGCCGTCGTGTTCGTCGTCGTCGTGATCGCGCTCGTCAAGCTTCCCTCCGACAGCGGCTGGACCTGGTACCTGCGCGCCTCGTTCGTGGCTCCCGTGGTCGGCGGCTGGTGGGCGCGGCGGATCTGCGAGAGCACCGCCAAGGACCTGCGGGACCGCTGGGGCGGGCTGCTGTCCGGCGGCGGGATCGGGGCGAAGATCCCGGAGGCGGTGCCCGGCAGCCCCGGCGAGACCGCCGCGGAGCAACTGCGGCAGAACCTCGCCAAGTTGTCGGCCGAGCAGCAGTCGAACTCCGTGTTCTACGCCGGCCCCAAGGGCATCCTGGGCATGGGCACGCGCTGGGGCGGCTGGCAGCTCGCCGAGGACCTGGTGTCGAAGGAGCCCGGCAAGGACATCCACCCGTTCCGCAGCTGGGACGTGGTCCGCGCGATCCACGACCAGCTCCGCCTCCTGGAGCGCAAGCCCATCCACACGGGCGGCTTCCCGACGCCCTCGGTGAAGCACTGGATCGTCTCGCCGATCGGGGAGAACGCGAAGAGTGTGACGCGCCCCTCTGGCGTGAACGTCGAGGCGTTCGAGACGAGGCAGCACGAGATAGAGCGGATCTGCAACGAGCAGCAGTTCGGCGGCGGCAGCCGTCACTACCTGGGCGTGCAGTTCACGCTCTGGGACGGCCAGTTGGTCATCACCATGCTGATCACGGTGACGGTGCTGCACCAGACGCTGCGGATCGAGGTGACCGGGCACGCGCTCGGCCCGGTGCACTCCCTGTTCACGTCGAAGCCCGAGCCGAAGACGAAGGAGATCTCCAAGCCCATACGGTTCTGGGAGACCACGGAGAAGACGCTCCCGCTGATCACCTCGGACGAGGCGGTCCGGATCGCGGTCCGCGCGCCCTTCACCTGGTACCCGCCGCTCCTGGACCACCTCGGCGGCAAGCTGGTGCTGCCCGAGCCGTTCGGTCTGCGGCACGCGTGGGCGGACCAGCCGTGGCGGCACCGCTTCATGGCGGACGACGCGCTGCGCACGGCCACGCCCGTGCTGCGCGTGGTGCACGCGGCGGCCATCAGGGTGCTCGAGGAGAACGGCGTGGACACCGAGAAGTTCGGCGCCCGCTCGGGCTTCCTCAGCGGCGCGGTCCAGGACCCGACGCCGGGGAAGGCCGACACGTACAACGCGTAGGGGGCCCGCCCCCTCGGGCGGTCAGTCGCTCGGCCAGGCCTTCGCCAGGGCCGTGCGCGTGTCGGCGAGCATCTGCGGCAGCACCTTGGTGTGGCCGACGACCGGCATGAAGTTGGTGTCGCCGCCCCAGCGCGGAACGATGTGCTGGTGCAGATGGGCGGCGATGCCGGCGCCCGCGACCGCGCCCTGGTTCATGCCGATGTTGAAGCCGTGCGCGCCCGACGCGGCGCGCAGCGCGGCCATCGCGCGCTTGGTGAAGTCGGCGAGTTCCGCGGTCTCGTTCAGGTCGAGGTCGGTGTAGTCGGCGACGTGCCGGTACGGCAGCACCATCATGTGCCCGCCGTTGTACGGGTACAGGTTGAGGATCGCGAAGACGTGCTCGCCGCGGGCGACGATCAGCGCGTCCTCGTCGGACTTGCCGGGAGCCGCGCAGAAGGGACAGCCGTCGTCGGCTCCGGGGCCGCTCGGTTTGCCCTCGCCCTGGATGTAGGCGATGCGGTGCGGGGTCCACAGACGCCCGAATCCGTCCGGCTCACCCACTGGACCGACCTGCTGCTCCGGCTCACTCGTCATGCAATGCAGCATATGGCGTCACCTCACGGGGGCGTGTCGGCGGGTACCGCCCCAGATCGGCGCGGGCGATGCTGTCGGGATGACCGACACCCCACTCGCCCGCTGGGAGCGGCACAACGGCGTCGTCCTGGCGGTGGCCTCGCTCGTCTACCTCGCCGGGTACGCGGTCCGGGTCCTCGGCCAGGGCCTGCCCGGCGCCCTGCGGGACCTGTCCCTCGCCCTCACGCTCGCCGCGTGGGCGGTGTTCCTCGTGGACTACGTGGTGCGCAGGCGCCTGAGCGGACTGCGCTGGCCGCGCTTCGTCCGCACGCACTGGCTGGACACGCTGGTCCTGCTGCTTCCGCTGCTGCGTCCCGTCCGGATCGTGCAGGCCTACGAGGCGGTGCAGCGCCGGCAGAACGAGCCGCGGCTGTCGCTGCACGCGCGCGTGATCGCGTACGCGGGCCTGTCGGTGACGCTGCTCGGTTTCGCGGGCTCGCTCGCCCTGTACCAGCAGGAAGCCACTGCGCCCGGCGCGGACATCCGCACGTACGGCGACGCGGTGTGGTTCACCTGCACGACGCTGTCGACGGTGGGATACGGCGATCTGGCCCCGGTGACCCCGATCGGCCGGCTCGTGGCGGTGGGCGTGATGGCCTGCGGCCTGGCGCTGCTCGGCGCGGTCACCGGCTCGTTCTCGTCGTGGCTGCTGCAGGTGTTCGCGCGGGAAGGGGACCTGGAAAGGGAGAGGCCCCCGGAGCGTGCTCCGGGGGCCTCTCGACGCGATACCGACTGACGGGACGGGCGGTCAGACCTGCGCCCGCTCCTCGACGACCTTCGCGATCTTCGCGATGGCCTCGTCGACCGGGATGCCGTTCTCCTGCGAGCCGTCGCGGTAACGGAAGGACACCGAACCGGCGTTCATGTCCTCGTCGCCCGCGATGACCATGAAGGGCACCTTGGCCTTCTGCTGGTTGCGGATCTTCTTCTGCATGCGGTCCGAGGACTTGTCGACCTCGACGCGCAGGCCCTGGGCGCGCGCCTTCTCGGCGAACTCCTCCAGGTACGTCACGTGGCCGTCGCCGATCGGGATGCCGACGGCCTGGACCGGGGCGAGCCACGCCGGGAAGGCACCCGCGTAGTGCTCAAGGAGCACACCGAAGAACCGCTCGATCGAACCGAACAGCGCGCGGTGCAGCATGACGGGCTGCTGGCGCGAGCCGTCCGCGGCCGTGTACTCCAGGCCGAACCGCTTCGGCTGGTTGAAGTCGACCTGGAGGGTCGACATCTGCCAGGAGCGGCCGATGGCGTCCTTGGCCTGCACGGAGATCTTCGGACCGTAGTAGGCGGCGCCGCCCGGGTCGGGCACGAGCGGCAGGCCCTGCTTCTCGGCGGCGGAGCGCAGCGCCTCGGTGGCCTCCGCCCAGTCCTCGTCCGTACCGATGAACTTGTCGGACTCGTCGCGGGTCGACAGCTCCAGCTCGAACTCGGTCAGGCCGTAGTCGCGCAGCAGGTCGAGGACGAAGGTGAGGAGCTTGTCGAGCTCCTCCGCCATCTGCTCCTTGGTGCAGTAGATGTGCGAGTCGTCCTGCGTGAAGCCGCGCGAGCGGGTCAGGCCGTGCACGACGCCCGACTTCTCGTAGCGGTACACGGTGCCGAACTCGAAGAGCCGCAGCGGCAGTTCACGGTAGGAACGCCCGCGGGACTTGAAGATCAGGTTGTGCATCGGGCAGTTCATCGCCTTGAGGCGGTAGTTCTGCTCGTCGAACTGGATGGGCGGGAACATGCCCTCCGCGTAGTGCGGCAGGTGGCCCGAGGTCTCGAAGAGCGCTTCCTTCGAGATGTGCGGGGTGTTCACGAACTCGTAGCCGGACGCCTCGTGGCGGCGCCGCGAGTAGTCCTCCATGACCTTGCGGATCACGCCGCCCTTGGGGTGGAAGACCGCGAGGCCGGGGCCCAGCTCGTCCGGGAAGGAGAACAGGTCGAGCTCGGCGCCGAGCTTGCGGTGGTCGCGCTTCTCGGCCTCGGCGAGGAACTCCAGGTACGCCTTCAGCTCGTCCTTCGACGGCCACGCGGTGCCGTAGATGCGCTGGAGCTGCGGGTTCTTCTCGCTGCCCCGCCAGTACGCGGCGGCCGAGCGCATCAGCTTGAACGCGGGGATGACACGGGTGGTCGGCAGGTGCGGACCCCGGCAGAGGTCCTTCCAGCACAGCTCGCCGGTCTTGGCGTCGAGGTTGTCGTAGATGGTCAGCTCGCCGCCGCCCACCTCGGCGTCCGCGCCGTCGGCGGCCTGCGCCGCGTTGCCCTTGAGGCCGATGAGCTCCAGCTTGTACGGCTCGTCGGCCAGCTCGACCGCGGCGTCCGCGTCGGTGGTGACGCGGCGCGAGAAGCGCTGCCCCCGCTTCTGGATCTCCTGCATCTTCTTCTCGATGCGCTTGATGTCCTCGGGGGTGAACGGCTCCTTGACGTCGAAGTCGTAGTAGAAGCCGTCCTTGATGGGCGGGCCGATGCCGAGCTTGGCCTCGGGGAACAGCTCCTGCACGGCCTGCGCCATGACGTGCGCGGTCGAGTGCCGCAGGATGTTCAGGCCGTCCTCGGAGGAGATCTCCACGGGCTCTACGGTCTCGCCGTCGGCGACCTCGTACGCGAGGTCCTTCAGCTCGCCGGCCACGCGGGCCGCGACGATGCTGCGCTCACCGGGGAAGAGCTCGGCGGCCGTAGTGCCCGTCGTCACCACGCGCTCTTCCCGCTCGGAATCGCGTTGGATGGTCACACGGACGTCAGACACCGGACTTCTCCTACCTGAAGATGGAACGCCGCGCCATTACCTGTGACGCGCGCAGCCACGATCGTACCGAGTCACCAGGGCCGCTCGCGAAACGGTTAACCAGGGCGGTCGCCCGCAGGCCGGGCGACTGTCAGTGCCGGGATCTAGCGTGAGACGTATGACACTCGACTGGAACACGCTCCTCGCCGACCAGCTCGACTGGCACTGGCGCCACCAGCTCCGCGACCGCCTCGCGGGGCTCACCGACGACGAGTACTTCTGGGAACCGGTGCCGGACTGCTGGACCCTGCACCCGCGCGGCACCGGCACCGCCGCCATCCAGGGCGGCTCCGGGGACCTCACGATCGACTTCGAGTACCCGGAGCCGGTCCCCGCCCCGGTGACGACGATCGCGTGGCGCCTCGGCCACATCCTGGTGGGCGTGCTCGGCGCGCGGAACGCGGCGCACTTCGGCGCGGAGCCGGTCGACTACATGTCGTACGACTATCCCGGCACGGCCGCCGGGGCCCTGGACCGCCTCGACAGCGCGTACCAGCAGTGGATCGCGGGCGTGCGCGGCCTGGACGAGAAGGGCCTGGCCCGCCCCTGCGGACCCGCCGAGGGCGAGTTCGAGCAGGAGCCGATGGCGACGCTCGTGCTGCACATCAACCGCGAGATGCTCCACCACACGGCGGAGATCGCCCTGCTCAGAGACCTGTACGCACACCGGTAGCGGTCAGGGCTCGTCCCCCGCGCACGCCTCCTCGAAGAAGTCCAGGTTCTCCTGGAGCGACTTCATCAGCCGGTCCCGCTCGGCCTCCTCCACCTGCACGGGTACGACGCCGGTCGCGTCGGTGAGGCGGCGGAACCCGCCCCGGCTCTCGAGCCGCCCGTGGACCCGGATCGGCAGGCCCACCAGGTGCGCGTGCCCCGCGATCCGGTACGCCTCCTCGTCCAGCGTCATCCGCACGTGCGGCACCTCGACGCCCGCGAGCACCCGGAGCCGTACGGTGCCAGGGCCGCGCGGCCCCGCCCTGCGCATGCGGACGACGGTGCCGGTGACGCGGACGGAGACGGCGGGTTCGGCGTACAGGAAGCGGGCGCCGGCCTCGCGCAGCACGTCGAGGTCACCGGGTGAGAACTCGACGGGGGCGTCGCCGTCCGTGCACTCCAGCGGCACTCCGGCGGCGGGCGCCCAGGCCACGCCGACGCGTGCGCCCTCGGTGCCGCGCACCAGCGCGACGAGCGCCTCGGTCAGTTCGTGGCTGACGCCCGCCTCGATCGCGCTGTCGAACGCGTCCATGCCTCCGGTGGCCCGCCGGTAGTCGACGGCCTCGCGCACCGCGTACAGCGCCTGGTGCAGCCGGACGGCGAGCGTCCGCCCGGTGGCGACGGGCACGAACGCGGTGAGACGGCTCCCACCGGACACCGTCTGCACCAGTACGTTCTCCAGGGCCGCCGCCGCGGGCCGCCGGTGCCTGGCCCCGTAGTACCCGGCCCGGCCGCGCGCGGCGAGCGCACCCGCGAGCAGCATCTGCCGTGCCGCGCCCCGCAGTTGCTCCTCGGCGGGCCAGGACGAGGCGCCCGCGGGCCCGGCCGGGACGTCGCGCGTCCAGCGGATCTCGTCGCTCGGCACGGCGAGGGAGACCAGCACCTCGCGCGCGGACGGCGTGCCGCTGCGCTCCAGGGCGACGAGCGCCTCGCCGAGGAGTTCCTCGCTGTCCGGGAAGGCCCGGCTCTCCGGCACCAGCAGGCTGGTCCGGGCCCCGGCCCCCGGCAGCGTCCAGCGCGCGTACCGTCCGGCGGCCCCGCCGCGCCGCTGCCAGCCGTGCCGGTCGAGCAGGGCGCCGAGGACGGCGGGGTCGACCTGCCCCGGCTCGGGTCCGGCGAGTTCCACGGGGTGGCCGCGGCCCACGCCGAGGGGACGCAGGGATTCATCGATCGGGCGGTGCTGCATCACACAACTCCCTTCGGCCCAGGCCGAGTCGAACCGTCAGGGACGTCCACCCGCGCCGGCCCTCGCCATGATCTCGCAGAGCGCGCGGTCGTCGAAGATCCGCGCCGTCGGGACGCGCACGGTGGTCCTGCGCCGCCCGGTGACCGGGTGTCCGGCGAGGTTGATCCAGTAGCAGCAGTGCCGCAGGTCGAGCCGGTCGTGCGCGGCCCGCAACCAGTCGTCCTGGGAGCGCGGCACGAGCATCACGACGAGGATCTTGTGCACCGAGACCGGGGTGCGGGCGAGCTTCTCCAGGTGCGCATTGTCGAGCGTGAACGCGAAGGAAGGACCCGGCGGGTCGGGCGCGACCTGGTACGTCGCCTTGAGCTGCACCTTGATGGTGACCTCGTCGTCGATGGCGTGCCCGGGCGAGCTGTGGCTGACGTGCCAGTCGATGCCGTTGTCCGGAAAGGGCTGGGAGAGCGAGCACCCCGCGGCGGCCGCCACGGCGTGCAGATAGCCCACCTGCAGGGTCTCCATGCAGGCGGTGGTGGCGAGGGTGCCGCGCGGCGGTGCGATCCGCTCGGGCAGCAGCCCGCCTTGTTCGGGCCGCGCGAGCGCCATGGTCCAACTGGCCTTCCGGGAAAGCGGGTTCGCGCCGATGGCACCCCGCTGAACTGCCGTGACTCGTACCTGTGTTGTCACCGCTCGGCGTACGACGCAAACAGCGCGGGTATCACCGCTTGGGGCAGGGGCAACACGTCGACGGGACGTCATCTGCCGCGCGGGAAGCAGGAGTTGAGAGATCATGACGTGCTGGTACGAAGGGCCGCTGGCCGCCTTCGACACCGAGACGACCGGCGTGGACGTGGAGAACGACCGCATCGTGTCGGCCGCTGTCGTGGTGCAGGACGCGGCGGGAACGCGACCGCGAGTGACGCGCTGGCTGGTGAACCCCGGGGTGCCGGTGCCCCCGGGTGCCACGGAGGTGCACGGGCTGACCGAGGAGCATCTGCAGTGCAACGGGCGCTGGCCCGCGCCCGTGATGGAGGAGGTCGGCCGGGCGCTCGCCGAGCAGGCCGCGGCAGGGCGGCCGCTGGTCGTGATGAACGCCCCGTTCGATCTGACGCTTCTGGACCGCGAGTTGAAGCGGCACCGGAACTCGTCGCTCTCCCACTACCTGGAGACCGCGTCCCTGTGCGTGGTCGATCCGCGCGTCCTGGACAAGCACCTGGACCGGTATCGCAAGGGCCGCCGCACGCTGACCGACCTGTGCGAGCACTACGAGGTGGAGCTGGCGGGGGCGCACGACGCGGGGGCGGACGCCCAGGCGTCCCTCGATCTGGTGCGGGCGGTGGGCCGCAGGTTCGCGTCCCGCCTCGAACGCCTCTCCCCCGCCGAGCTGCACACCTTGCAGGCGGTGTGGCACGCGGCGCAGGCCCGCGGCCTGCAGGCCTGGTTCGCCCGCAGCGGCAACCCGGAGGTGGTGGACCCGGCGTGGCCGCTGCGCCCGGAACTTCCGGCCGCGGCCTGATCGTTCCCCCGTCGGGGCCCCGACGGCAGAAACGACACCGCACCCTCCAGTGCCGCCGCCCCGTACCCGCACAACACCCGTACAACGAAAAACCGGCCCGCCTGTGCGACGGACCGGTCATTCTCCGGGTGGGCGATACTGGGTTCGAACCAGTGACCTCTTCGGTGTGAACGAAGCGCTCTCCCACTGAGCTAATCGCCCGGGAACGCGTTGAACAATACAGGTCGCGGCGCCCCGTGTTCAAACCGGTTGCGTCAGGCCGGTCTCAGATGGGCGGCGAGACCCCGCCGCCCGCCGCGCATCATCCACGCGTGGTTGGCCAGGAACACCGGCCGCCCCGCCACCGCGAACCGGCGCATCAGCGGTTTGCTCACCTCGACCTCCTGGTCGTAGGCGGCGCGGGTGCCGCCGCCCGGCAGCGGCGTCAGCGTCCAGCGCGCCCAGCCCTTCAGGTCCCCGGACATCGCGATCGCCAGGATCCCCGCGGCCGGGTCGCGCCGCGTCTCGCGCGCCGTGACGTGCAGCTCGTACGGGAGGAAGGACCGGAAGACGGCGACGCCGCTGGAGTCGCTTCCGTCCAGCGGCGTCACCGATCGCACCTGGGGCCACCACCGCGGGTACTCCTCGGCCCGCTCGAGCACCGCGTACACGGCGCCCGGCGGGGCGGGCAGTTCCCACACGCTGCGAAAGCGGTAATGGTTCCAGTCCATGGGCAGAGTCTGCCGGGGTCAGGGCATCTTGTCGCCGACCAGCGCCAGGTTCTCGATGGCGGCCAGTCCGTACAGGGCCGTGTCGTTGGTGTAGACCCAGTTCGCCTCGGTGCCCGCGACGAGTGTCACCGGTCCGTCCACCTTCTCCGTCTTCCACGGCGAGGACTCGGTGTAGCCGTCGCTCTTGAAGAACTTCTCCCAGGCCCGCTTGGCCAGCTTGTCGTCGCCGGTGCGCACGGCGGCGTAGGCGTCGAGCCGGGAGTGGCCCTGGAAGAGGATGAGCGAGCCGAAGTCGGAGCCGTAGCGCGCCTTCTGTTCCGCCTTCGTGGCGTTGAAGTAGCGGCAGTAGTCGTAGTACGCCTCCTCGAACTTCGGCATGTCGACCTGGTCGATGAGCTCCGCGCACAGCTCGTTGAGGCCGAAGACCGCCGACAGGTGGGAGACGCCGACGACGGGCTTGTCGGCGATGGCGAACTTTCCGGTGTCGAGGTCGTAGAGGCCACTGCCCTGCACGAACCCGTTGGGCTGCGCGGCGATCGTCTCCATCGTCGAAAGCACCCGGGCCTTCGCCTTCTCCCACTTCGGCCCGCGCCGCTCCCACTCGGTGAGCCAGGCGGAGACGAGGCCGCTCCAGTCGGTGCCGAAGCCGATGGACAGGGCGTGCGGGTCGGGCTTGTAGTCGGGGTCGGGGCGGACCTTGCGCTGCGGGTCGAGCACGAGGAACGTCTCGTCGGAGTCGACGTTGGCGTGCATGAGATCGCCGACGCGTTCGTCGCCGGTGAGGAAGTAGTAGTAGCGGCGGTACGTGGTGTTGGCGATGCGCTGCTGCTTCGCGGAGTCGGCGTAGTGCTGGACGCCGTGCCGGGTGCCGAGTCCCGCCCATTTGCCGAGGTGGTAGACGTCGACCTCGCCGGTGTGCCGGGTCATGGCCTCGGCGAAGCGGAAGATGTCGGCGCGGCCCGAGCGCAGGTAGGCGAACCAGAGCCACAGGTCGGGCGAGAGCTCGGAGTTGTCCCAGGCGTAGCCGCCCACGTCGTAGCGCCACTGGTGGCGTGCCGGGTCGTAGGAGTGCATCACGTCGCCGTAGTCCCAGAAGCCGTACCAACGGCGCATCTCCACCTGGTCCTTGTAGTAGGTGAAGAGGAAGTCGAGGTGGTCCTCGATCTTCGCCTTGGCGGGGGTGGAGCGGTCGGGTTCGGAGTAGAGGCCGGGGCCGAAGACCTTCGCCTTGATGAGCTGCTTCGGCGGCGCGGCGAGCTGCGGGAGGACGCGGACGGCCTCGACCTGCTGGGCGAGGGCGGCGGGCTTGGGGGTCGCGTCGTTGGCCCAGAACATCAGCTCGCTGGTGCGGGCGATGCCGTAGGGGGTGCCGAACTCGGGTTCGTAGTCCTCGTACGTGATGTTGAGGCCTTCGAGCTGTTCGGCGAAGGTGTCCTGGCCCATGCCGTCGTGGTAGAAGCGCAGGTCCATGGGCTGGGCCTCGGGCGACCAGAGCCAGAGGGTGACCTCGGCCTCGTCGGTGTGGGCGCCGCGGATGTCGAGTCCGGCCGGGTGCTTCTCCCAGAAGTCCCGCAGGCCGAAGGAGAGTCCGCCGGTGGGTCCGCCGACGTAGCCGAAGCCGCTGGCGCGCCGGCCGCCGCCCGCACCGATCCAGCCGTGGCCCTTCTTGGTGCGCTTCTTGAGCGTGAAGCCGTCGGCGGAGAGCTGGGAGAGGCTGTAGTCGCCCCATTCGGGGATGTACTGGAGGCGGGTCGTGACGCGCTGGTCCCAGGTCGACGGGTCGGGCAGCTTCTCGCCGGCGAACTGGGCGGCCTGCACGGCGGCGCCCGGGTCGCGGCGCAGTCCGGTGATGCCCTGGACGGCCTCCCTGAGCATGCCGGTGTCCTCGCCGCCGATGCGGATGTGCCGGTCGTACGCCTTGTCGCGCATCGGCACGGTGAAGCGGACGCCGAGCCCGCGGATGAAGTCGCCGGAGGCCTTGCCGGGTTCCTGGGTGCCGTCGTACGTGATGGTGTGCACCATGCGGAACGATTCGGCGCCCGCGTAGAAGTAGAAGCGGATGGAGAAGGGGAGCCAGCTGCGGCTGCCCTTGCGGTGCTTGCCGTCGATGCGGACGACGGCGCGGACCGGTCCTTCCTGCTCGACCTTCGTCTCCTCGATGACGGACTCGAAGCGCTCGTACTTCTGGGTGCCCTGGTCGCCGTCCTCGATCTCGCCCTGCCGCAGGAGGACGAGTCGGCCGTCCTTGGCGATCTCCGTGGAGCCACGGGTGACGGTCTTGACCAGGCTCGATCCGCTCTTGCCGAGCTTGGCGACGACGACGCCGGTGTCGACGGTGACGACTCCCCCGCTGTTCGAGACGGTCACCTTCTTGTCGGGTGCGGCGGCGTTTCCGGCGGCGAGCTTCAGCTTTCCGGCCCCGACGCCTGGGCCGACTGCGTGCGCGGTCCACTTCAGGGAGCCGTCGGGCCACTGCGCGAGGGGCCAGGTCTGGACGGGGACCTGCTTGCCGTCCTCCGCGGTGAGGGCGAACTCCTGCCCCTTCTCGTACGCGCCCTTGGGCCAGGGCACGCCGACGGTGGCGCCGGGGGCCGCGCCGAGCCCGCCGTCCTCCAGCCAGCCGAGCGTGACGGGTTCGGCCGCCGCGGGTGCCGCGGCCGGTGCGGCCTGCGCCTTCTTGTCGCCGAGCGCCCAGCTGAACTGCGCGGCGGCGCCGGCGACCGCGGCGGCCTTGAGGAGGGACCTGCGGGGAATGGGGGACATCGTCGTTCCTTTCCGTGCATGCCAAACGTGCTGTACGAGAAGGGGGTTGAGGGGAACTGCGTATCAGCGGCCCCGGCCGCGCTCCTCCACCGCGACCGCCGCGGCGGCGAGGATGCCGAGGACCGGGACCGCGAGCGGCGTGAGGAACTCGGCGCTGAGGATCACGAGGGCGATCCCGCAGACCAGGAGCAGGGACCCGCCCGGGGTGCGTGCCGTGCGCCGGGCGGCCTCACGGAGGAGGGCCCGCCAGGACCGGCCCGGCTCCCACACCGCGGCGGCCCGCAGTACGATCACGGCGCCGCCGATGAGCGCGAAGATGCCGACGGCCGCGGCGAGTTGACCGCCCGGCAGCCCGGCCCGCGCGACCCGCACGTCGACCCATACGGCGAGCCAGGCGGCCACTGCGGCGAGGCCTACGAGCCAGCCGCGCCGGGCCGCAGCACGGAGGTCGGCGACGAACTCCCGCCAGTCGCCGCCCTGTTGGGTGACGTGGCGGCGCAGATGCCGGGCCCCGGCCGCGAAGGCCGCGGGAGCGGTGACGACGGGCACGGACGCGAGCGCGATCCACACCCCGGTGAGCAGGCACTCGGCGAAGACGGCGAACCCGACGCGGCGCCGCGACTCGACCACCGGCTGCGGCTTGCGGACAGTGGCCCTCACTTGAGCCCCGACGTGGCCATGCCGTCGATCAGATACCGCTGGAAGGCCATGAAGAAGGCGATCACCGGGATGAGCGCCATCATCGCCATGGCGATCTGACCGCCGTAGTCGGAGATGCCCTGCTGGTCGCGGAACATCATCAGGCCGAGCGAGACGGTGTACTTGGAGGGCTCGTTGAGGTAGATCAGCGGGCCCATGAAGTCGTTCCAGGCGTTGATGAACGTGAAGATCGCGCTGGTGATCAGGGCGGGCCTGCACAGCGGCAGCACGATCGACCAGTAGATCCGCAGGTGTCCGCAGCCGTCGAGGCGCGCCGCCTCGTCCAGTTCGCGCGGCAGTCCGCGCATGAACTGCACCATGAGGAAGACGAAGAAGGCCTCCGTGGCGAGGAACTTGCCCGCGAGCAGCGGCACGTACGTGTTGATGAGCTCCAGCTTCTGGAACATGACGTACTGCGGGATGAGCAGCACGTGGTACGGCAGCAGCAGCGTGCCGATCATCAGCGCGAAGAGCAGGTTCCGGCCCCGGAAGGGGATCTTCGCGAAGGCGTACGCGGTCAGGGAGCTGGAGATGACGACGCCGACGACGGCCATGCCCGCGTAGAACAGCGAGTTGGTGAAGAACGTGCTGATGGAGATGGAGGCGATGCCGTCGGCGAGGCCCTTGACGTTGTCGAGGATCGGGTCGGCGGGGAAGAGGTCGAGCGAGCCGATGATCTTCTTGCCGGGCTTGAAGGCGGCGCCGATCACCCAGACGACCGGGTAGAGGACGACGCAGAGCACGGCGAGCGCGAAGACGTGCCAGACGAGGGAGCCGGTGCGCTTGCGGGGGTTGGTTCCGCTCGACAACTCCGGTGCGATGGTGGTCACTTGGCGTCCTCCTCGTAGTGCACCCACTTCTTCTGGGACCAGAACAGGACGGCGGTGACGAGCGCGACGGCGAGCAGCAGCATCCAGGCCATCGCGGACGCGAAGCCCATCTGGGACTGCTGGAAACCCTTTTGGTACAGGTAGCAGGTGTAGACGAGGGTGGCGTCGGCCGGTCCGCAGAACGTGTTGGAGACGACGTACGCGGAGCCGAAGATCTGGAACGAGTGGATCGACTCCAGCAGGACGTTGAAGAAGAGCACCGGGGAGATCATCGGCAGGGTGATGTTCCAGAACCGGCGCAGCGGTCCCGCCCCGTCCACGGCGGCGGCCTCGTAGAGCTCCTTCGGCACCTGCTTGAGCCCGGCCAGGAAGATGACCATGGGCGCGCCGAACTGCCAGACGGTGAGCGCGACGAGCGAGTAGAGGATCAGGTCCGGGTCGCCGATCCAGCCGCCGAGATTCAGGCCGAGCGAGCCGAGCCCCTTGTCGACGACGGCGTTGTCGGAGAACAGTGCCCGCCAGACGAAGCCGACCGAGACGCTGGCGCCGATCAGCGACGGTGCGTAGAACGCGGCCCGGTACAGGCCCTGGCCGCGGCGGCTCTGGTTGAGCAGCAGCGCGACGCCGAGGGCGAGCAGCAGCTTCAGCGGGGTGCCGATGACCACGTACTTGAGGGTGACCTGCACGGACTTCTGCCAGCGCGGGTCGTCGAACATGGCGGTGAAGTTGTCGAGGCCGATCCATTTGGGCGCCGCGAACAGGTTGTAGTCCGTGAACGCGTAGTAGAGCGAGGCGATCATCGGCCCCGCCGTGAGCAGCAGGAATCCCGCGAGCCACGGCGACATGAAGAGGTAGCCGGCGAGGTTGTCGCGCCGTCCCCGTCGCTTTTGTGCGACGGGTCGGACAACGTTCACCTCGTCGGCCAGGACTGTGGCGTCCTTGACGAGCGACATGGTGCTGTTTCCCCTCGGAAACTAGGGGCTGTCAGGCCTGGAAGGCTGCCTCGGCCTCGCTGAAGAACTGCTTCACGGCCGCGGGGACCTTCTGCTTGCCGTTGGCGACGTCCCCGGCGATGCGCAGGAACGCGGCCTCGACGACATCCGCGCCCGACGGGTGCGGCGTGATCTTGCCGAGCACGCCGGCCTTCTCGACGTCGGTCTCGTACGCGGCGATGCCCTTGTTGGCCTCGGCGACGGCCTTGTCGGTCTCGGCGCCCGGCTTGTAGGCGTCGAACTGCTCTTCGGTGGCGAGCACGCCCATGTCGTAGCCCAGGACCTTGCCGACCTCGGGGTCGTGGACCATGAAGTCGATGAACTTGGCGGCCTGCGCCTGGGCCTCGCACTTGGTGGAGATCGACAGCATGAGCGAACCGAGGTACTGGCCGGTGTCCTTGCCGTCGGTGGTCGGGATCGGCGCGAGCGCGTAGTCGGAGTCGCCCTCGCCCTCGTAGCGCACCGAGAAGTTGTCCCAGGTGAACTCGGAGCCCGCGAGCCCGGCCGAGAGCCCGGACTTGGGCTTGACCTGTTCGATCTTCTTGGGGTCGGCGACGATCCCGGACTTCACGCGCTTGTAGTAGTCGGACCACCACTGCGTCAGGTCGTCCTCGGTGAAGCCGAGTTTGCCGTCCTTGAAGAACGCCTTGCCGTTCTGGCGCAGGTACGGGTCGTAGAGGTACATGACCCCGGCGTAGCCCGTGTCTCCCGCGATCTTCAGCTTGTCCTGGATGGTCTGGAGCGCCTTGAAGTACTCGTCCCAGGTCCAGCCGGACTTCGGCTCCACGCCCGCCTTGGCCCACGCCTTCTTGTCGATGACGAGCGACATGGTGTTGGCGCCGACCGGAACCGCGACCTGCTTGCCGCCGGAGACCTGACCGGCCGTCTCGACTCCGCCGCGGAACTGCTTGAGGCTCAGATTCCCCGCGTCCACCTGGGACTTGAGGTCGAGCAGAACTCCGCGCTTGTCGTACTTCGCAAGGAAGGCAACGGAGTTGAGGAATACATCCGGAGGATTTCCGCCCGAGGCCTGCGTCTGGAACTTTTCCCAGAATGCCTGGTAATCGGTGAATTCGGGCTTGATTTTGATCTTCGGATTCTTCTTCTCGAAGAGCGCGATCGCCTTCTTCATTTTCACGGCGCGCGGTTCACCGCCCCACCAGGCGAACCGCAGGGTCGCCGGACCCTCCGCGTCCCCCGCACCTCCTGACCCACCGTCACCGCCGCAGCCGGCCGCCGTCAGACCGAGCGCGGCGACCGACGCCCCCGTCGCCTTCAGCACGCCTCTTCGACCAAGATCCCTGTTCATCGGCACAGCCAGCCCCTCCACCTGCGCATTGAATCGTTTTAGGTAAGCGCTTGCCGAGCAAAAGTAGAGACGGGTGGGGGGCGCGTCAACAGTTCGGACAAAGATTTGCGCCGAAGCGGCTCGAAGGCCCAGGTCGGGCACGAAAAACGCCGAGAGCCCCGGAGACTCGATGTCTCCGGGGCTCTCGGTCCGGGTGGGCGATACTGGGTTCGAACCAGTGACCTCTTCGGTGTGAACGAAGCGCTCTCCCACTGAGCTAATCGCCCGGGCGCAGGAAGAACATTACCCCATGTCAGGGGGTGCCTGGGACCACCCTGCGCCGCCCGCGATCACTGCTTGATGTTCCACGGCATCTCGAACCCGAACTTCCACAGGTAGACCCCGCCGAGCACGGCGATGACCACCACGCCGATCGTCGTCAGGATGATGTTCCGGCGCCGCACCTTCGGGTCGAGGGCGCGCTGCGTCGCCTCCGTGACCTTCCGCTTCGTCCAGCGCAGGACCAGCTGCGCCCAGACGAACTCGGTCGCCCAGATCGCCATGCCGCCGAAGATCACCAGCCAGCCGGGCCCCGGCAGCGGCAGCATGATCACGCCGCCCACGACGACCGCGAGCCCCACGATGAAGACGCCGACCTGCCAGCTCAGGTGCAGCGTCCTCCTGGCCTGGATGAACCCCGGCGCCCGCGACCCCAGCGGCTTCCCCTCGGCCGCCTCGCCGTCGGCACCGGCCCCGGAGGCCGCCTCGGCCCTCTCGGGCGCCTCGGGCCCCTGGGCCCCCTTGTCACTCCCCGTATTCATGCACTCAAACCTACCCGACTCTTTCGCGTCACCGGAATGGGCGTTGCCCCACAGATAAGACTCGGCCGTACGAGCTACCTAAAGACGCTCAAAACACTCAGAGGGGTTTACAACGGCACCGTAGGTGGCATGTCGATTTCGCCGACGTGCGAATCCCCGAGCGCACACTGAGCGAAAGGCCCTGGCGCTTATGAACACCACGGTCAGCTGCGAGCTGCACCTGCGCCTCGTTGTGTCGAGCGAGTCCTCACTGCCCGTTCCCGCAGGTCTGCGGTATGACACGGCCGATCCGTATGCCGTGCACGCCACCTTCCACACCGGAGCCGAGGAGACAGTCGAATGGGTGTTTGCCCGCGACCTCCTCGCCGAAGGCCTTCACCGGCCGACCGGCACCGGAGACGTCCGAGTCTGGCCGTCCCGCAGCCACGGTCAGGGCGTTGTGTGCATCGCCCTGAGCTCTCCCGAGGGCGAGGCTCTGCTCGAGGCCCCGGCGCGGGCCCTGGAGTCGTTCCTCAAGCGAACGGACGCCGCCGTGCCACCCGGCACGGAACACCGCCACTTCGACCTCGACCAGGAGCTGTCGCACATCCTCGCGGAAAGTTAGCGCCGCGGAACGAGGAGGCCCGCGCCGGCACCCGGTCGGCGTGAGCTGCGCGAGAGCGTGCCGTGCCGTCCACTCGGGGAACGGCACGGCATCACGGTCGGGACAACCGCATACGACATACACCTGCGCCGTGCGCCGGGGGGGATACCCCGGGGCCGGGGCGCGGGGGTTCCCGCGGGCCGGCCGCCCCCCGGGCGGGGGGGCACCGGGGGGGGGGGGCCGCCCCCCCGCCAGGGGGCGGAAA
>NZ_JBHWKQ010000018.1:0-11552 GCF_042730865.1 Streptomyces sp. NPDC059897 | reverse complement strand
GGGGCGACCGCGCGCCGGGCCGCCCCCGGGGTCACGCGCAGGTATACCGGGTGGGCAACCCCCAAACCCAAAACCCCGGGCGCCCGCGCGTTGTACCCCCCCCCGCCCACGGCGCAGGTGCGTTCCCGGAGGCCGGCAGGCACTAGGCTCGTGCGGCATCGGCGGGCGGGAGCCCTACCCCAGGCCAGGGAGCGAATCGTGCTGATCACCCACGACACCCGGTGCGCGCTCGACACCGTGGTCGATCTGGTGAACACGACACCGGACGGCGATACGAAGGCGGACGGGCTCACGAGTCCGGCCGAGCTGACGGATTTCGTACGAAGGAACGATGTCAGCGATGTCGGCGTGATCACCGAAGACGATCTTCAATCGGTGCGTACGGTGCGTGACCGCTTCGCGGCCGTGTTCGCGGCGAGTGATCAGCGGGCGGCGGCGACGGTGATCAACGAACTGGTCGCCGAGGCGGGCACCACTCCCCGCCTCACGGACCACGACGGCTACGACTGGCACATGCACTACTTCGCGCCCGGGGCCTCCGTCGCCGACCACCTGGCGGCCGACTGCGGGATGGCCCTGGCGTTCTTCGTCGTCGCCGGGGAGCAGGAGCGGCTGCGGCGCTGCGAGGCGCCCGACTGCCGGTTCGCGTTCGTCGACCTGTCCCGCAACCGTTCGCGCCGCTACTGCGACAGCCGTACGTGCGGGAACCGGCTGCATGTCGCGGCGTACCGGGCGCGGCGCAAGGAAGCCACCGGCTGACGCACGGGCTGAAACCGTTCACAGCAGCAGGAGATCGTGCAGCGCCGCCAGCAGGAGCAGGCTGCCGATGACTCCCAGGAAGATCATCAGCGGTGGTTGGGAGAGCGCGAAGAGACAGCCGCGCTGACTCTCGGGCCGCTTCTCATCTCGTACGGGTGCGGGTGCGGGTACAGGTACGGGTGCGGGTACGGGCGGCGTGGGCTCGCTGTGGAGGGCCTGCCCCGGGTCGGCGTCCAGCTGATCGGGCAGCTGCGGTGTGTCCAGCATCTCGTCGCGATGATGACGCACTCATCGGGTGACGGGTACTCAACGCACCACTTTCGAGGGGCAGTTCACCGCGACCCGTGACAGCGGGGCGCGTGCGTGCGTTGACGTCAGATGCCGTGCTTCTTGAGGATCGCCTCGATGTCGCTGAAGTCCTCGGCGGGCTCGGCCTTCGGCTGCTTCGCCTGCTTCGGCTGCGCCGCGGGCGTGGGGCGCCTGCTCTCGCCGAGCGAGGGCGCCGACGCGGCGGGGGCGACGGCGGCCTTGCCCTCCTTGCCCGGCACGCCGGAGCGGCCGGCGCGGCGGCGCTCGACGGCCCGCGTACCCATGAACATCAGCCAGGCGACGCCGAGCACGCCGAAGCCGGCCCAGGCGGTCGGACTGAACGCGGTGTCCGCGATCCACTCCACCGCGCCCGTCATCACCAGGCCCAGCGGCACGAGAGCGTAGGCGGCGGTGCGGGCGGCCTTGAGGAACCGCTTGCGGAAGGCGAGAACCCCGGCGATGCCCAGGCCCGCCACGGCCACGGCGGAACACACGGTCTCGGCAATCATCGGGTCCTCCCGAGTTCGGACATCGTGGGGCGCTTCCCCCTCCCATCCTGCACCGCCCGGGGGTCCGCGGGCCACGCCCGGAGCCCACCTCGGCCACATCTGGGGGACATCTCGGGGTTGCCGCTCCTCCGCAGGTCCAGGTTGGGCCCGGCGGGCGCCCCTGGGAGACTTGCCCCCATGAACGCCCCGAACCCCATCCTTGACGTGTGGTGCGAGCTGCAGTGCCCCGACTGCCGCTCGGCCCTGGACGACCTCCGCGCGCTGCGCGAGCGCTACGGCGACCGCGTCGAGCTGCGCCTGCGGCACTTCCCGCTCGAGAAGCACAAGCACTCCTTCGCCGGCGCGCAGGCCGCCGAGGAGGCGTTCGCGCAGGGCAAGGGGTGGCCATACGTGGAGGCCGTGCTCGGCCGGGTCGAGGAGTTCGACCGCAAGGGCGAGCAGTTCCTCGTCGAGGTGGCGGGCGAACTCGGCCTGGACGCCGAGGAGTTCGACACCGCGCTCGTCGACGGCCGGCACATCCTGATCGTCGACGCCGACCAGGCCGAGGGCAAGGTCATCGGCGTGACGGGCACGCCGACGTACGAGATCGGCGGGGAGCTGCTGCACGGCGGCAAGAGCCAGGAGGGGCTGCGGGAGCGGATCGAGGAGATCGCGGACCGGCTGCTCGCCGAGCAGGGCTGACCCTCACAGCAGCTGCTTGTAGAGGTAGTACGTGGTCGGCTCGTAGCCGAGCGACGCGTACAGGCTCAGCGCGGCCGTGTTGCCCGCGAAGACGTTGAGGCCGATCCGGGTGGCGCCCGCCGCGATCGAGTCGGCCTCGGCGAGCAGCATCAGGGAGCGTCCGTGGCCGCGCCCCCGGTGCTCGGCCGCCACCTCGACGTCGAAGACGAACGCTCCGTCGGGGCGCTGCGCCACCCAGAGCGTTCCGACCCGCTCCCCCGCGTGCTCCAGGACGCCGAGCAGGACGTCCGGGGTAGCGACGCCGTCCGGGAGCAGCACGGCGTGGTCGCGCTCGGCCTTCTGGCGCGCCTCCTCCTCGGTGACGCCGCGCTCGACCCAGGTGCGTGCGTACGCGGCCTTGGCGTGCGCGAACCACGGCCCGTACTCGGCCTCCGTCATGCGCCGCCCGACGCCGCCTGCGGGGAGGGCGGGCGGCTGTGCGGGCAGGGCCTTCGCCATGTTCCGGTTGCGCTCCACGTAGCCGAGGGCGCCCGCGAGGCGGAGCATGCCCTGCGCGTCGGCGGGGACGGCCACCTCGACGCGGCGGCAGTTCCAGGAGCGGGCGACCTCCTCGGCGGCGAGCGCGGCGACGGTGCCGCGGCCGCGCCCCCGGTCCTTCTCGTCGACGCTCAGTTCGCGTATCTGGGCGACGGAGGGGCCGAAGACCGGGTGCGTGGCGAGGTGCAGGGTGCCGACGGGGCGGCTGTTCACACACACCGCGTAGTGACGCGAGCGCGAGCCGTCGGGGGTGCGCTGGAGCGGCTCGGTCGGCCGCAGGGTCGTGGTCATCACGGGTGTTCTACCCGCCCGCACCCCCGACGTGACAAGGGCTTTACGGGTCGAGGCGGTCTGCTGCCCGCTCGTCCCACACGCGCATGGCCTTCGCGGTGACGGGGCCCGGCGCGTCCGTCAGATTACGGTCGTCGACGCGGTGCACGGCCTGGATGTCGCGCAGCGTCGACGTCAGGAACACCTCGTCGGCCTCCGCGAGCACGGACAGCGGCAGGTCGGTCTCCTTGGCGCCGGTCCACTCGACGGCGAGGGCGCGCGTGATGCCGGCGAGCGGGCCCGCCGTCAGCGGCGGCGTGTGGATCTCGCCGTCGAGGACGACGAAGACGTTGGAGCCGGTGCCCTCGCACAGCTGCCCCACCGTGTTCGCGAACAGGGCCTCGGAGGCGCCGTGTTCGTGGGCGCGCGCCAGGGCCACGACGTTCTCCGCGTACGAGGTGGTCTTCAGGCCCGCAAGGGCGCCGCGCTCGTTGCGGGTCCACGGGACGGTGATCGCGGCGGTGGTGTCGGGGCGCCGCTTGACCTCGCCGAGGGCGACGACGAGCGTGGTGCCGTGGTCGCCGCGGTCGGAGCCGAGCGGCGAGAGGCCGCCGGTGTAGGTGATGCGCAGGCGGCCGAGGGCCATCGGGTTGGCCTCGAGGACGGCGTCGCAGGCGCGGCGGACCTCTTCGAGGTCGGGCTCGGGCAGGCCGAGTCCGCGGGCCGAGCGGGCGAGCCGGTCGAGGTGGCGGGTGAGCGCGAACGGCTTGCCTTCGACGGCCTTCACCGTCTCGAAGATGCCGTCTCCCACGGTGAGCCCGTGGTCGAAGACGGAGACGCGCGCCGCCTCAGTGTCCTGCAGCCGGCCATCCAGCCAGATCTTCACGGGTCTTGCCTCTCACTGTTCGAGTGCGTACGTTCCCGACGCTACCTCCAGAAGCCGCGCCGCCTTCAGCTCGGTCTCCCGCCATTCCCGCTCCGGGTCGGAGCCCCAGGTGATCCCGGCGCCGGTGCCGAAGCGCAGGACGTCGCCGCCCTCGCCGCGGTCGATCCAGAAGGTGCGGATCCCGACGGCCAGTTCGCCGCTCCCCCGGTCCGCGTCCACCCAGCCGATGCCGCCGCAGTAGGGGCCGCGCGGCGCCGTCTCCAGTTCGTCGATGATCCGCAGGGCGCTGGACTTCGGGGCGCCGGTGACGGAGCCGGGCGGGAACGCGGCGTCGAGGAGCTCGGGCCAGCCGGCCGCCTCGGGCAGCTCGCCGCGGACGGTGGAGACGAGGTGGACGAGGCCCGGGTGCTTCTCGACCACGCACAGTTCGGGAACGGTCACGCTTCCGGTGGCGCAGACGACGCCCAGGTCGTTGCGGACCAGGTCGACGATCATCACGTTCTCGGCGTGGTCCTTGTCGAGGAGATCCGCCTCGGTGCGCCCGGTCCCCTTGATCGGCCCGGACTCGACGACCCGGCCGTCCCTGCGCAGGAACAGCTCGGGCGAGGCCGTGGCGACCTCCACTCCGTGCTCCGGCAGCCGGATCGTTCCTGCGTACGGTGCCGGGTTCCCGCGCGCGAGGAGAGCGGTGAGGGCGTCCACATCGGCGTACGGGGATATGGGCGCGGACAGTACGCGGCAGAGGTTCGCCTGGTAGACCTCGCCGGTCGCGATGCGGGCGCGGATGCTGCGCACGCCGTCCGTGTACGCGGTGTGGTCGAGCGACGACGTCCAGTCGGTCGGCGCGGGTGCGTGCCAGCCGCCGGGCCGCGGGGCGGGCACCGGTTCCTCGCGGACATCGCCGAAGCGGGCGCAGGTCAGACGGCCCTCGAAGTCGGCGCAGACGGCCCAGAAGCCGCTGGAGTCGAGGGCCGCGGGATCGCTGGTGACGTCGCGCAGATCGGTCGCGACGAGCCCGCCGAAGCGGGCCAGAGCAGGGAGGTCGTGCACGCCTTCGAGTCTATGGCCGATGCCGATGGGCCCACCTGAGCAGGACCTTCGTCGCTCGCACCGCAGCACGCTGCGCAAACGCGTTTTGGACCTCCCCCAGGAATCCGCTAGAGTTCAACACGTCGCCGGGACGCGCAAGCGGAACGGAAAGACACGCGAACGTAGCTCAGTTGGTAGAGCGCAACCTTGCCAAGGTTGAGGTCGCCGGTTCGAACCCGGTCGTTCGCTCAGGATGTGGGGGATCTTCCCGAACCCCTACGCTCCTGGTGGAGTGGCCGAGAGGCGAGGCAACGGCCTGCAAAGCCGTCTACACGGGTTCAAATCCCGTCTCCACCTCCAAGCGCGATTAGCTCAGCGGGAGAGCGCTTCCCTGACACGGAAGAGGTCACTGGTTCAATCCCAGTATCGCGCACTGAGGCCGCAAGGCTTCCATCCCGGACGATTAGCTCAGCGGGAGAGCGCTTCCCTGACACGGAAGAGGTCACTGGTTCAATCCCAGTATCGTCCACTGGTCCGCAAGGATCCCCCGCGCGATTAGCTCAGCGGGAGAGCGCTTCCCTGACACGGAAGAGGTCACTGGTTCAATCCCAGTATCGCGCACAGAAAAGAAGCCCCCGGTCCTCGTGACCGGGGGCTTCTTCCGTTCCGGACGGCCCGGGGAGCCGGGCGGCCCTTCGGGAGAAGAGCCGCTCAGCGCCTCAGGAGGAGAACAGCATCCGGCCGAAGCCGCGGTTGTGGTGACCGTGGTGGCCGTGGCCGTGGTGACCGCCGTGGTGCGGGGCTCCCCAGGCCGGGGCCGCGGGGGCCGCCGGGGCCGGGTAGCCCTGCGGGGCGGGCGGGGGCGGCGGGGCCTGCTGCTGCCACTGCGACTCCAGGCGGGTCAGCGACTCCAGCTCGCCGTAGTCCAGGAATATCCCGCGGCAACCGCTGCACTGCTCGATCTGGACGCCATTGCGGTTGTACGTGTGCATCGGTGCGTGACACTTCGGACACTGCATGCTCGGCTCAACTCCTCGCCGTTCGGTGCTGCTTCGCCGGAACACTTCCCGGCTTCCGTCCCCCGCACCCTACTTGGCCGGTTCGTCCTCGAACTGCGGCGGCACCGATGCCATTCGGGCGCAGGCGTCGACGACCGACTCCTCCACCTCGTCCAGCGCGCGGCCCGCGTCGCAGGCCTTCGCGACGGCGAGCGCGGCGGTCTGCACGGTGAGGGCGCGGGCCGGGGCGTCGAGGGCGGGCCAGGGGTCGGGAACGCACAGTTCCTTTGCGCCGCCTGTGCGTTGGTACGCGCCGAGGAAGCGGCTCCACTCCTCGGCGGACAGCAGCCCGCAGGCGAACCAGGCGGCGGGGCGGGCCAAGTCCCAGGCGGGGTCGCCGATTCCGAGGTCGTCGACGTCGATCAGCGTCCACGCGGCGGACTCCGCGGGGTGGCGGACCAGCTGGCCGAGGTGCAGATCGCCGTGGCACAGGGCGTTCGCGTGCGTGTACGGGGCTTCGGCGCGGGCCCAGGGCGGCAGGGTGCGCCAGGCGTCGAGGATCGGGCGCGCGGCCGGGTGGGCGGGGGCCGAGGCCAGGAGGCGGGCCACGGCGGCGGCCGCCTTGAGGGGGCCGCGCATGGGCGGAAGCGCGGGCGGGAGCTCGTGGGCCGGCGTGCCGTGCAGGCGGGCGAGGAGGGCGCCCACGGCCTCCCAGGGGGCGCGTTCCGGGTGGTCCGGGTCCACGGGGGTGCCGTGCGGCCAGAACGTGACCAGGCGGTCGTCCAGCTCCGCGGCCATCGGGCGCAGCGGGCGCAGCAGCACGCCGGACAGGGACGGGTGGGCGGCCACGGCGAGGCGCAGGTTCAGCTCGGCGGGGTCGGTGCCGGGGGCGTGCGCCTTGGCGACGGTGTCGCCGTGCCGGACCACCGTGGCGTCGGGGCGGTCGGCGAGGGTCGTGGCGCCGCAGACGCAGGCGATCCCCGACGGGTGGGCCGCGCCCCGGGCCTCGGCCCTGAGCGCGGGAACGATGAGCGTGGTCACGGCGGCAGCCTAGAGCCTCTGTCCGGGCACAAAATAATGCTGCGCGCAGCTCCCCAGCTGCGCGCAGCATTTGTGCCGTCCGCCGCACCCCCGTCCCCACGGGGTTTCATGGTCGGATGTCCCCGCCCGGACCGCTCTTCCGGGCCTGGGAGCGCCGCTCAGCGCCCCAGCATCACGCCCACGGACGACGCTTGTGTGACCACCGCGTCCCAGCCGCCGAACACGACGACGAGAAGGGCCGCGAGAGGGAGAACCATGGCCGCGGCCACCAGCGGATGCCGGCGGTCGGTCGCGGGGCCACCGAAAAGGCCCGCCCTGCGGGCCACTGTGCGGAACGCTGTCGTCCGCGGTGCCGTGTCCGCCATGGTCCTCTCCCGGTCGAAATCTTGAGTTCTTGCGTCTTGTGAGTTGTCGCTTCTTGGCAAGCGGCGGGTACCTGACCTCGGGGGACGAGTGCCGTACCCGCCGCTTGACCTCAAATCTATGAGTGGCGGGCGTCCGAGACGTCATGCCCTCGTACCGATTGCCGGGCCTCCCCGAGGATGACCACCTCCGCCCGATGTACTCCCCTGGGTGGAGACGGAGTCCTAGGCCTCGGGGTCTTCCCCGAGGGGGCGGCCGACGCGGGCCTCGCGCTCGGCGGGCTCCTCGCGCGGGACGGGGTGCTCTACCAGCGCCAGGACCCTGGTGGCCATGAAGCGCGCGGTGCGCACCACGGATCCGGATCGGGTGACTTCGCTCACTTCCACCACCCCTCTGCGCACCGCCGTCTCCACCCTCCGGCCCGCCCGGCCCGCCGTCACCTCGTACGTACGCGTCGTGTCCCCGGCGTCCACGACTATCTCGACCCGGTCACCCTTCATGGGTCCAAACCCCCTCCAAGGCCGCCCTGTTGGCGCGCGGGCGCCGGACAAGCCGCCCCGCTCCCGCGCTCCCTGACCACTCTTCAAGTTTCCCACCGGGCACTGACAATCGAATCGGCCGCGAGGGCGCGGCCTTTGCGCGCCGCCGTGCGCGAAAACGTAAGCTGTGGCTCGTCAGACGGACCGGGCAGCAGCGGGGATGAACATGGCGATGATGCGCCTGAGGCGCGAGGACCCGCGCGTCGTCGGCTCGTTCAGGCTTCACAGACGCCTCGGGGCCGGCGGGATGGGCGTGGTCTATCTCGGGTCCGACCGGCGCGGCCAGCGGGTCGCGCTCAAGGTGATCAGGCCTGATCTGGCGGAGGACCAGGAGTTCCGGTCGCGGTTCGCGCGCGAGGTGTCCGCCGCCCGGCGGATCAGGGGCGGCTGCACCGCCCGGCTCGTCGCCGCCGATCTGGAGGCGGAGCGGCCGTGGTTCGCGACGCAGTACGTGCCGGGTCCCTCGCTGCACGACAAGGTGGCCGAGGAGGGCCCGCTGGCCGCATCGGACGTGGCGGCCGTCGGGGCCGCGCTGTCCGAGGGGCTCGTCGCCGTCCACGAGGCCGGGGTCGTGCACCGCGACCTCAAGCCGTCCAACATCCTGCTGTCCCCGAAGGGGCCGCGGATCATCGACTTCGGCATCGCGTGGGCGACCGGCGCCTCGACGCTGACCCATGTGGGCACCGCGGTCGGCTCCCCCGGCTTCCTCGCGCCCGAACAGGTGCGCGGCGCCGCCGTGACGCCCGCGACCGATGTGTTCGCCCTGGGGGCGACGCTCGCGTACTCCGCGATGGGCGACTCGCCGTTCGGGCACGGCAGTTCCGAGGTCATGCTCTACCGGGTCGTGCACGAGGAGGCGCAGCTGGCCGGGGTGCCGGACGCGCTCGCGCCGCTGCTGCGCGCGTGCCTGGCGAAGGACCCGGAGGAGCGGCCCAGCACGCTGCAACTGTCGCTGCGGCTCAAGGAGATCGCGGCCCGCGAGGCGCAGGGCATCGCCGCGGAGCCGCGCCCGCCCGCGCCGCGCACCGCCGAGCAGGACCGGCCGACCGGACGGCTCGCGGACACCTACGAGGGGCAGCGCACCCAGCGGCGTACGCAGCCGGGGACTCCCACCTCGCGCCCCAGCAACGGCAGGAGCAGCGGTTCGGCGCCCGCGCGGAACACGAACAGCCGTTCAAGCAACGGGCGGACCGGGCCGCGCAGTGGTGCGGGGCGCCCGGCGCCGCGGACGAACGGCACGGGCAGCGGCAAGAAGCTGCGACCGGCGAACCCGCGGCTGCTGCGCCAGCGGCTCTTCGTGTTCGTCGTCGTGACGCTGCTCGTGGCGCTGGCGATCGCGGCGGCGCAGAGCCTGTGACCGCACCCGCGCTCCCGCCCGCGGCGCGGGCGGGGTCGCGGGAACGTCAGAGTTCGGGGCGGCCCGTCGCCACCGCGTAGAACGCGACGGCGGCCGCCGCGCCCACGTTGAGCGAGTCGACTCCGTGGGCCATCGGGATGCGGACCCATTCGTCCGCCGCCATCAGGGCCTGGGTCGAAAGGCCTTCGCCCTCCGCGCCGAGCATCAGCGCGACGCGGTCCATGCGGTGCGGCGCCACCTCGTCCAGGGACTTGGCCTGCTCGGCCGGGGTCAGCGCGAGGAGTTCGAAGCCGGCGTCGCGGACCGTCTCCAGGGACTTCGGCCAGGCCTCCAGACGCGCGTACGGCACAGAGAAGACCGCGCCCATGGAGACCTTCACGGAGCGGCGGTAGAGCGGGTCCGCGCAGTCGGGCGAGAGCAGGACGGCGTCCATGCCGAGTGCTGCGGCGCTGCGGAAGATCGCGCCGATGTTGGTGTGGTCGTTGACCGACTCCATGACGACCACGCGGCGGGCGGTGGTCAGGAGGTCGTCCGCGGTCGGGAGCGGCTTGCGCTGCATGGAGGCGAGGGCGCCGCGGTGCACGTGGTAGCCGGTGACCCGTTCGGCGAGGTCGGGGGCGACCGCGTAGACCGGGGCCGGGACCTCGTCGATGACGTCGCGCATGACGTCGACCCACTTCGCGGACAGCAGCATCGAGCGCATCTCGTACCCGGCGAGCTTGGCCCGCCGGATCACCTTCTCGCCCTCGGCGATGAACAGGCCCTCGGCCGGTTCGCGTTTGCGACGCAGTTCTACGTCGGTCAGGCCCGTGTAGTCGGACAGGCGCGGGTCGTCGGGGTCATCGATGGTGATGAGCCCTCGGGATTCAGCTTCAGCCACGGGTCGATACTGCCTTGTTCTGGGTGTGGTGCCAACGGCTCGGAACGAGTTGCGTTACCGCTGGTTACTTCTGGTGCTTGTGCGGGTTCTCGTTCACCACGTCGCCGATCACGATGACCGCCGGGGGCTTGACCCCTTCGGCGACGACCGTGTCGCCGACCGTCGCGAGGGTGGCGTCGACGCGGCGCTGGGCCGCCGTCGTGCCTTCCTGGACGAGCGCGACGGGGGTGTCGGCGGCCTTGCCGTACGAGACGAGGGCAGCCGCGATCTTTGCGATCTTGTCGACTCCCATGAGGATCACGAGGGTGCCGGTCAGCTTCGCCATCGCCGCCCAGTCGACGAGGGAGCGCTCGTCGTCCGGCGCGACGTGGCCGCTGACGACGGTGAACTCGTGGGCGACGCCGCGGTGGGTGACCGGGATGCCGGCCGCGCCGGGCACGGAGATCGAGCTGGAGATGCCGGGGACGACCGTGACCGGGATGCCCTCGGCGGCGAGCGCCTGGGCCTCCTCCATGCCGCGGCCGAAGACGAACGGGTCGCCGCCCTTGAGCCGGACCACGGCCTTGCCCTGCTTGGCGTGGTCGATCAGCGCGTCGTTGATGGCCTCCTGGACCATCTGGCGGCCGTACGGGATCTTCGCGGCGTCGATCACCTCGACGTGCGGCGGCAACTCGTCGAGGAGGTCGCGCGGGCCGAGCCGGTCGGCGATCACGACGTCGGCCTCGGCGAGGAGACGGCGGCCGCGCACGGTGATCAGGTCCGGGTCGCCGGGGCCGCCGCCGACGAGCGCGACGCCGGGCTTGTGGGTGCGCTGGACGGTGACCGTGCCGTCGTGGAGGGCCTCGACGATCGCGTCGCGGACGGCGGCGGTGCGACGCGGGTCGCGGTCCGCGGCCGAGGTCGTCAGGACGGCGACGGTCACGCCGTCGGCGCGGCCCGTGGCCGGGGTCCAGGCGGTCGCCTCGTCGGCGTCGTCGGAGCGGACGCACCAGACGCGGCCCGCCTCGGCCTCGGCGGACGCCGCGTCGTTCGCCTGCGCGTCGCTGGTGGCGACCAGGGCGTACCAGGTGTCGGCGAGGTCGCCCTGTTCGTAGCGGCGCTTGGTCCAGGTCAGTTCGCCGGCCGTCGCCATCGCCTCGACGGAGGGGGTGGCGGAGGGGGAGATCAGCGTGATGTCCGCGCCCGCGGCGATCAGGGCGGGGAGCCTGCGCTGGGCTACCTGGCCGCCGCCCAGGACGACGACTCGGCGGCCGGTCAGGCGGAGCCCTACGGGGTAGGCGGGGTGGTCGGCGGCGGGCATGCGGTGTCCTCTGGCGTGCGGGTGGTTGTGGGGTGAGCGTACGTCGTGGGCGTGACGGGGAGGTTTCACAAGCCGGGGGCTCCGCCCCCGGACC
>NZ_JBHWKQ010000017.1:0-155913 GCF_042730865.1 Streptomyces sp. NPDC059897 | reverse complement strand
TGGAGACGGGGTATCAACAAATTTTGGCGTTGATTTTTGGCACGCTGTTGAGTTCTCAAGGAACGGACGCTTCCTTTGTACTCACCCGCAGAACATTCTCTGGGGCTTTCCTCCGGGCGCTTCCCTTCAGTCTTGCTTTTCTTGCTGTTTTGCGTTTCCGATTCTATCAGATCGTTTTCCGATCCGTTTTCCTCGGTCCCGCTCCGCTTTCCGGCCTTTCGGCTTTCCGGCGAGTCCGACTCTATCAGATCCTCTCGGGCCTGATTCCCAGTCAGGGGGGCTTGTCTTCGCGGCTGTTGGGCCGTTCCGACGAGTGAGACTTTAGCGGATTCCCGGCCCCCGAGCTAATCGGGGTCGCGTCCTTTCGAACGTGGATTCCTCATTTCGCAAAGACGCACGTAAATACAGACGACGACCGAGCAGAAGCCAGTCGTCGTGCATATGAGAGGTCTTGCGGAATGGTTGCCCGGGGACCGACCGGAGTCGGCGCTCACGGCGGACAACTCGGAGAACACTACGGATGGGCCCGTGGCGTGTCAACTTCACGCCTCGGGCCCGTACGCAGGTCAGCTGTTGTTGCCGGAGGCCAGTTCGCGGCTGCGGTCGCGGGCCGCTTCGAGGGCGGCGATGAGGGCGGCGCGTACGCCGTGGCTCTCGAGTTCGCGGATCGCGTTGATGGTCGTGCCGGCGGGGGACGTCACGTTCTCGCGGAGCTTGACCGGGTGCTCGCCGCTGTCGCGGAGCATCGTGGCGGCGCCGATGGCGGACTGGACGATGAGGTCGTGGGCCTTGTCGCGCGGGAGGCCGAGGAGGATGCCCGCGTCGGTCATGGCCTCCACCAGGAAGAAGAAGTAGGCGGGGCCCGAGCCGGAGAGGGCGGTGCAGGCGTCCTGCTGGGACTCGGGGACGCGGAGGGTCTTGCCCACCGAGCCGAAGAGTTCCTCGGCGTGGGAGAGGTGCTCCGCCGTCGCGTGCGTGCCCGCGGAGATGACGGACATCGCCTCGTCGACCAGGGCCGGGGTGTTCGTCATGACGCGGACCACCGGGGTGCCCTCGGGGAGGCGCTCCTCGAAGAAGGTGGTGGGGATGCCGGCCGCGCCGCTGATGACGAGGCGGTCGGCGGGGACGTGCGGGGCCAGCTCCGTGAGGAGGGTGCCCATGTCCTGGGGCTTGACCGTGAGGATCAGGGTGTCGGCCTGCTTGGCGGCTTCCTGGTTGCTGACCGGGGTGACGCCGTAACGGGTGCGGAGCTCCTCGGCGCGCTCGGGGCGGCGGGCCGTGACCATGAGGTCGCCCGGTGCCCAGCCGCCGCGGATCATTCCGCTGAGCAGGGCTTCACCGATCTTGCCCGTGCCGAGTACGGCGACCTTGTGGCGGGGGTGCTGGCTCATGAGCGGGGCCTTCCGTGTGCGTCGTCCGTCCGCAGGCATCCTCGCATCGGGCGGGCCCGGGGTTCGCGGGGTGTCCGGTGGGCGGAACGGGGCGCAGGCCCCGGGGTCACGCCGTGCGGCGGCGCAGGGTTGCGGCGCCGAGGGCGAGGACCAGGAGCGCGCAGCCGGCGACGATCACGGCGTCGCGGATGTAGGTGGCGGTGAGGTCGGTGTGCCTGAGGACCTCGTTCATGCCGTCGACCGCGTACGACATGGGGAGGACGTTGGAGATTCCCTCGAGGACCGGCTGCATCTGGTCGCGCGCGGTGAACAGGCCGCAGAGCAGCAGCTGCGGGAAGATCACCGCCGGCATGAACTGGACCGCCTGGAACTCCGATGCCGCGAAGGCCGAGACGAAGAGGCCGAGGGCCGTGCCGAGCAGGGCGTCGAGGAGGGCGACCAGGAGGAGCAGCCAGGCCGATCCCGTGACGTCGAGGTCCAGGGCCCAGAGGGCGAGGCCCGTGGCGAGGACCGACTGGACGACGGCCACGGTGCCGAAGGCGAGTGCGTAGCCGCCGATCAGGTCCGCCTTGCCGAGGGGCATGGACAGGAGGCGTTCCAGGGTGCCGCTGGTGCGTTCGCGAAGGGTGGCGATGGACGTCACCAGGAACATCGTGATGAGCGGGAAGATGCCGAGGAGCGAGGCGCCGATGGAGTTGAAGGTGGCCTGGCTGCCGTCGAAGACGTAGCGGAGCAGGAAGAGCATCACGCACGGGACGAGCAGCATCAGGGCGATCGAGCGCGGGTCGTGGAGGAGCTGGCGCAGGACGCGGAGCGCGGTGGCGGTGGTGCGGTATGTGTTCATGGTGGGTTCCCAGGGCGTCTGTGGATGCGTGGGTGGATGCGTGGGTGCGTCTGTGCGTGCGTCAGCGGGCGGTGGTCGTCGCGTTCGCCTCGTCGACCAGGTGGAGGAAGGCCTCTTCGACGGTGGGCGAGGCGGTGCGCTCGCGCAGGGCGTCGGGGCTGTCGTCGGCGAGGAGTTCGCCCTCGCGCATGAGGAGGAGGCGGTGGCAGCGCTCGGCCTCGTCCATGACGTGCGAGGAGACGAGGATCGTGGTGCCGCGGGCGGCGAGGTCGTGGAAGAGGATCCACAGGTCGCGGCGGAGGACCGGGTCGAGGCCGACGGTCGGCTCGTCGAGGACGAGGAGTTCCGGGGTGCCGAGGAGGGCGACGGCCAGGGAGACGCGGCTGAGCTGGCCGCCGGAGAGGTTTCCGGCGAGGGCGTCCGCGTGGGAGGTGAGGTCTACGTCGGTCAGGACGCGGTCGACCTCGGAGTTGCGGTGGGCGGCGGCGGACCTGCCGGGGAGCAGGACGGAGGCGAAGTAGGCGAGGTTCTGGCGGATGGACAGGTCGAGGTAGACGGAGGGGGCCTGGGTCACGTAGCCGACGCGGGAGCGCAGCTTGGGGTGGCCTGCGGGGTGGTCGAGGACGGTGAGGGTGCCGGTGACCTTGGCCTGGGTGCCGACGATGGCGCGCATGAGGGTCGACTTGCCGCAGCCGGAGGGGCCGAGCAGGCCGGTGATCTGGCCGCGCGGGACGGTGAAGTCGAGGGCGTGGAGGACGGGGCGGGGGCCGCGGGTGACGGATAGGGCGGTGGCGTTCACGGCGGGTGGCGGGGTTTTATTCATCATGCGATGAATAATCCTCCGGAGGGGTGGGGGCGTCAAGGTGGGGTGGGTCGGGGGTGGGGGTTTTGGGTGGGCGGCGACGGGGGGTGGGGCTTTGCCGGGGTGGGGCCGGTCGGCATGGGTGCGCGAGCCGGGGCGGGGCTCTTGCCGTGGTCGGCGCCCGTCGTCAGGGGTGCGCGGCGCCAGGAGCGGGGCTTTGCCGGGGCGGCGCCCGTTGGCATGGGTGCGCGGCACCGGGGGCCGCCTTGCCCACCCTGCCGCCCAAGGCGGCAGATTGCCCAAGGCGGGGCGGCACCCAGCCGTCACGGGTGGGGAACCGGGGCGGCGGCAGATTGCCCACAGCTGGGACGGCTGCCCGTAGCCGTTGCGAGACCCCGTGGGGCCTACGCCCCTGGAGGGGGCGGGTGGGTGGGAGATTGGGCGGGGGAACGGGCCGGGGAACGGGGGCCTGGCGGGGCGGTGCGGGCAGGTAAATCAAGCCCCTGCGGCGATTGAGCAGCGGGGTCCGGGGCGGAGCCCCGTGGCCGTGACAGCGGTGGGCAGATTCAGACCCGGCGGGCGGAGCCCCGTGGCCGTGACAGCGGTGCAGCACAAGATCAGTCCCGAGGGCGCAATGACGGTGCCGCGGGGCCGGGACCCGGTGGGGTCAGTGGTTGCGCTTCTTTTTGGAGGGGTTGCCTGTGCGACGTGAGGTGCGGCGGGCGTACTGGGCGCGAGCCGCCTCGTACTCCTCGCGGCGGAGCTTCTCGCCCGGGGCCTCGACGAGGCAGCGCAGCGCGTAGGCGATCAGGACGCCGACGAAGCCGATCGCCAGGAAGCCGCGCAGCGACGCCTGCTTCTCGGGGTCGTGGCGCTCCGTGAAACCGGTACGGGTGCGGGCGAAGGCGAGCGCGCTGCAGACCGCGAACATCACGATGAGCAGCAGGTTCACCAGGGAGCCGACGTCGGCGATGGCCAGGCCCTCGTAGGCGAACCGGAGGACGAAGCAGCCGGCCGCCGCCAGGACGAGCGCGCCCGCTCCGACCGCGGCCCGGCGCAGGCCGTAGTTGCCGCTGTGGTCGACCCAGGTCGTGCCGAAGAAGCGGATCTCCTCGGGCTGGGGCCCCGGGGCCGGGGAGGTGCTGGGGGTGCCGGTTTCGTCGCTCACGCCCTCGATTATCACCGGACCGGGCCGCGCGTCCCGCAGCCCGGTCCGCTCGCGCGGCTCAGGCGCAGCGCGGCGCCACGTAGCCGTCACTGCCCGTCTTCACGTAGGCGTCGGCGACGTACTCGCCGACACCGATGTTGTCCCAGATCTTCGACGTGCCGTACGGGCCCGCGACCGTCTGGCCCGGCTTCTGGCAGAAGATCGGCACCTTCGCGCTCAGCGGCAGCACGCGCACCACGCGGTACTGGGTGCCGGGGCCGCTGCGGACGTTCACGTTGTAGCCCGGGGCCACCGAGTAGTACATCGACGCCGCCGCCGCTTCCACGGACTGAGCGGACTTGTCCGACTGGACGGACTGCTCCTCTGGTGCCATTTTCGTGCGCCTCCCCCGTCGGGCCGACCCGTTCAACGTTCATTGAGGGCCCGTTGAAATATGTGTGTTGGAATGTCGAACACGCAGGCTAGCAAGGCCCGTTCATCGGCCACGGGGGGCGTGGACATGCCGTCGTACAACAGCATCGGGAGCGGACCGGAAGCGGAACTTCCGGAGTATGCCGGGCACTACCGGCTGGAGGAGCGCCTCGGCGCCGGCGGCATGGGCGTCGTGCATCTGGCGCGGTCGGCGGCGGGGCTGCCGCTCGCGGTGAAGGTGGTGCACGCCGAGTTCGCGGAGGACCCCGAGTTCAGGGGACGGTTCCGGCAGGAGGTGGCGGCCGCCCGGCGGGTCAGCGGGGCCTTCACCGCGCCGGTCGTCGACGCCGACCCGGAGGCCGGACGGCCCTGGATGGCCACGCTGTTCATCCCCGGCCCGACCCTCGCCGAGCACGTCAAGCGGAACGGGCCCCTGGGCCCGGCCCAGCTGCGGCACCTGACGGCGGGCCTCGCCGAGGCGCTGCGCGACATCCATCGCGCCGGAGTCGTGCACCGGGACCTGAAGCCGAGCAATGTGCTGCTCGCCGAGGACAGCCCCAAGGTCATCGACTTCGGGATCTCGCGGCCGAAGGACAGCGAACTGCGCACCGAGACGGGGAAGTTGATCGGTACGCCGCCGTTCATGGCGCCCGAGCAGTTCCGCCGCCCGCGCGAGGTCGGCCCGGCCGCCGACGTGTTCGCGCTCGGTTCGCTGCTCGTGCACGCGGCGACCGGGCGGGGTCCCTTCGACTCCGACAGCCCCTACCTGGTGGCGTACCAGGTGGTGCACGACGAACCGGATGTGTCCGGTGTGCCCGACGAGCTGGCGCCGCTCGTCCTCGCCTGCCTGGCGAAGGAGCCGGAGGACCGGCCCACGCCCGACGAGCTGATGGCGGAGCTGCGGAGCGTCTCTGCGCGGTACGACACGCAGGCGTTCATCCCGGCGCAGCGCGAGCCGGTCGAGCCGGCCACCGCCGACCCCGTCAGCCCCGCCGATGAGGAGCCCCGTTCACCGGCGCCGCGGCGCCCCCGCCCCCGCCCCCGTACCCTCCTCACCCTCGCCGGGGCCCTCGCCCTGGGCGGCGCGCTCACCGCGACGCTGCTCACGGGAGGCGACTCCGGCACCGGCACCCGGAGCGCCCCGGCGGGCTCCCCCGCCACGTTCCACCCCTGGCGGAGCAAGCTCGGCCCCGGTCCCGCGCCCGCCTGCTCGTACGGGGCCGGGAGCCTGAACTGCGCCGTGCCCGGCACGTTGGCCGTGGCGCTGGATCCGCGGGACGGTTCGGTGCGGTGGAAGCGGAAGGCGTCCGGCGCGGCGGGTGACGTCGGCGGGGCGGCGCCCGTGGTGTCGGGCGGCCTGGTGCACGCGCTCACCCCGGACGGCTCGCGGCTCGTCGCGATGGCGGCCGATACGGGCAGGTCCCGCTGGTCGATGGACGTGTCCCGGTTCCAGGGGCAGGTGCGCCAGGCGGCCGGGCGGGTGCTCCTCGCGGCGCCGGACGGCACGCTGAGCGCGGTCGACAGCGCGACCGGGCGACAGGAGTGGAGCCGTCGCCAGGCCCTGGGGCCGCAGTCCGCCCTCTCGTACGTCGGTGGCGGCCTGGCCTACGCCACGGCGCCCGCGCCCGACGGGGCGAACACCCAGGTGAGCGCGGTGGATCCGAGGACGGGTGAGGTCCGCTGGCGGCAGCGGTCGCCGGGCACCGCGACCCCGATCGGGGTGTCCGGCGGGGTCGTGTGGTGCACGGAGCGGGACGCGTCGGGAGAGACCGTCGCGCTCGTCGGGCATCGCCTCGCGGACGGGGCGGTGGCGCGTCGCGTACGGCTGGCCCTGCCGCTGCCCGCCGCGACGGCGGCGCTGCACGGGGACACCGCGTATCTGCTCGCGGCGGGCGGTGCGCTGGTGGCGCAGGACCTCGCGTCGGGCAAGGAGCTGTGGCGGTCGGAGACCTCCGTGAGCCGGGGCTCGGCGCCCGCCGTCGACGCCGCGTCGGGCCGGGTCTACGTGACGGCCCCCGACGGGCGGCTGCTCGCGGTGGACCGGCGTACGGGGCGTCCCGTCGGCCAGAGCGGCCCCAGGCCCGCGGGCCGCTCCGACCGGGTGGTGGCCGAGATCCCGGCGCCCGTCGTGAGCGGCGGCCGGGTGTACGGGAGCGCGCCGGACGGCACCGTCTCCGGTGCCGCCACGGCGGACGATCCTTAGAAGGGCGTTGGAAGGGCGTTGGAAGGGCGGGCTTCAGCCGAGCTGCGACACGTCGCGGACCGCGCCCGTGTCGGCGCTGGTGGCCATCGCGGCGTAGGCGCGCAGCGCGGCCGAGACCTTGCGCTCGCGGGACTTGGGGGCGTAGACGCCACCGAGTGCCTCGCGGCGGGCGGCCAGCTCCTCCTCGCTCACGAGGAGTTCGATGCCGCGGTTCGGGATGTCGATGCGCACGCGGTCGCCGTCCTCGACGAGCGCGATGGTGCCGCCGGCGGCGGCCTCGGGCGAGGCGTGGCCGATGGACAGGCCCGACGTACCGCCGGAGAAGCGGCCGTCCGTGACGAGCGCGCAGGCCTTGCCGAGGCCGCGGCCCTTCAGGTACGAGGTCGGGTAGAGCATCTCCTGCATGCCGGGGCCGCCCTTGGGGCCCTCGTAGCGGATGACGACGACGTCGCCCTCCTTGACCTGCTTGAGCAGGATCTTCTCGACGGCCTCCTCCTGCGACTCGCAGACGACGGCCGGGCCCTCGAAGGTCCAGATGGACTCGTCGACACCGGCGGTCTTCACGACGCAGCCGTTCTCGGCGAGGTTGCCCTTGAGGACGGCGAGGCCGCCGTCCTCCGAGTACGCGTGGGCGACGTCGCGGATGCAGCCGCCCGCGGCGTCGGTGTCGAGGGTGTCCCAGCGCTCGGACTGCGAGAAGGCCTCGGCGGAGCGCTTGCAGCCGGGGGCCGCGTGCCACAGCTCGCTCGCCTCCTCGGTGGCCGAGCCGCCGCGGATGTCCCAGTCGTCGAGCCATTCCTTGATCGACGAGGAGTGGACGGTGTGCACGTCCTCGTGGAGCAGCCCGCCGCGGTACAGCTCGCCGAGGATCGCGGGGATGCCGCCGGCGCGGTGCACGTCCTCCATGTAGTACGTGCCGCCGGGCGCCACGTTCGGGGCGACCTTGGACAGGCACGGGACGCGGCGCGAGACGGCGTCCATGTCGGCCAGCGTGTAGTCGAGCTCGGCCTCCTGGGCGGCGGCCAGCAGGTGCAGGATCGTGTTCGTCGAGCCGCCCATGGAGATGTCGAGCGCCATCGCGTTGTCGAAGGCGGCGCGGGTGGCGATGTTGCGCGGCAGCACCGACTCGTCGTCGCCGTCGTAGTAGCGCTTGGCGATCTCGACGACCGTGGCGCCCGCCTTCTCGTACAGCGCCTTGCGGGCGGTGTGGGTGGCGAGCACCGAGCCGTTGCCCGGCAGGGAGAGGCCGATGGCCTCGGTCAGGCAGTTCATCGAGTTGGCGGTGAACATGCCGGAGCAGGAGCCGCAGGTCGGGCAGGCGTTCTCCTCGATGCGGAGGATGTCCTCGTCCGAGACGCTCTCGTTCACCGCGTCGCTGATCGCGTTGACCAGGTCGAGTTTTCGGACGGTGCCGTCGACCAGCGTGGCCTTGCCGGCCTCCATGGGGCCGCCGGAGACGAAGACGGTCGGGATGTTGAGGCGCAGCGCGGCGTTCAGCATGCCGGGCGTGATCTTGTCGCAGTTCGAGATGCAGATCAGCGCGTCCGCGCAGTGCGCCTCGACCATGTACTCGACCGAGTCCGCGATCAGGTCGCGGGAGGGCAGCGAGTACAGCATGCCGCCGTGGCCCATCGCGATGCCGTCGTCGACGGCGATCGTGTTGAACTCGCGGGCGATGCCGCCCGCCGCCGTGATGGCCTCGCTGACGATGCGGCCCACGGGCGACAGGTGCGTGTGGCCGGGCACGAACTCCGTGAAGGAGTTGGCGACCGCGACGATCGGCTTCCGGCCGATGTCCGCACCGGGTACACCGGAGGCACGCATAAGGGCGCGGGCGCCCGCCATGTTGCGGCCGTGGGTGACTGTGCGGGACCTCAGCTCGGGCATCGTCGCTCGCTCCTTCAGAGGGATATCAAGTCAGAGGGATATCAAGACTGTCTCCCGAGACTACGCCGCCGATCCAAGCACCGGACAGGGTGTCCGAATGCCGGGACGGCCGTCTCACCTGCTGCTCAGCGGGCGTTCCTCACGGGCCGGTCAGGTGCAGCTGCACCACGGGGGCGATCCGGGCGATGATCCGCTCCGGGTCGGCGGAGGCGATGGGCTCCACCCGCATCACGTAGCGGATCATCGCGGTGCCCACGAGCTGCGCGGCGGCCAGCGCGACCCGCAGCTCGGCCTCGTCCCGCGGCAGGTCGACGCGCTCGGCGATCCGCGCGAGCAGCCGGGAGGCGACGAGCCGGCGCAGGACGCCCGCGGCCACGTCGTTGTTCACGGCGGAGCGCAGGATCGCGAGCAGCGGGACCCGGGTCTCGGGCGCCTCCCACACGCCGAAGAAGAACCGGGTCATGCGCTCGCCGACCTCGTCCAGGGGCCCGTCGGCCAGGGCGGCGGGGGCGTCGAGCGCCGGGGCGAGCGCCACCTCGATCGACGCGGCGAACACCTGCTCCTTGGTGCCGAAGTAGTGGTGCACCAGGGCCGAGTCCACCCCGGCGGCCTTGGCGATGCCGCGCACCGAGGCCTTGTCGTAGCCGCGCTCGGCGAACTCCTCGCGGGCCGCGTCGAGGATCCGGGCCCGAGTGTCCCCGGTCTCCGTACGGGCGGGGCGGCCCCTGCGGCGCACCGGCTGGGTCATGAACGCGGCACCCGCGCGGCCGACGCCAGGTGCAGGCGGGCGAAGGCGAGGGCCTCCGCCAGATCGGCCTCGCGTTCGGCGCTGGACATGGCGCGCCGGGTGTTGACCTCGATGACGACGTGCCCGTCGAAACCGTTCACGGCGAGACGGTCCAGGAGCTCGGCGCAGGGCTGCGTGCCGCGGCCGGGCACCAGGTGCTCGTCCTTGCCGGAGCCGCCGCCGTCGGCGAGGTGGACGTGGCCGAGGCGGTCGCCCATCCGGTCGATCATCTGCATCGCGTCGGTGCGGGCCGTCGCGGTGTGGCTGAGGTCGACCGTGAAGTGCCGGTAGTCGTCCTTGGTCACGTCCCAGTCGGGGGCGTACGCGAGCATCTCGCGGTCCCGGTAGCGCCACGGGTACATGTTTTCGACGGCGAACCGCACATCGGTCTCGCCCGCCATCCGCCAGATGCCCTGCACGAAGTCGCGGGCGTACTGGCGCTGCCAGCGGAACGGGGGGTGCACGACCACGGTCGACGCCCCCAGCTTCTCCGCGGCCGCCCGCGCGCGCTGGAGCTTCACCCACGGGTCCGTCGACCACACGCGCTGCGTGATCAGCAGACATGGCGCGTGGACGGCGAGGATCGGGATGCGGTGGTAGTCGGAGAGGCGGCGCAGGGCCTCTATGTCCTGGCTGACGGGATCGGTCCAGACCATGACCTCTACGCCGTCGTAGCCCAGGCGCGCGGCGATCTCGAAGGCCGTCGCCGTCGACTCCGGGTACACGGAGGCCGTGGACAGCGCGACCTTCGCATCCGGGATGCGCACCACTGGTTCTGCCACGGGGACAGGGTACGGCCCCGTCGTTCCGGTGGGGCGCCCACCCGGGGGATCACGCCGGTCCGGATCGTTGCGGCCAGCCGCGCCTACGTCTCGGGGCTCTGCCCCGGACCCCGCGCCTCAATCGCCGGCGGGGCTTTATTTGGCTAGCCAGCCGGCAGATGGTCCAAGCGGCGGAGGATGACGCCCTCGCGGAGGGCCCAGGGGCAGATTTCCAGGGTTTCCACGCCGAAGAGGTCCATCGCGCCCTCCGCCACCAGCGCCCCGGCGAGCAGCTGCGCGGAGCGGCCCTCGGAGACTCCCGGCAGCTCGGAGCGCTCCTGCGCGGTCATCGCGGCGAGCTGCGGCACCCAGTCCTCCAGGGACTTCCGCTTCAACTCCCGCTGGACGTAGAGGCCCTCCGCGGAGCGCGCCGCCCCGGCGAGACGTGCGAGCTGCTTGAACGTCTTCGATGTGGCCACCACGTGGTCCGGCGCCCCGAACCGGGCGAACTCGCCGACCGTGCGCGCGATCTGCGCCCGCACGTGCCGCCGCAGCGCCTTCACGTCGTCCGGATCCGCCGGGTCCCCCGGCAGCCAGCCCGCCGTCAGCCGGCCGGCACCGAGCGGCAGCGACACCGCGGCGTCCGGCTCCTCGTCGATGCCGTACGCGATCTCCAGGGAGCCGCCGCCGATGTCGATCACCAGGAGCCTGCCCGCCGACCAGCCGAACCAGCGCCGGGCCGCCAGGAACGTGAGCCGTGCCTCTTCCTCGCCACTGAGCACCCGCAGTTCGACGCCCGTGGCCTCCTTGACCCGGGCGAGGACGTCGTCGGCGTTGCTCGCCTCGCGCACCGCCGAGGTCGCGAACGGCAACAGGTCCTCGACGCCCTTGTCCTCCGCGGCCTCCAGGGCCCCTCTGACCGTTCCGATCAGCTGGTCCACGCCGTCGGGGCCGATCGCCCCGCGGGCGTCGAGGAGTTGGGCGAGCCGCAGCTCCGCCTTGTGCGAATGCGCCGGCAGCGGGCGGGCGCCGGGGTGCGCGTCCACCACGAGCAGGTGGACCGTATTCGAACCCACGTCGAGGACACCGAGTCTCATGTAGGGAACGCTACCCATCCGGGCGGCGTGCCCGTCCAGGAAGGTCCTGTTGAAGGCCGCGACGCCTTTACTCTGGAACGGTGCCAAAGACGAAAAAGGCCAAGGCCGACAAGAGCGACAAGAAGACGAAGTCGGCAAAGCAGGAGCTGAAGCAGCAGAAGGATCTCCAGAAGCAAGCGAAGCAGCGGGCCAAGGCGGACGAGAAGCCGATCGACTTCCCGCGCGCGTGGGTCGAGTTCCCGGACCCGGCGGACGACGAGCAGATCTTCCGCTGCGATCTGACATGGCTGACCTCTCGTTGGAGCTGCATCTTCGGCAGCGGCTGCCAGGGCATCCAGGCGGGCCGCGCCGACGACGGCTGCTGCACGCTCGGCGCGCACTTCTCCGACGAGGACGACGAGAAGCGGGTCGCGGAGCACGTGGCACGCCTCACGCCGGACATCTGGCAGCACCACGACATCGGCACCGAGACCGGCTGGGTGTCGACGGACGAGGACGGGGAGCGCCAGACCCGCCCGTACCAGGGCTCGTGCATCTTCCAGAACCGGCCGGGCTTCGAGGGCGGCGCGGGCTGCTCGCTGCACATCCTGGCGCTCAAGGAGGGCCGCGAGCCCCTGGAGACGAAGCCGGACGTGTGCTGGCAGCTCCCGGTCCGGCGTACGTACGAGTGGGTCGAGCGGCCGGACGACACCAAGGTGCTCATGGTCTCGATCGGCGAGTACGACCGGCGCGGCTGGGGTCCGGGCGGCCACGACCTGCACTGGTGGTGCACGTCGGCGACCTCGGCGCACGGCGCGGGCGACCCGGTGTACGTCTCGTACGGTCCCGAGCTGACCGAGCTGATGGGCAAGGCCGGCTACGACAAGCTGGTCGAGCTGTGCGAGGAGCGCCTCGCGGCCGCGCCCAAGGGCCTGCCGCTGATCGCCCCGCACCCGGCCGACCCCGCGTAACGCGCACATCCGGGACGGGTGGCCGTCAGGGGGTCCCTGACGGCGAGCCCGATCCGGACCCGCCGGTCCCGGAGGGCGAGGCCGTCGGCGACGCCGAGTCAGTGGGCTCGGGGTCGCTCGGGCTCGGCGACGTGGTCGGCTCCTGCGTCGGCCCGGGCGAGGTGCGCGTCGGCGTGGGCGTCGGCTCGGACGGGGACGTCGGGACGGAGTGGGTCGGCGAGGGACGCGAGGTGCCACCGCCGCCGCCGGAACCGGAACTCCCGTAGCCCTCAAGGGAGATGATCGCTCCGGAGGGGTCGATCCCGACGTGCGCCGTCCAGTGCCCGCGCGGCTCCCGGTACTCGTTCACGTACACGTGGATCGTGATCGACTCCCCAGGGCGCAGCGTGCCCGCGGCCTGGCTCAGGTACAGCCAGGACGCGTCCGTGGAGGCCGTCCAGTCGACGGGCGAGCGGCCCGACGCGGTGAGCGTGATCGCCGTCGCGTTCCCGACAGGCTGCGCCTCCACGGTGATGCGGCCGGGGCCGCGGCCCGCGTGCCCGGGCGGCGAGGTGACCTCCACCGAGACGTCGGGCGAGCGGCTGCCCTTGGTGAAGCGGGGGTCGGGGCTCGTCCGCGCGTTCCCCGCGTTCTCGTACGCGCCTCCGGTGCGCTCCCCGTCGAGGCTGTCGGCCGTGCCGTCCTCGCTGGCCGTCACGGAGCGGCCGTCCGCTGCCTCGCCGGTCAGCGGGGCGCCCCGGTAGGCGGCCCACAGGGCGAGCACCGGGGCGGCGACGACGGTGGCCACCACCGTCGTCGTCACGGCGCGGGAGCGCAGCCGGTCGCGGCGGGCGGCGCGGTCCTTGGGGTCCATCGGGTAGCCGCGCCGGTCGAAGCGCGGGGCGCCAGGGTGCCTGCCGTGCATCGCGAAGTGCAGCGCGGGGCGCGGGGCCTCCACGAGGGGCAGCGCGGCGGGCGTCACCGAGGTGCCGGGCCAGGCGCGGGGCGCGGCGCGCTCGGCGGTGCGGCGGCAGCGCGGGCAGTCGTCGACGTGCCGGACCAGCTCGCGGCGCAGGGCGGCCGACAGGAGCACCTGGTTGTCCCCGGTGAGGCGGGCGACGCTGGGGCAGGTGCCGGTCTCGACGACGGCGAGTGCGGCGCGGGTCCGCTCGACCTCGCAGGCCGCGGCCGAGAGCAGCTCACGGGTGGCGGTGGGGTCGGTGCCGAGGACGGCGGCGACCTCGCGCGGCGACAGCTGGTGGCGCACGGCCAGCTCCAGGGCCTCGCGCTGCTCCGGGGTCGTGCCCGCGGCCTCCGGCCAGGCGAGCTGGGCCAGCTGCCGCCTGCGCTCCTCCTGGAGGAGGCCGTCCTCGGCCCTGCCGCTGTCCTGCGCGCTCTGCCGCCGCCGATTGGCCTCCGCCAGACGGCGCAGGCAGGACCAGCGGGCCAGCGCGTAGAGCCAGGCCCTGCGCTCGGCGGGCGAGTCGCCCGACGGGGCGCGGGAGCCGCGCCGCTCGGCGAGCGCGAGGGCGTCGCCGAGGGCCTCGGTCGCCTCCTCGTGGTCGCAGAGCACGGAGAGGCAGTAGGTGAACAGGCCGTCCAGACACGACTCGTACCGGGCGGGCGGGCGCTGCGGGGCGGTACGCGGCCCCTGCCGCCTCGCCCCGGCGCGGTGCGCCCGGTGTGCGCCGGTGGTCTGTGTGGGAGTTTCCGGCCTGCTGCTCATCACCGTGCGACCGTAGGCTCACCGCGCGGGGGCTTCCTCCCCCTTGAGCACATTTAATCCTTACGGGTGAAACGATCCCTCAAAAGAGGACAGGAAGCCGTCATTCCGTGGCCAGCACGGCTACGCGGGGCGACTTCCGCGGCGGCGGCACGGGCCGCGGCGGCCCGTTGTCAGTCCTGCCCGCTACGGTTTCGTTCATGGCTGCCCGTACCAAGACCAAGGACCGTCCGTCCTACCGCTGCACCGAGTGCGGCTGGCAGACGGCCAAGTGGCTGGGCCGCTGCCCCGAGTGCCAGGCCTGGGGGACGATCGACGAGTACGGCGCGCCCGCCGTGCGCACCACCGCACCGGGCCGCGTCACCACCTCCGCGCTGCCCATCGGCGAGGTCGACGGCAAGCAGGCGACGGCCCGGACCACCGGCGTGCCCGAGCTGGACCGGGTCCTCGGCGGCGGCCTGGTGCCCGGCGCCGTGGTGCTGGTCGCGGGCGAGCCCGGCGTCGGCAAGTCCACGCTGCTGCTGGACGTGGCGGCGAAGTCGGCCAGCGAGGAGCACAAGACCCTCTACGTGACGGGCGAGGAGTCGGCCTCCCAGGTCCGCCTGCGCGCCGACCGCATCCACGCGCTCGACGACCACCTGTACCTGGCGGCGGAGACCGATCTGGCCACGGTCCTCGGCCACTTGGACGCGGTGAAGCCGTCGCTGCTCATCCTGGACTCCGTACAGACGATCGCGTCCGGGGAGATCGACGGGGCGCCCGGCGGCATGTCCCAGGTCCGCGAGGTGGCCGGGGCGCTCATCCGCGCCTCCAAGGAGCGCGGCATGTCCACCCTCCTGGTCGGGCACGTCACCAAGGAGGGCACCATCGCGGGCCCCCGCCTCCTGGAGCACCTGGTCGACGTGGTCCTGAACTTCGAGGGCGACCGGCACGCGCGCCTGCGCCTCGTCCGAGGCGTCAAGAACCGCTACGGGACGACGGACGAGGTCGGCTGCTTCGAGCTGCACGACGAGGGCATCACGGGCCTGGCCGACCCCAGCGGCCTGTTCCTGACCCGGCGCGACGAGCCGGTGCCCGGCACCTGCCTGACCGTCACCCTGGAGGGCCGCCGCCCGCTGGTCGCCGAGGTCCAGGCGCTCACGGTGGACTCGCAGATCCCCTCGCCCCGGCGCACCACATCAGGGCTTGAGACCTCGCGCGTCTCCATGATGCTGGCGGTGCTCGAACAGCGCGGGCGGATCAGCGCGTTGGGCAAGCGGGACATCTACTCCGCGACGGTCGGCGGCGTGAAGCTCTCCGAGCCCGCCGCCGACCTGGCCGTCGCGCTGGCCCTCGCCTCCGCGGCGAGCGACACCCCGCTGCCCAAGAACCTCGTGGCGATCGGAGAAGTAGGCCTCGCGGGCGAGGTCAGAAGGGTCACGGGCGTGCAGCGCCGGCTCGCCGAGGCACACCGGCTCGGGTTCACGCACGCCCTGGTCCCGGCCGATCCCGGAAAGGTCCCGGCCGGTATGAAGGTCCTGGAAGTCGCCGATATAGGGGACGCTCTGCGGGTGCTGCCGAAGGGCCGTCGCCGAGACGCCCCGCAGGAGCCGGAGCAGCGCCGGTAGACTTTGCCCTGGTCTCGCCCGCGCGTGCGAACGCGAGGTGCGAAGGCCCCGAGCCCACAGGGCACCCCAAAGTCTGCGATCCGGAGGAGTGCAGTGGCAGCCAATGACCGGGCGGCAACTCCCGGCAAGTCCGGCGGAAGCTCCGGCGCGGACAGCCTGATGCGCGCCGCGCTCAGCGCCGTCGCGCCCGGAACCGCCCTGCGCGACGGTCTGGAGCGCATCCTCCGCGGCAACACCGGAGGCCTCATCGTCCTCGGCTCCGACAAGACGGTCGAGTCGATGTGCACGGGCGGCTTCATCCTCGACGTGGAGTTCGCGGCCACGCGCCTGCGCGAGCTGTGCAAGCTCGACGGCGGCATCGTGGTCTCCTCGAACCTCGACAAGATCCTGCGGGCCGGCGTCCAGTTGGTGCCGGACCCGACGATCCCGACCGAGGAGACCGGCACCCGGCACCGCACGGCGGACCGGGTCTCCAAGCAGGTCGGCTACCCCGTCGTCTCGGTCTCCCAGTCGATGCGCCTGATCGCGCTCTACGTGGACGGCCAGCGCCGGGTCCTGGAGGACTCGGCGGCGATCCTGTCCCGCGCCAACCAGGCCCTCGCGACCCTGGAGCGCTACAAGCTGCGCCTCGACGAGGTGGCGGGCACGCTCTCCGCCCTGGAGATCGAGGACCTGGTCACGGTCCGGGACGTCACGGCGGTCGCGCAGCGCCTGGAGATGGTGCGCCGCATCGCCACGGAGATCGCCGAGTACGTCGTCGAGTTGGGCACGGACGGCCGTCTTCTGGCGCTGCAGCTCGACGAGTTGATCGCGGGCGTCGAGCCGGAGCGCGAACTGGTCGCGCGGGACTACGTGCCCGAGCCCACCGCCAAGCGCTCCCGCACGGTCGCGGAGGCCCTGGTCGAGCTGGACGCGCTCAGCCACGCGGAACTGCTCGAACTGCCGATAGTGGCACGGGCCCTGGGCTACACCGGCTCCCCCGAGGCGCTCGACTCGGCGGTGTCCCCGCGCGGCTTCCGGCTCCTCGCCAAGGTGCCGCGGCTTCCCGGCGCCATCATCGACCGCCTCGTGGAGCACTTCGGCGGCCTGCAGAAGCTGCTGGCCGCGAGCGTGGACGACCTGCAGACGGTCGACGGCGTGGGCGAGGCGCGGGCGCGCAGTGTCCGTGAGGGCCTGTCGCGGCTGGCGGAGTCGTCGATCCTCGAGCGGTACGTGTAGCCGATTCCAGCCCCGCCGGCGTTTGAGGCGCGGGGTCCGGGGCAGAGCCCCGAGACCCCAGCGCCGGACGGCGTCGAACCTAGTCTTCCTTCAGCACGAACGACGTCTGCGCCGCAGGCAGTTGCGCCGCCTTGACCTCGACCAGGTAGGTCCCCGGCGTCGCGGAACCCGCGGGCGGCGTCGCACAGCGCGGCTCGCTCGGCCGCAGGTCCCACGTGAAGTCCCGCTGCACCGTGCCGCCCGCGGGGGCCCGCAGCACCATGCTGCCCGCCCCGGCCGGGCAGTCGTCGGAGGACCAGAAAGGCTTGTCGCCCTCCGCCTTGGTGATCGTGACCACCGCGGTCTTCGGCCCGAGGTCGACCTTGCAGGACTTGTCCGCCGTGTTCTTGGCGACGAGCTGGAACTTCGGCTTGTCCCCGGGCGCGTACGAGTTGTGGACGCTGCGCACCTTCAGGGTCACGCCGCCCGCCGTGCAGTCCGGGAGGCTGGAGCCGGCCGGGACCTGGTCCCCGGAGGCCGTGCCCCCGCTGCCGCCGCCCGTGCCGTCACCGGAGTCGCCGCCCGCCGCGTCGTCCGAACCGCCGGAGCCCGCGCCGGAACCCGAACCGCCGGAGCCCGAGCCCGAACCGCCGGAGCCGCCCGACTCGTCGCGCCCGCCGGGGTGTTCGCTGATCGCGGGCCCCGTTCCGGAGGGGCCGGGCGTGATGGACTCCGTCGGACTCTTGCCGCCTGAGCCGCCGGCGCCGTTCTTCCCGGCGCCACCGCCCAAGTTGACGATCCATACGATCAGCAGGGCGAGCAGCGCCACAACGGACAGCAGAACAGCCCTCCGTCGCCAATAGATGGAGGAGGGAAGCGGCCCGATCGGATTGCGCAGAGATCCCACGGCTCAAACCTTACGAGAGATCGGGCCGTTGTCCGGTGCCACCCGCCGCCTCGGACCCCAAGTTTTCCGGATCATCATCACGCGCGGGCGCCCGAACGGGCTCCGGGACCCCTGTCGATCGTCAGGTGCGGGCCGGGACCATCGCCGGATGTGACAAGCCTTCGGTATTGCATACTGTCCGTCACCATGGGAACCATCGACTCCGACCTTTATCGCGGCATCCTCGACTTCGCCCACGACACGCCGTCGTGGATCCAGCACCTCATGGAGGTGTGGACGGAAGTCGGCCTGCTGCTGTTCGCCGTGCTCTTCGTCGTCGCCTGGTGGCGGGCCCGGCGCAGCGACCCGAAGGCCTTGGCCGTCGCGGTGCTCGCCCCGCTGGTCACCGCTGTGGCGTACGTGATCAGCGAGACGGTCAAGTCGGGGATCGACGAGGAGCGGCCCTGCCGAGCCGTCTCGGGCGCCCTGCCGCCCCTGATCGACTGCCCGGTCTACGGAGACTGGTCGTTCCCCTCCAACCACGCCACGATCGCCGCCGCCGCGGCAGTGGGCCTCGCGCTGGCCTGGCCGAAGATCGGCCGGCTGACCGTGCCGATGGCGATCCTCATGGCGTTCTCGCGCGTCTTCGTGGGCGTGCACTATCCGCACGACGTCGCCGCGGGGCTGCTGCTCGGCACCCTGGTCGCGTTCCTCGTCGTCCGCCTGCTGACCCGGCCGGGGGCGCGGGTGACCGAGGCGATGCGGGGGTCCGGGAACGGGCTGGTGCAGTGGTTCGCCGGGCCGGGGCCCGCGGGGGCCGGGTACGGCTCGGCGTCCGAGGGCCGCTCGCGGCGCGGTTCGCACCGGCGCTGAACCCGCCGCCGTCTACGTCAGCAGCCCCGCCTCGTACGCCACGATGGCCGCCTGCACGCGGTTCTTGACCTCCAACCGGTCGAGGACCGCGCTGACGTAGGCCTTCACCGTGCCCTCCACGAGGTGCAGCCGCCCGGCGATCTCCGGGTTCGACAGGCCCGCGCCGACCAGGCCGAGCACCTCGCGCTCGCGCGGGGTGAGCGCCGCGACCCGCTGCCGGGCCGCGGCCTCGCGGGTCAGCCGGCCGCCGCCGAGCCCGTCGATGACGTGCCGGGCCACCTTCGGCGACAGGAACGCGGCGCCGTCCGCCACCGCCCGTACGCCCGCCATCAGTTCGTGCGGGTCGCCGGACTTGAGCAGGAAGCCGGTCGCGCCGCCGCCGAGGGCCCGCGCCACGTAGGCGTCCTCGGAGAACGTGGTCAGCATCGCCACCGCAGTGCCGGGCACCGTCGCCGTGATCTCCTCGGCCGCCGCGAGCCCGTCCAGGCGGGGCATGCGGATGTCGAGGAGCGCCACGTGCGGGCGGTGGGCCTGGGCGAGGCGCACGGCCTCCCGGCCGTCGGCGGCCTCCGCGACGACCTCGAAGTCGCCGCCCGCGGCGAGGATCGCGGCGACGCCGGCCCTGACCATCGCCTCGTCGTCGGCGAGCAGCACCCGGATCCGGCCGCCCGGCTCGCTCAGCGCGCCCATTCCCGCTCCTCTTCCCGTACCTGGTCGGCGGTGCCCGCCTTGGGGATCACCGCCTTGTCGATGAGCGTGTGCGCCGCGTCGTCGGCGAAGCAGAGCCTGAAGTGGTCGACCGTCACGAACAGTTCGCCGCTCGCCCGGTAGTAGCGGCAGTCGGCGCGGGCGGGCGGCGGCGTGGGCGCGCGCTCGACCGGTGGATCGCTGATCGTGCGCTCGGGCAGCCGCGGTTCGACGTCGGCCAGGGGGTCGCCGGTCCGCAGCTGCGCGTACGCCTGCGGGCTGAGGACGGCGTGCGTCTTCGTGTACGCGTACCAGGTGAACGCCCCGCCGATCAGGACGGTTCCCACGACCGCGGCGGCTCCGAAGGCCAGGCCCACCCGGCGTCTTGCGGTGCGGCGGGCGTGCACGAAACCGGCGTCCGCGACGGGCGCGCGGGCGGCGCCGGGCGCGGGGAGGCGGGCGCTCACCCGGAAGCCGCCGTCGTGCGGTCCCGCATCGAAGCCTCCGCCGAGCGCGGTGACGCGCTCCCGCAGGCCGAGCAGTCCGGTGCCGCTGCCGGACGGTGCGGCGGCCCCGTTCGCCGGGCGGGCGTTGGTGACGGTGACGGTCGTGGTGGTGCCGTCCTGCCGCGCCTCCACGGTGACGGGGACGCCCGGCGCGTACTTGGCGGCGTTCGTCAGGGCTTCCTGGACGACGCGGTAGGCGGTGCGGTCGTCGGCTTCCGGAGTGTTCTCGGGGGCGCTCACCAGACGCACCGGGAGACCGGACCCGGCGGCCCGCTCGACGAGTTCCGCGACGGTCTCGCCGGGCGGGGCGAGCGGGGCCTGCTCGTCGTCCGCCTCGCGCAGCAGCCCGATGATGGTGCGCAGCCGGTCGGTGGCGTCGGAGGCGGCGGAGCGGAGTTCGGCGGCGGCCGTGCGGTGCGCCTCGGCGAGGCCGGGGGTGACCTGGAGGGCGCCTGCGCGCAGGGCGATCAGGCTGAGTTCGTGGCCCAGGGAGTCGTGCATGTCCTGTGCGATCCGGGCCCGTTCGCGCAGCCGGGCGCGGTCCGCGACGATCAGGTGCTCGCGCTCCAACTGCTCGGCCCTGGCCCAGCCGGCGGCGGTCAGCTCCCGGCTCTGGCGCCAGTAGCGGCCGATGAGCCAGGGGAAGACCGCGCCGAACAACAGCGTCCCCATGAGCACCAGCCACTCGGCGGCCGGGTCGACCTGCCGGATGCCGATCTTGAGCGTGCCTGCGACGGCGACCGCCCCGAACCCGAGCAGCGCGGACCGCACGGCCGGCGAACGCAGCCCCATCAGATACGCGAAGGCCGCGAGCCCGCACCCGTACGAGAGCGTGAACAGGGACGAGGCGGCGGCGAGCCCCGGCGCGGCCGCGAGCAGGAACGCGGTGGCGGGGAGCCTGCGGTGCAGCGCGGCGGCGGCGCCGAGCGCGGCGATCCCGGCGAGCTGCTGCCAGGCGCTGTCGGGTTCGTGCAGATGCAGCCACTCGACGGCGAGCACGGGAACGGCGAGCGCCGACCAGAGCGCCAGGTCGACCAGCAGGGCACGTCGTCGGGGCTTCACCCCACCGACGCTACAAGCGGGCCGCCGGGCAGCACCCCTGCCGATCGTCAGGTCCCGCCCCCGGACGACGGCCCCCGCACCGCCAGCCCCCGCGCTCCCCCGCCCCGCCCCCCGCACGTGGCAGGATCGGACATGCCATGACTGCGCTCACGAAGAACCCCGAGAACGCCGATCTCCACGCACCGGTCATCGACTGGTTCACCGAGCACGCCCGCGACCTGCCCTGGCGCCGCCGCGACGCGGGCCCGTGGGGCGTGATGGTCAGCGAGTTCATGCTCCAGCAGACCCCGGTCAACCGCGTGCTCCCCGTGTACGAGCAGTGGCTCGCCCGCTGGCCCCGCCCCGCCGACCTCGCCGCGGAGGCCCCCGGCGAGGCCGTCCGCGCCTGGGGCCGGCTCGGCTATCCGCGCCGTGCCCTGCGCCTGCACGGCGCCGCCGTCGCCATAACGGAGCGCCACGGCGGTGACGTACCGACCGGCCACGCGCAGCTCCTCGCGCTGCCGGGCATCGGCGAGTACACGGCCGCCGCCGTCGCCTCGTTCGCGTACGGGCAGCGGCACGCGGTGCTCGACACGAACGTGCGGCGGGTGTTCGCCCGCGCCGTGGCCGGCGTGCAGTACCCGCCGAACGCGACGACCGCCGCCGAGCGCAAGCTGGCCCGGGAGCTGCTGCCCGAGGAGGAGGACACCGCCGCCAAGTGGGCCGCCGCCTCCATGGAGCTGGGCGCCCTGGTGTGCACCGCCAAGAACGAGGAGTGCCACCGCTGCCCGATCGCGGCGATGTGCTCCTGGCGGCTCGCGGGCAAGCCCGCGCACGAGGGCCCGCCGCGCCGCGGCCAGACGTACGCGGGCACGGACCGGCAGGTCCGCGGCAAGCTGCTGGCCGTGCTGCGGGAGGCCGTGGCCCCGGTGCCGCAGGCGGCGCTCGACCGGGTGTGGGACGAGCCGGTGCAGCGGGCCAGGGCCCTGGACGGCCTGGTCGACGACGGTCTGGTGGAGCCGCTCGCGGGTGGCCTCTACCGGCTTCCGCAGGGCTGATCCGGGCCCGGTTTTAGGCGGCCCTTACGTTCGTTACACAACCGACGGGTAGTCGTGCGTTGGCCGCTGGCCGGAACGGACAACGCCGTGACAACTCCTCCGTAACTTCTTCCTCGTAACCGCACAGGATCTGTGCGGACCACGGGGATTGCGGGAAGCGGGAGGCAGTTGATCATGGCGCACGCCGGTGAGGTGCTCGGGTTCGAAGAGTACGTGCGGACGCGGCAGGACGCCCTGCTGCGCAGCGCCCGGCGTCTGGTGCCCGACCCGGTCGACGCCCAGGACCTGCTGCAGACCGCGCTCGTGCGGACGTACGGGCGGTGGGACGGCATAGCGGACAAGCGGCTTGCCGACGCGTATCTGCGCCGCGTCATGATCAACACGCGGACCGAGTGGTGGCGCGCCCGCAAGCTGGAGGAAGTGCCCACCGAGCAGCTGCCGGAGTCCTCGATCGACGACTCGACGGAGCAGCACGCGGACCGCGCCCTGCTGATGGACGTCATGAAGGTGCTCGCTCCGAAGCAGCGCAGCGTCGTGGTGCTGCGACACTGGGAGCAGATGTCCACCGAGGAGACGGCCGCCGCGCTGGGAATGTCGGCCGGAACCGTGAAGAGCACGCTGCACCGGGCCCTTGCCCGGCTCCGTGAGGAGCTGGAGAAGCGGGAGCGCGAGGAACTGGCCGGCCGCGCGCTCGACGTGAAGGAGCGGGAGCGTTGCGCGGCCTAGGCATACGTGCCTCGGGGATTCGTAGGTCCCTGATGCGGGGGCGGTCCGCCCTGATGCGGGGCATGAAGGCGGGGAGCGCGGTGATCGCCGGGCTCGCCGCCCTCGGGCTGTTCGCCGGGGTCCTCGCGGCGTGCTCGACCGGCGGCACCGGCCCCCGTGACGAGGGCCCGGCCCGCACGGACCCGGTCGGGTCGACGGCGGCGGGCAGCGCGAGCCCCTCGGCCGCCGCGTCGCCGAGCGCCCCGAGCTCCGCCGAAGCGGTGCGGATGGTGAAGAAGGACCCGGCGGTCAGCGCCGACATCAAGCGCGACCTGAAGCCGTGCGTCGCGGACGAGTACCCGGTGGACGTGAGCTACGGAACGCTGACCGGCGGCTCCCGGAGCGACGTCCTGGTCAACGTGATGACCTGCGGGGACGCGGTCGGCATCGGCACGTACGTGTATCGCGACGAGGGCGGCACGTACAAGAATGTGTTCAAGGCCGAGGAGCCCCCGGTGTACGCGGAGATCGACCGGGGTGATCTCGTGGTCACCAAGCAGGTGTACGAGAAGGGTGACTCGGTCGCCTCACCGTCGGGCGAGGAGATCCTCACCTACCGGTGGAGCGGGCACGGTTTCGCCCAGGAGAGCCGCACGCACAACGACTACAGCAACGCGGTGGACGGCGAGAGCCCGGCGCCCTCGGACGACGACGCCGGCTGAGCGGCATGGTGAAGGCAGACGTGGAGGAGAGAACGGATGGCCGGCATGGGCGGTGAGCGCAAGGGCGAGCCGACGCACGTCCTGTTCGTCGAGGACGACGACGTCATCCGCGAGGCCACCCAGCTCGCCCTGGAGCGCGACGGTTTCGTGGTGACCGCGATGCCGGACGGGCTCGCGGGCCTGGAGGCCTTCCGGTCCGACCGGCCGGACATCGCGCTGCTCGACGTGATGGTGCCGGGGCTCGACGGGGTCTCCCTGTGCCGCCGCATCCGGGACGAGTCGACGGTCCCGGTGATCATGCTGTCCGCGCGTGCGGACTCCATCGATGTCGTGCTCGGCCTGGAGGCGGGGGCCGACGACTATGTGACGAAGCCGTTCGACGGGGCGGTGCTCGTGGCCCGGATCCGCGCCGTGCTGCGCCGCTTCGGGCACGCGGGCGGCGCGGCGGCCGCCTCCGGCGCGGCCGAGGAACTCCCCGCGCCCGACCACGGAGAGCTGCGCTTCGGCGACCTGGAGATCGACACCGACGGCATGGAGGTCAGGAAGGCCGGGCAGCCGGTGGCCCTGACGCCCACCGAGATGCGCCTGCTCCTCGAGTTCTCCTCCGCGCCCGGCTCGGTGCTGTCCCGCGACAAGCTCCTGGAGCGGGTCTGGGACTACGGCTGGGGCGGCGACACCCGCGTCGTCGACGTCCATGTGCAGCGCCTGCGCACGAAGATCGGCCAGGACCGGATCGAGACGGTCCGCGGCTTCGGCTACAAGCTCAAGGCGTGACCGGGACGACCGGGCTGATGGGACAGCACATATGAGAAAGGGGACCACCGGGGCCGCTCCCGCGGCGGCCCGGCCGACCCGCTCATGGATTCCGTACGGGCTGCGGACCGGCGTGCGGTGGAAGATCAGCGTCGCCATCGCCTTCGTGGGCGCGCTCGTCGCCGTGGCGCTCAGCCTCGTCGTGCACAACGCGGCCCGCGTCTCGATGCTGGACAACGCGCGGGACGTGCAGGACGAGCGGATCCAGTTCGTGCAGCGGCAGTACGAGGCGCGCGGCGGCAATCTGCCCGTCGGCTTCAAGGTGGACGACCCGGCGCTCCCGCACGATCTGCGCCTGAAGGCCCGCGAGGGGCGTCGCGTCACCTACGTGTCGGAGGCGGCGAGCGGCGTGCCCGACATCTGGGCCGCGGTCCCGCTGAGCAACGGCGGGATCCTCTCGGTGCACACCCGGTTCGCCGACCGCAGCGCCACCGTGATGATGGACCTCGACAAGGCGCTGCTCATCGGCTCGATCTCCGTCGTCCTCGGCGGCAGCGCGCTCGGCGTTCTCATCGGCGGGCAGCTCTCCCGCCGGCTGCGCAAGGCGGCGAGCGCGGCCCGCGATGTCGCGGCCGGCCAGAGCGATGTCCGCGTCCGCCACGCCATCGGCGGAGTCGTACGCGACGAGACGGACGACCTCGCGCTGGCCGTCGACGCGATGGCCGACGCCCTGAAGCAGCGTCTGGAGGCGGAGCGCCGGGTCACCGCCGACATCGCGCACGAGCTGCGCACGCCGGTCACCGGGCTGCTCACCGCGGCCGAGCTGCTGCCGCCCGGGCGGCCCAGCGAACTCGTCAAGGACCGCGCGCAGGCGATGCGTACGCTCGTCGAGGACGTGCTGGAAGTGGCCCGCCTCGACAGCGCCGCCGAGCGGGCCGAGCTGCAGGACATCATGCTGGGCGAGTTCGTGGAGCGCCGGATCGCGGCCCGCGCGGGCGACGGCGTCACGGTCCGGGTCGTCCACGAGTCCGAGGTGACGACGGACCCGCGCCGCCTGGAGCGGATCCTCCTCAACCTGCTGGCCAACGCCTCCAAGCACGCCCGCCCGCCCATCGAGGTCAGCGTCGAGGGCCGGGTCCTGCGGGTCCGCGACCACGGCCCCGGTTTCCCGGAGGAGCTCCTGGAGGAGGGGCCGAGCCGCTTCCGCACCGGCGCCGCCGACCGCGCGGGGCACGGGCACGGCCTGGGCCTGACGATCGCCGCGGGCCAGGCCCGGGTGCTCGGCGCCCGGCTCACGTTCCGCAACATCCGCCCGCAGGGAGCGGACCACGACGCCCCCTCCGAGGGCGCCGTGGCGGTGCTGTGGCTGCCGGAGCACGCCCCGACGAACACCGGGAGCTTCCCGATGGTGAAGCTGCCGGGCAAATAGAGGCCCGCCGGCGATTGAGGCGCGGGGACCGGGGCAGAGCCCCGAGACCGCCACCACCTGCACCGGCCACCGCCCTGGGACGCCGCCCCAGACCCCGCTCCTCAATCGCCGGAGGGGCTCGATGGGGCGGCGCCCCGCAGCACGACCTCCTTGACGAAGACCGCCGCGAGCAGCGAGCCGAGCGCGACGATCGAGCCGAGCAGGAACGCCGAGTGCGTGCCGGACGAGACCGCGAACTGGTAGGCGTCCCGCGCCTGCTCGGGCAGCTTCGCCAGGCTCGCCGCGTCCAGCTGCGCCGACTGCTCGGTGATCTTCCCGCCGAGCGCCCCGGCCCGCTGCGCCATGACGTCCTGCACCCGGTTGTTGAACAGCGCGCCCATGATGGCGACGCCGAACGAGGACCCGAGCGTACGGAACAGGGTCGTCGACGAGGAGGCGACGCCCATGTCCTTCATCTCGACGCTGTTCTGCGCGACCAGCATCGTGATCTGCATCAGACAGCCCATCCCGGCGCCCAGCACGGCCATGTAGAGCCCGGACGTGAACCGGGACGTCCCGGTGTCCATCTGCGCGAGCAGGAACAGACCGGCGATCATCAGGACGCTGCCCGCCACCGGGAACACCTTGTACTTGCCGGTGTTGGTGGTGACCCGCCCCGCGATCAGCGAGACGACCATCATCGCGAGCAGCATCGGAAGCAGCAGCAGACCGGAGTTGGTCGCGGACGCGCCCTGCACGGACTGCTGGTACAGCGGCAGGAAGAGCACCGCGCCGAACATCACGAAGCCGGTGATGAAGCCGATCACGGACATCAGCGTGAAGTTGAGGTTGCGGAAGATGTGCAGCGGCACGATCGGCTCGGCGGCCTTGGTCTGCCAGAACACGAACCCGACGAGCGCGGCGACACCGATCCCGATCAGCTCCATGATCACGGCGGAGTCCCAGGCGTACTCGGTCCCGCCCCACGTGGTCACGAGGACGATCGAGGTGATGCCGACGGTGAGCAGCGCGGCACCGAAGTAGTCGATGGAGTGCGCGGCCCGCTTCTTCGGCAGGTGCAGCACCGCGGTGATCGCCACGAGGGCGAGGATGCCGAGCGGCACGTTGATGTAGAAGGCCCAGCGCCAGCCGAGGTGGTCGGTGAGGGTGCCGCCGACGAGCGGCCCGCCGATCATGGCGAGCGCCATCACGCCGGCCATCATGCCCTGGTACTTGCCCCGCTCACGGGGCGGGATCAGGTCGCCGATGATGGCCATGACACCGACCATCAGTCCGCCCGCGCCGAGCCCCTGCACGGCCCTGAACCCGATCAGCTGGCCCATGTCCTGGGCCATTCCGCTGAGCACGGAGCCGAGCAGGAAGATCACGATGGAGGTCAGGAAGGCGCCCTTCCTGCCGTACATGTCGCCGATCTTCCCCCAGATCGGCGTGGAGGCGGCGGTCGCGAGCGTGTACGCGGTGACCACCCACGACAGATGTTCGAGGCCGCCCAGCTCGCCGACGATGGTGGGCATCGCGGTGCCCACGATCATGTTGTCGAGCATGGCCAGCAGCATGGCGAGCATCAGCGCGAGCAGCACCACCCGCACGCTGCGCGGCTGTTTCACCGGCTCCTGGTCCGACATCGCGGGCTGCACCGCCGCCTGCGTCATGGTCCCCACTCCCCCTGCCTCACCCGGACTTACTTGCCGCCCGGCTAGTTCTCTACAATGAGGAAAGTAGAGCGCCAACTAGCCGGGCGTCAAGTAAGTTTTTTCCCAAGGGAAAGACCAGGCACGAAGGGCAGCCAGCCGATGGTCACGGGCAGCAGCAAGCCGCAGCGGCGCCGCGGGGACACCCGCCAGCGCATTCAGGACGTGACCTTGGAGCTCATCGCCGAGCAGGGGTACGAGAAGACGTCCCTGCGGGAGATCTCCGAGCGCCTCGGCGTGACGAAGGCCGCGCTCTACTACCACTTCAAGACCAAGGAAGACATCCTCGTCAGCCTCTTCACGGACCTGATGAGGCCGATCGACGACGTGATCACCTGGGCCGCCGAGCAGCCGCCGACCCTCGAGGCCAAGCTCGAAATCCTCGGCCACTACTCGAACGCACTGGCCGACGCCGCCCCGCTCTTCCGCTTCATGCAGGAGAACCAGGCGACGATGCGCGAGCTGAGCATCGGCGAGAACTTCAAGGAGCGGATGACGTCCCTGCTGGACCATCTGCTGCCGCCGGACGTCACGCTGACCGACCGGGTGCGCTGCCTCAGCGCGCTGATCTCGATGCACGCCGGAATGTTCGTCCTGAAAGACGTCGAAGGCGACCCCGAGGAGAAGCGCAAGGCCATCCTCGAGGTCGCCTCCGACCTGGTCACGCGGGCCCATCACGGCTGACGGGCCACCGGCGCGGGCGCCGTCAGACGCGCACGCCCTCCTTCTTCAGGAAGTTGACGGGGTTGACCGCCGAGCCGTACTCCGCCGACGTACGGATCTCGAAGTGCAGGTGCGGGCCACTGGAGTTGCCGGTGTTGCCGGACTTCGCGATGTGGTCGCCGGTGGTGAGCGTGTCACCGACCTTCACGTCGATCCGGGACAGGTGGGCGTACTGCGAGTACGTGCCGTTGCTGTGCTTGATGACGATGGCGTTGCCGTACGCGGGGCCGTCACCGGCGCCGTTGCCGCCGGCCTTGACGACGGTGCCGCCGTGCACGGCGGAGACATCGGTGCCGACCGGCACCGCGAAGTCCTGGCCGGAGTGGTGGCCGCTGGCCCACATGGCGCCGCCCTGCGAGTAGCCGGCGGAGAGCTCGTAGTCCTCGACCGGGTCGATCCAGGACTTGGCCTTCTTCTCCTCGGCCGCCTTCTTCTTGGCCTCGGCCTTCTTCTTCTCCGCCTCGGCCTTCTTCTTCGCCTTCGCGGCGTTGTCGGCGGCCTTGGCCTGAGCGTTGGCCTGGGCCTCGACGGAGGAGGCGGCGATACCGGGGAGCGCGGCCGTGTCTGCGGAGTCGGCGACCGCGGCCCCGGTCCCGAGCAGCGCCGACACTCCGAATCCGGCGGCCACGACGGCAGCCCGCTTACGGAGCATCGACGTACCGGGGCGGTGGGACTGGGTGCGCTTCGACATATGGGCAGACCTTTCAACGGGGACGTAACGGGGCCCGGCGCACTGCCTCGTGCTGCCGGGCCGGCCATCCCTTGGTAACCCCACCCCCCATCACCGCCCAAAACACCCATCTACGACATGTCTTCGTAGTCCGCCCCGGACGATCACGCCGACCGAAGCCTCGCGGGGCCGGGTCGAAGGTCGTCCGTTTTATGACCTCATCCCGGGTTTAACCCCACTTCATCGCCGTACGCCCGGGCCGCGCACGCCTGCCGACGACACCCTTCCGGTCAAACGGACAATTCACCGGAACCCATCGACTGTGTAACGAGAGGCGCGATCCGTATCTGTCGCACTATTTCCGTTAGTACGTGATCCACGTCCTGTGCGGCATGTCACCGGCCGGCAAGATCCAACCCCCCGCGGATGTGACCGGGGCTACGCTCCCGAACCATGGATCCCGCTGCCCTCGGCACCCGGCTGGCCTCGAGCCTGATCGCCCCGGCGCTCAAGAAGCTCCTCGTCCAGGAGGGCCCGGGCGCGGGCCTGACGGACAGGCCGGTACGCGTCTCCGGCCTGGTCTCCTTCCGCGGCGAGAAGCGCACCCTCACGGAGGCCGACCTCGATCGGCTCGCCCGCAAGCTGGTCGACGCGGCGGTGGCCGGGCCCGGCGAGCCCCCGTTCCCGTACGAGGAACGGGAACCGGTCGTCCTCGCCCTCACCCGCACCCTGCACGCGCTCGGCGACCTGACCATGGACGACGTCCAGGCGGTCCGCCTCGGCCCGGGGGCCCTGGCCCGCACCCTGCGCCGCGCGGCCCCCGCGCCCGACCTGTCCGCCGACGCGTCGTACTTCCTCGACTCGCTCACGGAGTGGTCCTGCGTCCAGATCCTGCACTTCTTCACCCAGCGGTCGACCTTCGTGGCGCGCACGCTGGTGGAGCAGAGCCGGGGGCAGGCCGAGGCCCTCGCCAAGATGGACGCGCTCCTCGCCCGCGACGACGGCCCCGGCCGGGACCGCGCCTTCGAGGAGCGCTACCGGGGCTATCTGGCCATCCGCCACAACCACCTGACGATCTTCGGCCTCGACGCCCGTGACACCGCCGACAGCTGGGCCCTGGACGTCGCCTACCTGAGCCTCGAAGCGACCCGGGACACCGCCCGTGAACCGGGCGAGGGGCCCGGCGCCACCGCACCCGTCACCGTCCGGCTCGCCGCCGAGGACGCGCTCACCGGCCCGGGCCACGAGCGCGTCCTCCTGCGCGGCGAAGCGGGCTCCGGGAAGACGACGCTGATCCAGTGGCTCGCCCTCACCGCCGAGGAGCGCATCCCGTACGTCCTGCCGCTGCGCAGCCTGATCCGGGCCGCCCGGCTCCCGGCCCCCGACGACTTCCTCGCCGGCACCGACTGCCCGCACTCGCCGCCGGACGGCTGGGCGGAGCGCGTCCTGTCCGACGGGCGCGCGCTCGTCATGGTCGACGGCCTCGACGAGGTCCCGTCCGCCGACCGCGCCCGCGTACGGGACTGGCTCCTTGCCCTGGTCCGCGGCTACCCGGGCAACCGCTGGCTGCTCACCGCGCGCCCCACCGCCGTACGCCCCGACTGGCTGGCCGCCGACGGCTTCACGGAACTCGCCCTCGCCCCGATGGACCGCCCCCGCGTCACGGCCTTCGTACGCCGCTGGCACGCCGCGGCGCACGCCCCCGAGCACGAGGAGCCGCTGCTCGACACGCTGCGCACCAAGCCGGACCTCGCGCGCCTGGCCACCAACCCGCTGATGTGCGGCCTGATCTGCGCCCTGCACCGGGCCCGCCGCGGCTACCTCCCGCCGCGCCGCAAGGCCCTCTACGACGCCGCGCTCCAGATGATCCTCACCGAACGGGACCGGCAGCGCGGCATGAGCGGCCTCGACGGCATCGACCTGGAGACCGAGGACCAGGTCGAACTCCTCCAACGCCTCGCCTACTCCCTGGTGTTGGCGGGCCGCACCGAAATGGACGAGGACACGGCGCTGATGCTCCTGGAGCGCGCCCTGCCCTCCGTCCCCGCCGCGTCCGCGCAGGGCGACGCGAGGACGATCCTTCGCCAGCTCCTCCTGCGCAGCGGAGTGCTGCGCAGCCCCGCCCCCGGCGTCGTCGACTTCGCCCACCGCACGTTCCTCGACCACCTGGGTGCCCGCTACGCCGTCGAGGAGGGCCACTTCGACGTCCTGCTCGGCCACGCCGAGGACACCCAGTGGGAGGACGTGCTGCGGATGGCGGTGGCGCATGCGCGGACGCGGGAACGGGGGCGGTTGTTGCGGGGGTTGCTGGCGGCGGACGCGCCGCGGCTCACGCTCCTCGCCCTGGCCTGCCTCCAGGACGCGGCTTCGGTGGACCAGGAGGTGGTGGAGGAGGTGCGGGCGCGCGCGGCCGAGCTGATCCCGCCGCGCGACAAGTACGAGGCGGAGCGGCTCGCCGAGGCGGGGCCGTTCGTGCTGGAGCTGTTGCCGGGGCCTGAGGGGTTGAGCGACGAGGAGGCGCACGCGGTGGTGGTCACCGCGTCGCGGCTGGGGCAGGAAGGCGCGCTCCCGGTCCTGAAGAAGTTCCGTTCCCATCCCGCACTGGACGTACGACGTCAACTGGTGGGCACCTGGCACCGGTTCGACGCGCGGGAGTACGCGGACGACGTCCTCGCCCACGTCGACCCACAGGGCGTCGACCTCCTCGTGAAGAACCCGGACCAGTGGGACTCCGCGAGGCGTCTGCCCCATTGGAGCCGGCTCCACGTCGACTACGACCTCCCGCTCGAGGAACTCGTCGCCGGTGTCGATCCGGGGCCCCTGACCGATCTGATCCTGAGCAACAACCCCGCCGTGCACGACCTGCGTCCGCTGCTCGCGCTCCCCTCGCTCGAACTGCTGGTGCTTTCCGGCTGCCCGGGAATCACCGATCTGGCCCCGCTCGCCGGGAGCCCCCTGCGCCACCTCACCCTGAACGTGCTCGCCGGGCTGCCGGAGCTGCGCGGACTGAGCGCGCTGACGGGCCTGCGCTCGCTCTCGGTGCTGCAGTCGGTTCCGGGCCGCTCCCTGGTCGAGCACCTGCCCGCGTCCGCCCCGCTCGAACGCCTCTACTTCTCCGCCGGCTCCCTCGCCACCACGGGCCTGCGAGGGCTTGACGCCTTCCCGGAGCTGACCTTCCTGAGCCTGGGCCGCGGCGTCGGCCCACTGGACCAGGACGACTGGGCACTGGCCGCGGACCACCGGTCGCTGCGCGAGCTCTTCGTCGTCGCCGAGGACCTGCCGACCGCCCCGCTGCCCCGTTTCCCGCGCATCTCGTCCCTGGAGGTCATGGTGTCCCGGGGTCCGGACCAGTTCGCCGTCCACGCCCCGGGCTTCCCCGCCGTACGCGCGGTCACGTTCTACGTTCCCCGCGAGGCATCGCGGGACCGGGCTCCGTACGCCCGCCTCTTCCCCGACGCCGGCGTCACCGTCCTCCCGGCCTGAAAAAACGGGTGGGCCCGAACCGTTCCCTCAGGAACAGCTCGGGCCCACCCGGATCAGGCTCGCCCCGGAGGGGTTACGCCTCCTTGCTCAGGTTCGGGCCGCCACCGGCAGCCGCGTCCTCGATCGGCGGGGCGTCCGGCAGGGCCGCCTTCTCCTCGCCGCGGAAGGTGAAGGTCTTGTTCTCGCCCTCGCCCTCCGTGTCCACGACCACGATGTGGCCCGGGCGCAGCTCGCCGAAGAGGATCTTCTCCGACAGGCTGTCCTCGACCTCGCGCTGGATCGTGCGCCGCAGCGGACGCGCGCCGAGCACGGGGTCGTAGCCCTTCTTCGAGAGCAGCTCCTTGGCGGACTGCGAGAGCTCGATGCCCATGTCGCGGTCCTTCAGGCGCTCGTCCACCTTCGAGATCATCAGGTCGACGATCTCGAGGATGTCGCCCTGGCTGAGCTGCGGGAAGACGACGACGTCGTCGACACGGTTGAGGAACTCGGGGCGGAAGTGCTGCTTGAGCTCGTCCGACACCTTGTTCTTCATGCGCTCGTAATTGGACTTCGAGTCGCCCTGGGCCGCGAAGCCGAGGTTGAAGCCCTTCGAGATGTCACGGGTTCCAAGGTTGGTCGTCATGATGATGACCGTGTTCTTGAAGTCCACGACGCGGCCCTGGGAGTCGGTCAGGCGACCGTCCTCCAGGATCTGCAGAAGGCTGTTGAAGATGTCCGGGTGGGCCTTCTCGACCTCGTCGAAAAGAACCACCGAGAACGGCTTGCGCCGCACCTTCTCGGTCAGCTGACCGCCCTCTTCGTAGCCCACGTAACCGGGGGGCGAACCGAAGAGACGCGAGACCGTGTGCTTCTCGCTGAACTCCGACATGTCGAGGGAGATCAGCGCCTCTTCGTCACCGAAGAGGAACTCGGCGAGCGCCTTGGAGAGCTCGGTCTTACCGACACCGGACGGACCGGCGAAGATGAACGAACCACCCGGACGCTTCGGGTCCTTCAGACCGGCCCGCGTACGGCGGATCGCCCGCGAGAGCGCCTTGACGGCGTCCTTCTGGCCGATGACCCGCTTGTGGAGCTCGTCCTCCATGCGCAGCAGACGCGAGGACTCCTCCTCGGTCAGCTTGAAGACCGGAATGCCGGTGGCGGTCGCGAGGACCTCGGCGATCAGCTCGCCGTCGACCTCGGCGACGACGTCCATGTCGCCGGCCTTCCACTCCTTCTCGCGCTTGGCCTTCGCGGCGAGCAGCTGCTTCTCCTTGTCGCGGAGAGAGGCCGCCTTCTCGAAGTCCTGGGAGTCGATGGCCGACTCCTTGTCGCGACGCACGCCCGCGATCTTCTCGTCGAACTCGCGGAGGTCCGGCGGCGCGGTCATCCGGCGGATGCGCATCCGGGAACCGGCCTCGTCGATCAGGTCGATCGCCTTGTCCGGCAGGAAGCGGTCCGAGATGTACCGGTCAGCCAGCGTCGCGGCCTGGACGAGGGCCTCGTCCGTGATCGAGACGCGGTGGTGGGCCTCGTAGCGGTCACGGAGACCCTTGAGGATCTCGATCGTGTGCGGCAGCGACGGCTCCGCGACCTGGATCGGCTGGAAGCGGCGCTCGAGGGCCGCGTCCTTCTCCAGGTGCTTGCGGTACTCGTCGAGCGTCGTCGCACCGATGGTCTGCAGCTCACCGCGGGCCAGCATCGGCTTCAGGATGGAAGCCGCGTCGATGGCGCCCTCGGCGGCACCCGCACCGACCAGCGTGTGCAGCTCGTCGATGAACAGGATGATGTCGCCGCGGGTGCGGATCTCCTTGAGCACCTTCTTGAGGCGCTCCTCGAAGTCACCGCGGTAGCGGGAGCCGGCGACCAGCGCGCCGAGGTCGAGGGTGTAGAGGTGCTTGTCCTTGAGGGTCTCGGGCACCTCGCCCTTGACGATGGCCTGAGCGAGGCCCTCGACGACGGCGGTCTTGCCGACGCCGGGCTCACCGATCAGGACCGGGTTGTTCTTGGTCCGGCGCGACAGGACCTGCATGACGCGCTCGATCTCCTTCTCGCGCCCGATGACCGGGTCGAGCTTGGACTCACGAGCGGCCTGCGTCAGGTTGCGGCCGAACTGGTCGAGCACCAGGGACGTGGAGGGCGTGCCCTCGGCAGGACCGCCACTGGCGCCGGCGGTCTCCTTGCCCTGGTAACCGGAGAGCAGCTGGATGACCTGCTGCCGCACCCGGTTGAGGTCTGCACCCAGCTTGACCAGGACCTGGGCGGCGACGCCCTCGCCCTCACGGATCAGGCCGAGCAGGATGTGCTCCGTGCCGATGTAGTTGTGGCCCAGCTGAAGGGCCTCGCGGAGCGACAGCTCCAGGACCTTCTTGGCACGGGGGGTGAAGGGGATGTGGCCGGACGGGGCCTGCTGGCCCTGACCGATGATCTCCTCCACCTGCTGGCGGACCGCCTCGAGCGAAATCCCGAGGCTCTCCAGGGCCTTAGCGGCGACACCCTCGCCCTCGTGGATCAAGCCCAGGAGGATGTGCTCGGTGCCGATGTAATTGTGGTTGAGCATCCGGGCTTCTTCCTGAGCCAGGACGACAACCCGCCGCGCGCGGTCGGTGAACCTCTCGAACATCGTTAATCGCTCCTCAGAGCGGTCAGGCAGTTAGGGGTCGGTCCCCTCCCTGTCCTTCCGCAGCTTAGTCCCGCAAGCGGGGACCGCTCATTCCATCTGCCGACACCCGTTCATGGTCTCCTGCCCCGAACGCCGACAACTGCTCCAACCCGATGGTGCGAGACGATGTTCCCGCAGGCCAGGCAGATACCCCCACCATCAGTACGCCGATGGCGAACGCAGACTGCCCGTCCCGCACGTGTCGCCCCTCCCACTAGGGATGTCTTACCCGTACGGACTGACACTCCATGCGGCGCGCCCCGGTTCCCTCCGCTACGGGCGAACATCTTTGCGCCGCCCAACGCCTCCGTACGCCCCTTTTCCGGACACACTACGCATGCACTCGGCGACAGTGCGTAACCCCGGGGCGTCGGTGGCTGTTGCTCCTGGCATGGTCACCACCTCCGGCACGACCGTTCCCGCTCCCCGGCAACCACTGACCGACCCCGGACGCGATCCGGCCCGGCAGTGGTACGAGGACGAGCTCGGCTGGGCGACCGCGGCAGGGCCCGACGGCGCGCTGCTGCACACCGGGCTGCGCTTCGACGTCCTGGAGGTGCCGGCCGACGCCGGCTTCGCGATGCTGCGCAGACTCGATCCCCGGTCACCGGTGGCCGTGTGCGGGGAAACGATGCGGCTGCTCGTCGCCGCGGGCAGCGCGGACGAATTGCCGGGGCTGCTCGACTGGCTGGAGTGGGGGGCGCTGCCCCTGGACCTCGTCGCCGTCGGGGCGGGTGGTCTCATCGACGCGCCGACGCCTCCGGGCTGGTCCGGCTCGCAGGAGGCCGCCGCCTGGGTGCGGCCCCCCGAGCCCGGCTGCGAGGTGGAACCGGTGCTACCGGCCCTGACGACCCTGACGGCCGTCTCGACCTGGTCGGTCGTGGGGGGCGGTGGGGGCGCCCCCGATCTCGTACGCCTCGTGGACACGGCGGCGACGTACTGCCACCGGGCCCGGCTGCGTCGCGGCGCCGGCGCGCCCGCGACCACGTCAACAAAGCGACCAATGCGGCCGTCCCGTCAGCCGTTGGCCTTCTCGTAGGCCTCACGGATCGACTGGGGAACACGGCCGCGGTCGTTGACCTCGTAGCCGTTCTCCTTGGCCCACGCGCGGATCTGCGCGGTGTCCTGGTTGCCGCCGCCGGACGTGGCGCGCGCCTTGCCCCGGCCGCTCGAGCGGCCACCGGTGCGACGACCGCCCTTGAGGTACGGCTCAAGGAGGCCGCGGAGCTTGTCCGCATTGGCGGTGGTGAGGTCGATCTCGTACGACTTGCCGTCGAGCGCGAACGTCACGGTCTCGTCCGCCTCGCCACCGTCGAGGTCATCGACAAGAAGGACCTGAACCTTCTGTGCCACCGGATTTCCTTTCATCGAAATCTGAAGGGCGGCCCCGCGACCACGGCCGCTGATTCGCCGTCCCCTTGTTATATGCAGTACTGCAGTACGCCGAAAGCAAACCGCTTTTGCCCGAAAAACACAAACCCCTGGCTGAGATCAGGGAGAGATCCCGGAGTTGAACACTGCCCACCGGGACCAAAAACATGCGCGATTCGGACATAGGGAACCGTTGCAAGCACGCATGCCGGAATAACGCCCGGCGGCGATCACAGATGCAGAAGCATCCGGCTGTTGCCCAAGGTGTTCGGTTTCACTCGTTCGAGACCGAGGAACTCAGCCACGCCCTCGTCATAGGAACGCAGGAGCTCACTGTAGACATCGGTGTCGACCGTATCGACAGGTGTCTCGCCGATCTCCACGAAGGCGTGCTTGGCGAAGAACTCGACTTCGAAGGTGAGGCAGAAAACCCGCCGAACACCGATCCAGCGCGCGGTCTGAAGAAGCTTCTCGAGCAGCAGATGTCCGACGCCCGATCCCTTGACCTGCGGGTCCACCGCGAGGGTGCGGACTTCCGCGAGGTCTTCCCACATGACGTGCAGTGCGCCGCAGCCGACGACCGCGGCGTTGTCGTCGCGTTCCGCGACCCAGAACTCCTGGATGTCCTCGTAAAGCGTCACGGTGGCTTTGTCGAGCAGGATCCCCTGTCGGCTGTACGCGTCAAGCAGCCGGCGCACCTCCGGCACATCGGCCGTCCGCGCCCTGCGTACGGTCACTGCTTTACGGGGCGATTCGACGGTCGGCCCGACTTCGGGGAGCTCTGCTGGCATGTCCGGACGCTATCGCCCGGCCCCGTCGCCCGCTTCCTCGGGGGCCGAGGGGACTTCCGCCGGCAGTTCGGGCGAGACGATCCGCATGGCATCCCTGAGGGCCTCGCGCTGCTCCGGCGACATCATCCCGAAGAACGCGACGAGCGCCGCGGCCGGGTTGTCGCTCTGCGCCCAGGCCTCGTTCATCAGGGCGGCCGAGTACGCGGCCCGCGTGGAGACCGCCTCATATCGATAGGCCCGGCCTTCCGCTTCGCGGCGTACCCAGCCCTTCTGATGGAGATTGTCCAATACGGTCATGACGGTTGTGTAGGCGATGGACCGTTCCTGTTGGAGGTCCTCCAGGACTTCCCTCACGGTGACCGGGCGGTTCCACTTCCACACCCGCGTCATCACTGCGTCTTCGAGTTCTCCCAAGGGGCGCGGCACGAGAAGCACAATAGTGGGAGAAGTCGGTAATTCAACGCGGGACGTGGCGACGATCGCCAAGCAATGACAAAAGGGGCGCCCGATGGGCGCCCCTCACTGCGGTTTCCGTGCCGGTCGCGGCCGCTGTCAGGCGGTCGCGTCCCGCTGCGTGCCGCCGCCCTGCCGGGCGGCCTCCGCGCGCGCGATGGCGGCGTCGACGGCCGCGTCTTCCTTGGTCTTCTTGTCGCCGCCCTGCGACTTCACGATGGTCACGATCAGGCCGACGAAGAACGCGGCCATCACGACCGGGGGCACGAGCGCGGAGACGTAGTCCATGCCCCCAGAGTAGCTACCCGACCGCGAGTCTCCGCGACGGGGCCGGGGGCTGGGCGGGGCGGCGCTTGGGCGGGAAGACCTCGGCGGGGGTGGGGACCGGGCGCTGAGGCGTCTCGGGGGCCGGCCTCGCGGGCTTGTCGCCGTCCGCCGCCGACAGGCCGCCGGGCAGGGCGAGCAGGTAGCCGCGGGACGCCGGGACGCGGGGCCGGTGCCGCTCGTCGAGCTTGTCGCGTACGCCCTGTTCCGCCAGGTCGCGGCAGCGGGCGAGCAGGGCCGCCGCGCCGGGGTTCCCGGGCAGCGCGCGCAGCGCCGCGAGGTCGTCGGCGCCGGGCCTGTGGCCCGCCGCCAGGGCCTCCTTGAGCAGGCTCAGATAGCCGGGAGCGGAGCCGGGCAGGGCGGCCCGGTAGCGGTCGAGGTCGGAGCGGAGGAAGGCCCGCATGCGGATGCCTTCCCGGGCCGCTTCGTCGACCGACTCCGCGAGTCGCAGACAGGCCCGGACGTCCTCGTCCGAGGTGGGGCTGGGGTGGAGGGCGAGGGCGAGGGCGCGTCGGAGCACACGCAGCTCTTCTGCACCGAACGCCATGCCGCCACGGTTTCCGTAGGGCGTGGGCATGAAATGACGGTAAGGCCAATTACGGACAAATCCGCTTAACCGGCAATTTCCGGCGTGCCTCGCCGGTCCGCCCGGTCCGCCCCGCCTGTCAGAGCCGCGAAACGTTCCGCTCGTACACGAGACGGAGTCCGATCAGCGTCAGCCACGGCTCGTGCTCGTCGATCACCGTGGACTCGCCGAGGACCATCGGCGCGAGCCCGCCCGTCGCGATGACGGTCACGTCGTCCGGATCGTCCGCGAGCTCCTTGGCCATCCGGTTCACGACCCCGTCGACCTGGCCCGCGAAGCCGTAGACGATGCCCGCCTGCATGGCCTCGACGGTGTTCTTGCCGATGACGCTGCGCGGCCTGGCCAGCTCGATCTTGCGGAGCTGGGCGCCGCGCATGCCGAGCGCCTCGACGGAGATCTCGATGCCGGGGGCGATCACGCCGCCCGCGTACTCGCCGCGCGCGGAGACCGCGTCGAAGGTCGTCGCCGTGCCGAAGTCCACGACGATCGCCGGGCCGCCGAACATCTCGACGGCCGCGACCGCGTTGATGATGCGGTCGGCGCCGACCTCCTTGGGGTTGTCCATGAGGATCGGCACGCCGGTCTTGATGCCGGGTTCGACCAGGACGGCGGGCACGTCGCCGTAGTAGCGGCGGGTGACCTCGCGCAGTTCGTGCAGGACCGAGGGGACGGTCGAGCAGATGGCGATGCCGTCGATGCCGTCGCCGAGTTCCTCGCCGAGCAGCGGGTGCATGCCCATCAGGCCCTTGAGCAGGACGGCGAGTTCGTCGGCGGTTCTGCGCGCGTCCGTGGAGATGCGCCAGTGCTCGATGATCTCCTCGCCGTCGAACAGGCCGAGGACGGTGTGGGTGTTGCCGACGTCGATGGTGAGCAGCATCAGGCGTCCGCCTCGCGCAGGTCGAGGCCGATGTCGAGGATCGGGGACGAGTGGGTGAGGGCACCCACGGCGAGGTAGTCGACGCCCGTCTTCGCATACGTGGCGGCGTTCTCGAGGGTGAGGCGGCCGGAGGACTCCAGGAGGGCGCGGCCGTCGGTGATCGCCACGGCCTCCTCGGTCTCGCCCGGCGTGAAGTTGTCCAGGAGGATCAGGTCGGCGCCCGCGTCGAGGACCTCGCGCAGCTGGTGCAGGGTGTCCACCTCGACCTCGATCGGCAGGCCGGGGAAGCGGTCGCGTACGGCCTGGAAGGCCTGGGCGACGCCACCGGCGGCGACCACGTGGTTGTCCTTGACCAGGGCCGCGTCGGACAGGGACATGCGGTGGTTGACGCCGCCGCCCATGCGGACCGCGTACTTCTCCAGGGAGCGCAGGCCCGGCGTCGTCTTGCGGGTGTCGCGGACCTTCGCCTTGGTGCCGTCCAGAACGTCCGCCCACGCGCGCGTGGCGGTCGCGATGCCGGAGAGGCGGCACATGATGTTGAGCGCGGTGCGCTCGGCGGTGAGCAGGTCGCGGGTGCGGGTGGTGACGGAGAGCAGCTTCTGCCCCGCCTCGACCCGGTCGCCGTCCTCCGCGTGCCGCTCGACCTCGAACTCGTCCGTGGCCACGACGGAGACGACCGCCTCGGCGACCCGCAGGCCCGCCACGACGCCCGCCTCGCGGGCCGTGAAGTCGGCGGTGGCGACGGCCTCTTCGGGGATCGTGGCGACGGTCGTGACGTCCACTCCGCCGTCCAGGTCCTCGGTGATCGCCATGTGGGCGATGTCCTCGATCTCGACCGGGTGCAGGCCCGCGTCGAGCAGCAGCTGGGCCAGCGACGGGTCGAGGCCGCACTCCATGACGTCGTCGGAATCTCCCTGCGCGCAGCCGCAGTTGTCGCCGCAGCCTTCGCTGCCGGCGGCTGCCAGGGGGAGGTCGGGGGTGGCGCTCACGTCGGTCACTGCTCCTGAGGGTTCTTGGCCGTTGCCGGGAAGTCTGCTGTGGGTGTGGTGTGCGTGGCCAGGGTCCGGTCCGGATTCAGGCGTACGACGATGTGGCGGCGCCACGTGGCATCGTCGCGGTCCGGGTGGTCCTCGCGCCAGTGGCAGCCGCGGGTCTCCTCGCGGCGGCGCGCGGCGGCGACCAGGACGCGGGCCACGCACAGGAGGTTGGTGGCCTCCCACGTGTCGACGCCCGGCTCCGCGGTCTTGCCGTTCTCCGTCAGGGAGTTGACCGCGTCGGCATGGATGCGGCCGAGCTGGGCGGCGGCCTCGGCGAGGGAGTCGGCGGAGCGCAGGACGCCCGCGCCCGCCGTCATCACGCGCTGGATGGCGAACCGTGCCTCCGGGGGAAGCAGCGGGTGCGTCGGCGTCGGCGGGTGCTCCACGGGTGCGGGCACGCGCGCGTGGAGGGCGTTCTCCGCGTGCAGGCGCGTGATGTCGTCCGCGATGCGCTCCGCGTAGACGAGGCCTTCCAGAAGGGAGTTGGAGGCCAGCCGGTTCGCCCCGTGGACGCCCGTGCAGGCGGCCTCACCGCACGCGTAGAGGCCCGGCACCGTGGTGCGGCCCGAGAGGTCCGTGCGGACGCCTCCGGAGGCGTAGTGCGCGGCGGGGGCGACCGGGATGGGCTCGGTGACCGGGTCGATGCCATGGGCCCGGCAGGCGGCGAGGATCGTGGGGAACCGGTTCTCCCACATCTCGGCGCCGAAGTGCCGCGCGTCCAGGTACATGTGCTCGGTGCCGAGTTCCTGCATGCGGCGCGTGATGCCCTTGGCGACGATGTCGCGGGGCGCCAGCTCGGCGAGTTCGTGCTGGCCCACCATGAAGCGCACGCCGTCCGCGTCCACCAGGTGCGCGCCCTCGCCGCGCACGGCCTCGGAGACGAGCGGCTGCTGGCCCTCGGCGTCCGCGCCCAGGAACAGCACGGTCGGGTGGAACTGGACGAATTCCAGGTCGCTCACCTCGGCGCCCGCGCGCAGGGCGAGCGCGACGCCGTCGCCCGTGGACACGTGGGGGTTCGTGGTGGCCGAGAAGACCTGGCCCATGCCGCCGGTCGCGAGGACCACGGCGGGTGCCAGGACGGCGCCCACACCGTCGTGCTGGCCCTCGCCCATGACGTGCAGGGAGACACCGGCCGTGCGGCCCTCGGCGTCCGTCAGCAGGTCGAGGACCAGGGCGTTCTCGACGGTTTCCACACCACGCGCGCGTACTGCCTCGACCAGCGCGCGGGAGATCTCGGCTCCGGTCGCGTCACCGCCCGCGTGCGCGATGCGGCGACGGTGGTGGCCGCCCTCACGGGTCAGCTCCAGGTCGCCCCCGGCGGACTCGTCGAAGTGCGCGCCCGTCTCGATCAGGCGGCGTACGGCGTCGGGGCCCTCGGTGACGAGGGTGCGCACGGCCGCCTCGTCGCACAGGCCGACGCCGGCGACCAGGGTGTCGTCCAGATGCTGCTCGGGGGTGTCGCCCTCGCCGAGGGCCGCCGCGACGCCGCCCTGCGCCCAGCGCGTGGAGCCGTCGTCGAGGCGGGCCTTGGTGACGACCACGGTGCGCAGGCCCGCGGCCTGGCAGCGCAGCGCCGCGGTCAGTCCCGCGACGCCGGAGCCGACGATCACGACGTCCGCCGCGACGTTCCAGCCGGGGGCGGGGGCGTGGAGCCTTATGCCGGTGCTGCTCACTCGTGGCCTCCGAAGGTCAGCGGCAGGTTGTCGATGAGGCGGGTGCTGCCCACGCGCGCGGCGACCGCGAGCACCGCCTCGCCCTCGAAGCCGTCGGTCACGTCGGTGAAGTCGCGCGGGTCGACGAGGGCCACGTAGTCGAGCTCGACCGGTGGCTGGAGCCGCTTCGCCTCGTCGAGGATCAGGCGGGCCGCCGCGAGGACGGCCGAGGGCCGGCCCGGGGACGCCGTGGCGACGGCGTGCGCGTCGGCGGCCGCCCGGGCCTCGCCTATCTTGCCGAGCGCCTTCGCCCGCGTGCGCGGGGTCGGGTTCTCGGCGGCACGCGCGCGCAGGGCCTCCTGCGCCGCATGCCGGTCGCGGCCCGTGAACAGCGCGTCGGAGAGGGCCAGCGCGGTGCGCCGCTCGGCCGGGGACAGGTAGCGGTTGCGGGAGGAGAGCGCGAGCCCGTCGTCCTCGCGGACCGTGGGCACGGCGACGATCTCCACGTCGAAGTTCAGATCGCGCACCATGCGGCGCACCAGGGCCAGTTGCTGCGCGTCCTTCTGGCCGAAGAGGGCCACGTCCGCGCGCGTGAGGTGCAGCAGCTTGGCGACCACGGTGAGCATGCCGTCGAAGTGGCCGGGGCGCGAGGCGCCTTCGAGCCGCTCCCCCATGGGGCCCGCCGTGATGCGGATCTCGGGCTGCCCGCCGGGGTAGACCTCGTCGACGGAGGGCGCGAACACGGCGTCCGCCCCCGCCCGTTCGGCGATCCTCAGGTCGGCGTCGAGGGTGCGCGGGTAGCGGTCGAGGTCCTCGCCCGCGCCGAACTGCAGCGGGTTCACGAAGACGGTGACGACCACTTCGCCGTCCGCCCCGGCGCGGGCCCTGGCCGAGCGGATCAGCGTCGCGTGGCCCTCGTGCAGGGCGCCCATCGTCATGACGACGACGCGCTGCCCGGTACGCGTGCGTGCCCGCATGTCCGCGCCCTTGTGGAGGAGCCGCGTGCGCGACGTCCTCGCGGGGCTCGCCGCCATGGAATCGGTGGGGCTCATCGGGTCTCCTCCGCACCGGTCGCGAGGACGCCCAGGAGGTCCTCGGCGAGCTCCGGCTTCAGCAGTCCGTGCGCGAGCGCGCGGTCGGCGGTCGCACGGGCCATCGCGAGATACCCGGCCACCGTCTGCGGGGCGTGCTTGCGCAGCTCCGTGATGTGGGCGGCGACGGTGCCCGCGTCGCCGCGCGCCACCGGGCCCGTGAGGGCCGCGTCGCCGGACCTGAGCGCGTTGTCGAGCGCCGCGCCGAGGAGCGGGCCGAGCATCCGGTCGGGGGCGCCGACGCCCGCCTCGCGGAGCAGTTCCATGGACTCCGCGACCAGGGTGACCAGGTGGTTGGCGCCGAGCGCGAGGGCCGCGTGGTAGAGCGCGCGGTTCTCCTCGGCGATCCACTCGGGTTCGCCGCCCATCTCGATGACCAGGGCCTCCGCCGCCATCCGCAGCTCTTCGGGCGCGGTGACGCCGAAGGAGCAGCCGGCCAGCCGCTGGACGTCGACGGGGGTGCCGGTGAACGTCATCGCGGGGTGCAGCGCGAGCGGCAGGCCGCCCGCGCGCAGCGCCGGTTCGAGCACCTTTGTGCCGTACCGGCCCGAGGTGTGCACGAGCAGCTGGCCAGGGCGTACGGCGCCGGTCTCCGCGAAGCCCTCGACGAGGCCCGGCAGGACGTCGTCGGGGACGGTGAGGAGCACCAGGTCGGCCTGTGCGAGGACCTCGGCGGGCGGCACCAGGGGCACGTCGGGCAGCAGCGTCGCGGCCCGGCGCACGGAGGCGTCGGAGACTCCGGAGACGGCCACGGGACGGTGCCCGGCCAGTTGCAGGGACGCGGCGAGCGCGGGACCGACGCGGCCCGCGCCGACGACGCCCACGGTGAGGCGCGCGGGGCGGTCCTGGGGGGCAGGGTGCTCGGTGGGTTCGGATCGCGGGTTCGGAGGGGGTGTAGTCACGAGGCGATGGCCTTCCGTTCCAGTCCGCTCGGGGTACCGGACGATTTCTCGTCATGTTAACGCTATCTGTCCGCACGGGTCCCGGCTGTCCACAGGCTGTGGGCAAGCGCACGCGGGTGCGCCATGATCGGCGGATGGACGGAACCGCCGAGAACACTGCCACGCCCGAGAAGACGCAGGCCGAACGGCTGATCGCGGCGTTGCGGGGCGCCGGGCGCACACTGGCCCGCAGGCCGAACGAGGCCACCTTGGGCGAGCGGTGGGAGGCCCTGTCCGCCGCCGCGGCGGCGGTGGCCGACCTGTCGGGCGACGTCGACATCTACGGGGACGGCGTCGTGGCCGACCTGGAGACGAAGGTCGCCGCGCTGCTCGGCAAGGAGGCGGCCGCGTTCTTCCCCACCGGCACCATGGCCCAGCAGGTAGCGCTGCGCTGCTGGGCGGGACGCACCGGAAACTCCACGGTGGCCCTGCACCCGCTGGCGCACCCGGAGATCCACGAGCGGGAGGCGCTGACCACGGTGGCGGGGCTGCGCACCGTGCACCCCACGAAGGCCGCGCGGCAGATCGACGCCGACGACGTGCACGACCTGGCGGAGCCATTCGGGACGCTGATGCTGGAACTGCCGCTCAGGGACGCCGGTTTCGTGCTGCCCACCTGGGAGGAGCTCGAGGAGGTCTGCGAGGCCGCACGCGCGCGTGACGCCGTGATCCACTTCGACGGGGCCCGCCTGTGGGAGACCACGGTGCACTTCGGGCGTCCGCTGGACGAGATCGCGGAGCTCGCGGACAGCGTCTACGTGTCGTTCTACAAGTCGCTCGGCGGCCTCAGCGGCGCGGTCCTGGCCGGCCCGGAGTCGTTCGTCGGGGAGGCGAGGGCCTGGCGGCACCGCTACGGCGGCCAGGTCTTCCAGCAGTTCCCGCAGGCGATCTCGGCACTGACGGGCCTGGAGCGGGAGCTGCCGCGGCTTCCCGAGTACGTGGCGCACGCGCGCGTGGTCGCGCAGGCGCTGGTGGAGGGCTTCGCCAAGGAGGGAATCGCCGGAGCGCGGGTGTTCCCCGAGGTGCCGCACACGCACCAGTTCAAGGTCTGGCTGCCCTACGACGCCGAGGCGCTCACGGAGGCCGGGATCGCGCAGGCGGAACAGACACGGACGGCACTGTTCGCGCGCTGGTCGGACGAGGGCCCGGTGCCGGGGCTCGCGGCCACGGAGGTCACGGTCGCGGCGGCGGGCCTTGAGTGGGGGCCTGACGACGTCCGCGCGGCCGTCGCGGACTTCGTGGGTCGGCTGCCCTCGTAGGGGCGGGGCTCAGCAACTCGTAGAGGGCTGGGCTCAGCAACCGGCCGGGTGGCCGCGGCGTCCCGAGAGCCGGCGGGTCAGCGCCGCCCGGATCCGGCCGCGGGCCGGACGCCCGGCCACGACCGCCCGGAACCGGCGGTAGTCGCGCAGCTCCCGGAGGGCGGCCAGCTCGTGCCGGTCGGGGGCCGGCGGGGCGGCTTCGCCGCGCTGGGCGGCGCGGTAGAGGTCGATGGCGTACTGCTGGGTGACGCTCATGTCGAACACCTCGCTCTTCATCTCGATTGTCGCGCTGCACCCCGGAATCAGCCTATTTGTGGCTGTTCGGGGCCGATGAGTACGAGACTGCGCCCGCTGTCACCGGGCGGTCACGCCGATTGACGGGAGCCGTCAATCGACGACCCGACTGTCAGTGGCGCCGTGCACCATGGGGTCATGAGCGTGAGCATCGACATCACGGGCCTGACGCCCGAGCGGATCCGTGTCGTGCCCTCGCCCCTGGCCGAGCTGGGCATGGCGCTGCACGCGCTGTCGGAGCCCGCCCACCACCCGGGGCTGCAGGGGTGGACGACAAGCGTGACCACGTGCCTGGACCCGTGCCTCGCGGACCGGATGTGCGAGGCGGACTTCCTGTGGCGCACGACGTTCTCGGACGTCTTCACGCCGTCCGCCGGGATACCGGGGCGGCGCACCCTGCCCGGTGCCACGCTCGCCGAGGAGCTGGACCTGCTCGACAAGCTCTCCGACGAGCAGTTCGTGGACGCGGCCCTGGAGTTCACGTGCCAGTCGCAGTACGCGGAGCGGGTGGTGAGCCGGCTCGACGACCCGAGCACCCGCGAGCGCGCGCTCGAACTCGCGGCCGCGCGCGGAGCGCCTCAAGTCCGGTTCACCCAGCGCCTGCTTGAGGACCCGCCCGCCGTGCGGTCATGGTTCCGCGAGCTGCTGCAGGACTGCGACGAGGCGTTCTTCTCCGACGTATGGGCGCGCGTGCGGCACCAGTTGGCGGCCGACGCACGGCACAAGACGGAGGTGCTGCGCCGCAAGGGACTCAAGGAGGCCCTCGCGGCGACGTCCTCGGCGGTCTCGCTCGACGAGGCGGGCCCCGCCGTCGTCGTCGACAAGATCTCCGACGGGCGTACGGAGGCGGGCACCGGAAATCTGATCCTGACGCCGACCAGCCTTGGCTGGCCGCATCTGTGGGTGCTGCACCGCAGGGGCTGGCAGCCGATGATCACGTACCCGATCGCGTCCCCCGGGCTCACGACACCGCCCTCGGTCGAGCAGCTGACGCGGCGCATGTCGGCCCTCGCCCACCCGACGCGGATGCGGCTGTGCCGGCACCTGGCCCGCGGGGCGTACACGACAAGCGAGTTGGCGGACGCGCACGGGATGTCCGCGCCGGAGATATCCCGGCACCTGTCGGTGCTGAAGAAGGCCGGGCTGATCACGACGCGGCGGCGCGGCCGCTATGTGCAGCACCAGTTGGACCTCAGCGTGGTCTCGCGCCTCGGCGGGGACTTCATCGAGGGAGTGCTGCGCTGACCGCCGGGCCCCCGCCCGCCGGGGCTCAGGCCCCGGCGCCGCCCGCGCGGACGAGCCCCGTCTCGTAGGCGAGGACGACGACCTGGACGCGGTCGCGCAGATCGAGCTTGGTCAGGATGCGGCCCACATGGGTCTTCACCGTGGCCTCGGACAGGACCAGGCGCGCGGCGATCTCGCCGTTCGAGTGCCCCTGGGCCACCAGGACCATGACCTCGCGCTCGCGCTCGGTGAGCCGCTCCAGCCGCTTGTGCTGCGGCTGGTCGGGGCTGCTGGGCAGCATCGGGGCGAACCGGTCGAGCAGCCGCCGGGTCGTGGACGGGGCGACCACCGCGTCGCCGCTGTGCACGGCGCGGATCGCGGTGAGCAGCTCGCCCGGCGGCACGTCCTTGAGCATGAAGCCGGAGGCCCCCGCCCGCAGCCCCGAGAAGGCGTACTCGTCGAGGTCGAAGGTGGTCAGGATGAGGACCTTGGGCGAGTCGGGGTCCACGCAGATCCGCCGCGTCGTCTCGACCCCGTCGAGCTTCGGCATGCGGACGTCCATGAGCACCACGTCCACGGAGGTCGAGCGCAGCACCTCCAGCGCCTCGACGCCGTCGCCCGCCTCGGCGACGACCTCCATGTCCGGCTGCGCGGCCAGCACCATCCGGAAGCCGGTGCGCAGCAGCACCTGGTCGTCGACGAGCATGACCTTGATCGACATCGGGCGGTCCTCACTTGTGCCTGTCGGTGGACTTGTACGTGTCGGTTGACTTGTACCTGTCGGTGGACTTGTACGTGTCAATGGGCGGGCTTGAGAGGCAGCAGCACGCTGATGCGGAAGCCACCGCCGGGCCGCGGCCCCGCGTCCAGCGTGCCGCCGACCATACCGACGCGCTCGCGCATCCCGATGAGGCCGTGGCCGCGGCCGTCCGCGCCCCCGTCCTCGTACAGCTCGTGCGGGGCGCCCTTGCCGTCGTCCTCGACGAGCAGGCCGAGGCCGTCGTCGAAGTAGACGAGGCGGACGCTGGCGCCCGCGTTGGGCCCTGCGTGCTTACGGGTGTTGGTGAGGGCTTCCTGGACGATGCGGTACGCGGTCAGCTCGACGCCGCTGGGCAGCGCGCGCGGGGTGCCCTCCACCTTGAAGTCGACCGGGAGGCCCGCCGTGCGCACCTCGTCGACGAGCTCCTCTATCTGCTCGACGTCGGGCTGCGGAACGTACTCGCCGGCCTCCTCGTGCTCGCCGGTGCGCAGCACGCCGAGCAGCCTGCGCATCTCCGCGAGCGCCTGGCGTCCTGTGCCCGAGATGGTCTCCAGGGCCTTCTTGGCCTGGTCGGGCGCCTGATCGAGGACGTACGCGGCGCCGTCGGCCTGCACGACCATCACCGACACGTTGTGCGCGACGACGTCGTGCAACTCGCGGGCGATGCGCGCCCGTTCGGCCGCCACCGCGACCTTCGACTGCGCCTCGCGCTCCTTCTCGAGCCGGTTGGCGCGCTCCTCCAGCTGGTCCAGGTACGCGCGTCTGGTGCGCAGCGAGTCGCCGAGCACCCAGGCGAGGGCGAACGGCACCATCTGGAAGACGGTGACGAGGACCTGGCCCGTGGTGCTGATGTCGCCGACCGTGGGCCAGCGGAGCTGGGAGAGCGGCGCCGCGAACAGCCCGCCGACGAGGCCGAAGCGGGACGCCCAGCGGGGTCCGCTCACCGCGCACGTGTAGATGATGACCAGCATCGCGAAGTCCGACGGGTTGACCCGCGCGTCGAACACCAGCTGGCCGAGTCCGGTGGCCACCGCGAGCAGCAGCATCTTGTCCGGCCAGCGGCGGCGCAGCGCGACGACCACGGACATCAGGACGGCGCAGACCAGCAGCGCCGCCTCGTTCCCGTGCCCCATGCTGCCCGCGCCGTTCGCCCCGACCACGGACATGCCGAAAAGAATCACGGCCCAGAAGCCGTCGACCCACGTCGGGTGTCTGCGGATGAAGTCGTAGACGCGCTGCACGTAACCCAGAGTAGGGAAGCGTGCAGCGTGCAGGGGTCAACCGGAGGGTCGATCCGGACCCGGCGCGCGTACTCCTGAAGGTGGAGGGACCCCACGGCGCACGCGCCCGGCGCACATAGCCTTCGGGTGTGGAGAACGGACAAGAAGCGGCGCCGCGCGGGTGGCGCGCGGCCACCGAAGAGGCGCTGTACGGACCGGCCGGCTTCTACCGGAGGCCCGAGGGCCCGGCAGGGCATTTCCGCACGTCGGTGCATGCGTCGCCGCTTTTCGCGGGGGCCGTGGCCGAGCTGTTGTGCCGGGTCGACGCGGCCCTCGGCGAGCCCGCCGAATTGGCGTTCGTCGACATGGCGGCGGGCCGCGGCGAGCTGATTTCGCGCGTCCTTGAGGTGCTGCCGGAAAAAGTGGCACTACGCGCGCGTGCCTACGCCGTGGAGAAGGCGGAACCGCCCGCCGGGCTCGACCACCGGATCGAGTGGCGGGCCGAGCCGCCCCCCGGTGTCACCGGACTCCTCTTCGCGAACGAGTGGCTCGACAACGTGCCCCTGGAGGTCGTCGAGGCGGACGTGGACGGCACGGCCCGGCTGGTCCTCGTACGCGCGGACGGCACGGAGACCCTCGACACGGCGTCGCTGGACGAGGCCTCGGCGGACTGGCTGCGCCGGTGGTGGCCGCTGCCGCCCGAGCCGGGCCTGCGCGCCGAGGTCGGACTCCCCCGCGACGAGGCCTGGGCGGCCGCTGTACGCACCCTGGAGCGCGGCCTGGCGGTCGCGGTGGACTACGCGCACACCCGCGCCTCCCGGCCGCCCTTCGGCACGCTCACGGGCTTTCGCGAGGGCCGGGAGACGACGCCCGTGCCCGACGGTTCCTGCGACATCACGGCACACGTGGCCCTGGATGCCTGCGCGACCGGCCCGCGCGCCCGCCTCCGCACGCAGCGCGCCGCCCTGGGCGCGCTGGGCGTGAGCGCGGGCCGTCCGCCGCTGGCCCTCGCCTCGCAGGACCCGGCGGCGTACGTGCGGGCGCTCGCGGGCGCCGGAGAGGCGGCCGAGCTGACCGCGCGCGGCGGGCTCGGCGACTTCGGCTGGCTGGTCGAACCGGTGGGGCTGTCCGCGGACGGCCCGCTCGCCAGCGCCGGACTACTTGTCGATGTCCCCGACCACGAAGAACAGTGACCCGAGGATCGCCACCATGTCGGCGACGAGCGTCCCGGGAAGCAGCTCGGTCAGCGCCTGGATGTTGTTGTACGAGGCGGAGCGCAGCTTGAGCCGGTACGGCGTCTTCTCGCCCTTGGAGACGAGGTAGTAGCCGTTGATGCCGAGCGGGTTCTCCGTCCACGCGTACGTGTGGCCCTCGGGCGCCTTGAGGACCTTCGGGAGGCGCTGGTTGACCGGGCCCTGCGGGAGCTCCGCGAGCCGGTCGAGGCAGGCGTCGGCGAGGTCGAGCGCGTTGTGCGCCTGCTCCAGGAGGCACTCGAACCGGGCCAGGCAGTCGCCTTCTTGTCGCGTGACGACCTTCAGGGTGTCCCGCAGCTCTCCGTAGGCGAGGTACGGCTCGTCGCGCCGGAGGTCGAAGTCGACGCCGGACGCGCGGGCGATCGGGCCGCTGACTCCGTAGGCGTGCGCGGCCTCGGCGGACAGCACGCCCACCCCGCGCGTGCGGCCCCGGAAGATCTCGTTGCCGAGGACCAGGTTGTCGTAGACGTCCATCCGGGAGCGCACGCTCGCGACGGCCGCACGCGCGCGGGTGCTCCAGCCGAGCGGCAGGTCCTCCTTGAGGCCGCCGACGCGGTTGAACATGTAGTGCATGCGCCCGCCGGAGACCTCCTCCATCACGTTCTGGAGTTCCTCGCGCTCACGGAAAGCGTGGAAGACGGGCGTGATTCCGCCCAGTTCGAGCGGGTACGAACCAAGGAACATCAGATGGTTGAGCACCCGGTTCAGCTCGGCGAGCAGCGTGCGCAGCCACACGGCGCGCTCCGGCACCTCCATGCCCAGCATCCGCTCGACGGCGAGCACGACTCCCAGCTCGTTCGAGAACGCGGACAGCCAGTCGTGGCGGTTGGCGAGCATCACGATCTGCCGGTAGTCGCGCGCCTCGAAGAGCTTCTCCGCACCGCGGTGCATGTAGCCGATGACCGGCTCCGCGTGCTCGATCCGCTCGCCGTCGAGCACGAGACGCAGGCGCAGCACACCATGGGTGGAAGGGTGCTGCGGACCGATGTTGAGCACCATGTCGGTGCTCTCCGCGGCACCACCGATGCCGACCGTGGCCTGAGTCGTGGGCGTCATGGACACAGTCTCTCGTACGTAGGGTGAACCCATGGAAACAGGGGCGGCAAGGGCGACAGCGCCGACAAGCACGACTGGGCCGGACTGGACCGGGCTGCCCGCCGGACTGCTGAAACTGCGCCGACTGCTGCTGTTCTTGTGGCTGGTGCCGCTGACGGCCGCGCTCGCGGTGCTGCTGGTCGTGTTCGCGGGCCCCGGGTGGGCCGCGTTCGCCGTGCTGCCCCTGGTGGTGCTGGTGTGGGGCTGGGTGATGCTCGGCCGCAACTGGCGCTCGTGGCGGTACGCGGAGCGGGCCGACGACCTGCTGATCAGCCGCGGCGTCCTCTGGCACGAGGAGACCATCGTGCCGTACGGGCGGATGCAGCTCGTCGAGGTGACGTCCGGGCCGCTGGAGCGGAAGTTCGGACTGTCCAGCCTGCAACTGCACACCGCCGCCGCGGCCACCGACGCGACGATCCCCGGCCTCGCGCCCGCGGAGGCCGAACGGCTGCGCGACCGCCTCACCCAACTCGGCGAGGCCCGATCGGCGGGCCTGTGACGGCCTCCCGCGCCCCCGAGGGCGTCCCGGCCCAGGAGTCCGCCGAGAGCGTGCGAGAGCGGCGCCTGCACCCCGTCACGCCGCTGCGCCGCGCGTGGGCGCCGATCGCGATCCTGCTCGGCTGGGCCGTCCACGACATGGACCAGGCGCAGCGCCAGCTGGCCAACCTCACCACCGCCATGCTGCTGATCGGCATCGGCGTACTCATTCCGGCTGCCGCCCTGTACGGGTTCCTCACCTGGTGGTTCACGCACTTCGCGGTGACCGACACCGAACTGCGCATCCGTACGGGCCTGTTGTTCCGCCGCACCGCCCACATCCGGCTCGACCGCCTCCAGGCGGTGGACGTCACGCAGCCGCTCCTCGCCCGCTTCGTGGGCGTGGCCAAGCTGAAGCTCGACGTCGTGGGCGCCGACAAGAAGGACGAGCTCGCCTTCCTGGGAGAGCGCGAGGCCGGGAAGCTGCGTGCCGAACTGCTCGCCCGGGCCGCCGGTTTCGCGCCCGAGTCGGCGCACGAGGTGGGCGAGGCGCCGGCGCGGCCGATCCTGCACACGCCCCCGCGGATGCTCGCGGTGGCGCTGCTCCTGACGGGCGCCCCCTGGGCGATGCTGCTCGCCGCGGTCGCCGTCCCGACGCTCCTGTGGTTCGCCACCCACAACCTGTGGACAGTGATCGCGGTCGCGGTGCCGCTGGTCGGCGGCGCCTTCACCAACAGCGCGGGCCGGTTCATCAAGGAGTACGACTGGACGGTCGGCGAGTCCGAGGACGGGCTGCGCATCGACCACGGGCTGCTCGACCGGGAGCACGAGACGGTGCCGCCGGGGCGGGTGCAGACCGTACGGATCGTCGAGCCGCTGCTGTGGCGGCGCCGCGGCTGGGTCCGCGTCGAGCTGCATGTCGCCGGGTCGTCGAACACCGCGCTCGTCCCGGTGGCGCCGCGCGAGGACGCCGAGGACGTCGTCGCGCGGATCCTGCCCGGGGTCTCGGTGCCGAAGCCCGCCGACTTCGCGGGGGCGCCGCGGCGCGGGCGCTGGTGCGTGCCGGTGTGGTGGCGCAGCTACGGAGTGGCGGTCACGGAGACGGTGTTCGCCGCGCGCCACGGGCTGCTGCAACGCCGCATCTCGCTCGTCCCGCACGCCAAGGTGCAGAGCGTGCGCCTCGCCCAGGGGCCCTGGGAGCGGTACTGGCGCGTCGCCGACCTGCACCTGGACACGGGCGCCAACAAGACGGTGACGGCCCGCCTGCGGGACGCGGACGAGGCGGCCGAGCTGCTGCGGACCCAAGCGGACCGGTCCCGCACGGGGCGGCGCGACTCGCGTCCTGACCGGTGGATGGCGTCACGCCCGGAACGTCAGGCCTGAAGCGCCGACCGCAGCTCGCCCATGTCGATCTGCTCCGTCTCGTCGTGCGCGGTCAGGTCGATGACCTGCTGCTCGCGCTCGGCGTCCGCGGAGGCTTCGTCGGAGGCCTCGGTGCCCGTCTCCGCCGTGACCTCGGACTCGTGCTCGGCCTCGGCCTCGGCCTCGGACTCGGACTCGGACTCGGACTCGGACTCGGACTCGGTGACGGTCGCCACATCCGCCACCGGCTCGTCCACTTGGTCCACCTGGGCCGCGACCTCCGCCGCCAGCTCCTCGCCCACGACGTCCGCCAGGTCCTCCTCGCCCTGCGGGGAGGACCCCGAGCCGAAGAAGTCGAAGCCGCCCTGGGGCACCTTCCGCGCGGGCGCGGCGGGGACGACCATCGCGGCGGTCGGCACGGTGAAGTGGCCGGCCGCCGCCTCGGACTTCCCCCGGGAATCGGCCTCCTCCGCGGCGGGCGCCGCCGGCTCGGGCCGCGCGAGACGCCCCAGCGCGACATTGGCCCGCCGGTACATCTCCGGGGTCGGCCGGCCCGGCACCGCCGGGGGCACGGGCGGCAGCGCCCGCGCCGGGGCCGAGGCCTCGATCGCGAGGCGGCGACGGCCTTCGAGCGCGCTGGCCCGCTCCGTCTCCGCGTTCGCGTACCGGCGCAGCAGCGCCGCGTGCTCGCCCCGCAGCGCGGCGAGTTCGGCCCGCTTCGCCCGCAGCTTGCCCTCCAGGCGGGTGCGCAGCTCACGCGACTCGTCGAGGTCGCCCTCCAGCTCCGCCACGGCCTCCTCGTGCCGCCACCGCTCGCTCGCGGCGCCGCGCGTCAGCTCGGCGACCCGCTTGCCGGCGAGCCGGTCCCAGCGACGCATCACCACGGCGCCGACGACCGCCGCCGCGGCGGCCGCGGCCGCGACGCCCCGCAGCACGAACGGATCGTCGGACAGCCAGGCGGCTCCCGCGCAGACGAGAGGCACACCGGCGATCACCGTCGGAGGCAGGAGGCGGTGCAGGGGCGGAGAATGGCGGTGGCGTCCACGTGGCATGGCCAGAAACTTACCGCGCGTAGGCAAATCGCGAAGCCCCGCCCGGCAATATTCGGACACACCTGTCACAGAAACCACCTAACCCCCGTACGGACAAGGCCACTTACCGCGCCCGATACCGCTCACGCCTCTCCGATCTCCGAACGACACGCGCCGATCAAGATCATTTAGCGATGAGGTCCTTGGACTCCAGATACTCCTTCGCGACATCGGCTTCCTTCTGCCGCTCGGCGTCGACCTTCCGGTTCAGCTCGACGAGATCGTCGGTCGTGAGCGCCTTCGTCAGCTTCCCGAGGACATCGGCAATCTTCTTGTCGCCCGCATCCTTGGCGTTCACAACCGGAACGATGTTGTCCGCGTTCTGCAGCTTCTTGTCGTCCTCCAGAAGAACAAGCTCGAAGTTCTCCAGCGTCGCGTCGGTCGTGGTCGTCAGGACCAGCTGATCCGTGCCGTTCTTCACCGCCTGCTTCGACTGGGTGGTGCCGACGCCCTTCGGGTCGATTCCCGTCACATCGATCCCGTACGACTTCTTGAGTCCCGGCGCGCAGAACGGCCGTGTCTCGCATTCGTCACCGGCCGCGATCTTCACCTTCTGGCCCGACCTGCCAAGATCCGAAAGGGTCTTCAACTTGTGTTTCGCGGCGAAGTCCTTGCTCACCGCGAACGCGTTCTGATCGACGGCCTCTCCCGCGTCCAGAACCTTCAGGCCCTGCGGCTCGGCCAGCTTGCGCAGCGCGGCCACCGTGGCGTCCACATCGCTCGACGCGACCGGCTTCGCCTTCGACCCGTTCTCCTTCAGGTTGAGGAATTCCGCGAGGGTCGCCGCGTATTCGGGCACCACATCGATGGCGCCCTTGGCGAGCTGCGGTTCGTAGATCTCGCGGTTCTCCACCGTCTTGACCGACGCGTCGTACCCGGCGTCGGCCAATATCTGCCGATAGAGCTCACCGAGCACCTTGGCCTCGGTGAAACGCGCGGCACCGATGACGATCTTGCCCTTCCCGCCGCCGCCCGACGCGCCCGTATCGTCCTTGCCCTCGAGGCTGTCGCCACCGCCGCACGCGGTGAGCCCCGCGGTCAGCGCACCCACGGTCACGGCCGCCAGGGCCACTCGACGCGTTCTGCTGTTCATCGCTCTCCTCGTCGCACTGCCGGTACCGAAAAAACAAACCCGAGTCCTTGCGCCCGCCCCTGGGTCACGCCCGCCTCCGCATGGGGTCGAAGGCCCGCCCCAACGCGACGAACAGGCCCTCCGCAGCGAGCGCGAGCGCGGCCACGAGCACCGCCCCCGCGACCACCTGCGGGGTGTCCTGGAGGTTGAACCCGGCGGTGATGATCCGCCCGAGTCCGCCCTCCCCCGCCATCGCCGCCAGCGTCGCCGTCGCGATCACCTGCACCGTCGCCGACCGAAGGCCGGTCATCACCAGCGGGTACGCCAGCGGCAGTTCGACGCGGGCGAAGACCTGGCGGCCGCTCATGCCCATGCCGCGCGCGGCCTCCACCACCGAACGGTCGACCTCCCGCATCCCCACGTACGCGTTGGTGAGCAGCGGCGGCACCGCGAACAGCACCAGCGCGATCAGCGTCGGCACGTCGCCGTGCCGGCCGAGCGGGGTGAGCGTGAGGAGCACCAGGACGGCCAGCGTCGGCACCGCGCGCCCCACGTTCGAGATGTTGATGGCGAGCGCGCCCTTGCCCTTGTGCCCGAGCCACAGGGCCAGCGGCAGCGCGATCAGGCAGGAGACGGCGAGCGCGACACCGCAGAAGTACAGATGCTCCGCGAGGCGGTGCCACACCCCCTTCTCCCCTTGCCAGTTGGCGCCCGTGGCCAGCCAGTCGTAGGCCCCCGACATCGCGTTCATACCGCCGCCTTCTCCGGCTTCTCCCGCTCGACGCGCGGCTCGTCGCCGCGGCCGCGCGGCCCCCGTATTCGCAGGCCGCCCCGCGCGGGCGCCCCCACCCTCGTCCACGGCGTCAGCCACCGCTGCACACCGAGCAGCAGCAGGTCCGCGAGGATCGCGAGCAGCACGCACAGCACGGACGCGGTGAGCACCTGCGCCTTGAAGTCGCTCTGCAGGCCACCGACGATCAGCGTGCCGAGCCCGCCGTAGTCCACGATCGAGCCGACCGTGGTCAGCGCCACCGTGGAGACCGTCGCGATCCGCACTCCGGCGAGCATCGCCGGGAGCGCCAGCGGGAGTTCGACCTCCCACAGCAGCCGCAGCGGCCCGTACCCCATCCCGCGCGCGGCCTCTCTCGCCTCTTCCGGCACCGCCCGCAGCCCCGCCAGCATGTTCCGCACGAGGATCGTCAGGGAGTACAGCACGAGCCCCGTGACCACCAGCGAGGCCGAGAGCCCGAACAGGGGCAGCAGCAGCGAGAACATCGCGAGCGAGGGGATCGAGTACAGCACCGTGGTCACGCCGAGCACCGGCCCCGCGAAGACCCGGGCGCGCCGGGCCAGCAGCGCGAGCGGCAGCGAGATCAGCACGCCGATCAGCACCGACGCCGCGGTGATGCCGAGGTGCTGGACGGTCGCGTCGACCAACTCCTGGCCGCGGGTGCGCACATACTCCCCGCACACCCAGTCATTGGCCACCAGGCAGTTCCGCTCGCTCACGCCGGCCACCTCCCCCGATTCCCCGAACGTATGTCAGCGGCCCGCACAACCGCACGCGCCTTTCCCGACTGCCGACGACCCTAGGGCCCTTCTGACGGATCTTGCTGGAGTCGCGGGCCCTGGCACGCGCATCTGCGGCGTTGTCGTCGGTTGCCAACGCTCCGCGTTGACGCCCTCCTCCGCCTTGCAGCTGCACGCACCAGCCCCCGCTCACCGGCACCGCCCGTGAACGCCGCCCAGATCCAGCCTGATCCGTCAGAAGGACCCTAGCCCTGACCACTGACAATCGCCGAGGCCCGGACGCCGGACGCAACACGGCCTTCACATGACTGCCGTCTTTGGGCATCCCCAACAAGGCCGCGCCCCGGCAGAATGGGGTCCCATGATCCGGTTCGAGCACGTCAGCAAGCGGTACGCGGACGGCACCACCGCCGTCGACGATCTGTCCTTCGAGGTGACCGAGGGCGAACTGGTCACGCTCGTCGGCCCGTCGGGCTGCGGCAAGACCACGACGATGAAGATGGTGAACCGGCTCATCGAACCCACCGCGGGCCGGATATTCCTCGACGGCGACGACATATCGGCGGTCGACCCGGTCCAACTGCGCCGCCGCATCGGCTATGTGATCCAGCAGGTCGGCCTCTTCCCGCACAAGTCGGTCCTCGACAACACGGCGACCGTCCCGCACCTGCTCGGCGTCAAGCGCGCCAAGGCCCGTGAGCGGGCCGCCGAGTTGCTCGACCTGGTGGGCCTCGACCCGAAGGTGTTCGGCGGGCGCTACCCCGAGCAGCTCTCCGGCGGCCAGCGCCAACGCGTCGGCGTGGCCCGCGCCTTGGCGGCCGACCCGCCCGTGCTGCTGATGGACGAACCGTTCGGCGCGGTGGACCCTGTGGTGCGCGAGCACCTGCAGACCGAGTTCCTGCGCCTGCAGCAGACGCTCAACAAGACCGTCCTGTTCGTCACGCACGACATCGAGGAGGCCGTCCGCCTCGGCGACCGCATCGCCGTCTACGGAGAGGGCCGCATCGAGCAGTACGACACCCCGTCCGCGGTCCTCGGCACGCCCGCCACCGCATACGTGGCCGACTTCGTGGGCGCCGACCGCGGCCTCAAGCGCCTCTCCGTGACGCCCATCGAGGAGGGCGACCTGGAGCAGCCGCCCGTCGTCCACCTCGACGACCCACTGCCCAAGGAGCTGGACGCCCGCTGGGCCGTCGTCCTGGACCACGACAACAACCTGCACGGCTGGATCTCCGCCGAGCACGCGCGCGTAGGCACCGGCTCCGTACGGGAGCACGCCCGCCGCATGGAGGCCTGGCTGCCCGTGGGCGCCCCGCTCAAGCAGGCCTTCGCGACGATGCTCCAGCACGACGCGGGCTGGATCGCGGTCATCGACGAGCACAGCGCCGGCCGCTTCCTCGGCGTGCTCACCCCGGCCCGGCTGCACGAGGCCCTGCGCCGCTCCACGGCGGCCGACGCACGCGACATCACGCGCGCGGAGGTCGACCTGGAGACAGTGGAACAACTGCTCCCCTGACCGCGCCCGCCGTTCACACTCCCGTGGGGTTCGCCGTTCACGAATGAACCGGGGCCGCTCCGCTTCCGTCCTACAGGTCGTACGTCACGGATGCGGCATTCGCACCGTGTTCACATGCCTCACGGGGCGGGCGGCGGGAGGAGGCGCGGGGATGCGGCGGATCGCGGGCGCCTGCCTCCTGGCCGGCGGCGCGGACATCGTGGCCGGTGTCCTGCCACGGCTCACCCGCGGCCGCACGGGCGCCGTGACCGAGGCACTGCCGGGCCCCCTCGGCCCGTACGCCGCGGCCGTCACGCTCGGCAGCGGCGTCCTGCTCGTCCTGCTCGCGCGCATGCTGCGGCGCCACAAGCGGCGGGCCTGGTGGGCCGTGCTCGCGCTGCTGCCGCTCGGCACCGCCGGACAGCTCACGTACCGCGAACCGCCCGTGGGGGTCGTCGGCGCGGCGCTCTCCGTGGTGCCGCTGTGGCTCCTGCTGCGCGACCGGAAGCGGTTCGACGCGCCGCCCGACCCGCGCGGCCGATGGCGCGCCCTGGCCAACTTCGTGCTCCTCGGCGCCGGTTCGCTGCTGATCGGCCTCGCCGTCGTCAGCGCGCACCCGCAACGGCTCGTCGGCGCCCCGAGCCTCGTGGACCGCCTGGAGCACGTCCTGTGCGGCCTGCTCGGCATGGCGGGCCCCCTCGTCTACGCGGACGCCACCGCGCACACCGTCGCCCTCTCGCTCGGCGCCCTCGGCCTCGTCACCGCGCTCACCACGCTCTACCTCGCCTGCCGCCCCGAGGGCCCGGCCGCCCGCGACAAGGGCATCGTGTTCTCGCCCAGCGGCAAGGCGGCGGTCCGCTACCGGGTCGTGTCGGGCGTGATGCTGGCCAAGGGCGACCCCATGGGCGACGTGGAGGCGTGGCCAGGAGCCATGGAGCGGTTCATGGACGAGGCGCGGACCCACTCCTGGACGCCGGCCGTCATGGGCTGCTCCGAGACCGGGTGCGCGGTGTGGACCCGCGAGACCGGCCTCACGGCGCGGCCCCGCCACGAAAGCCGCGGCGCCTTCCCCGGCCGCCGCGGCCGCGAGATCCCGGCCGCCGCGAAGGGCCTAGGCTTGAGGCCATGAGCACGTCGCAGGTCCGCCGGGGCCACGTAGCCAACCTCCCCGTTTGGGACCGCTGCGCGGTCATGGGCGTCGTCAACGTGACGCCGGATTCGTTCTCCGACGGCGGCCGCTGGTTCGACACGACCGCCGCGATCAAGCACGGCCTCGACCTGGTCGCCCAGGGCGCCGACCTCGTGGACGTCGGCGGCGAGTCCACCCGTCCGGGCGCCACCCGCGTCGACGAGGACGAGGAGCTGCGGCGCGTCATCCCCGTCGTGCGCGGACTCGCCTCCGAAGGCGTGACGGTCTCCGTCGACACCATGCGCGCGTGCGTCGCCGAGCAGTCGCTCGCCGCGGGCGCCTCCCTGGTCAACGACGTGAGCGGTGGTCTCTCCGACCCGCAGATGGTGCCGGTCGTCGCCGCCGCCGGAGCGCCCTTCGTCGTGATGCACTGGCGCGGCCTCCTGGAGGGCACCAATGTGCCCGGCACCTACGAGGACGTCGTCGCCGAAGTCGTGGCCGAGCTGCACGCGCGCGTGCGGGCCGCCATCGAGGGCGGCATCGCCCCCGACCGCATCGTCCTCGACCCGGGCCTCGGCTTCTCCAAGAACGCCGAGCACGACCTCTCCCTGCTCGCCCACCTCGACCGGCTGCACGCACTCGGCCACCCGGTCCTCGTCGCGGCCTCCCGCAAGCGGTTCCTCGGCCATGTCCTGGCCGGCGAGCAGGGCGCCCCGCCGCCCGCCCGCGAGCGCGACGCCGCCACCGCCGCCGTCTCCGCGCTCGCCGCGCAGGCGGGCGCCTGGGCGGTGCGCGTGCACGAGGTGCGGGCCACCGCCGACGCCGTCCGTGTCGCCCGCGCGGTCGAAGGAGCCCAGTGACCGGCGCCGACGCCGAGGCCGTGGAGACGGCCAACCGCTCGTACTACGAAGCCATGGAACGCGGCGACTTCGAGGAACTCACATCGCTGTGGCTCGCCCCCGAGGACGTCGCGTACGACGAGGACGCCGACCCGGACGACGCCGAGGACACCTCCATCAGCTGCGTGCACCCCGGCTGGCCGGTGCTCACGGGCCGCGGCGAGGTGCTCCGCAGCTACGCGCTGATCATGGCGAACACCGAGTACATCCAGTTCTTCCTGACCGACGTGCACATCAGCGTCGTCGCCGACACCGCCCTGGTGACCTGCACGGAGAACATCCTCAGCGGCGGACCCGCCCCCGAGGGCGGCGAGGAACTCGGACCGCTCGTCGGCCAGCGCGTCGTCGCCACCAACGTGTTCCGGCGCACCCGCGACAGCTGGAAGCTCTGGTCCCACCACGCCTCTCCCGTGCTCGCCGAATCGGATGACGAATCCGACGAGATGGGCAACGCGGACAGCGGCGACTCACCCGCCTGAGTGGGTAGGCACCCCCACAGAACCCGAAATCCGGATGCGGGGTTGGGCTCTCGACCGCCTGGGTATGGGCGGCTACCAGCCGAGGGCGCACCCTGGGGCGGGCGTGCCGGGTGGGATCAGTCATAGCCCCCGCGGGCCGGTGCTGTCAGTGGCCGCAGGTAGATTCGATCGAGGCCGGGACATCGACCGCACATCGGTGGCACCGGCCGTCACCAACGACTGCAGGAGTGATTCGCGTGGATCGTGTCGCGCTGCGCGGCCTCAAGGCCCGTGGGCACCATGGCGTTTTCCCCAAGGAACGCGAGGAAGGCCAGACCTTCATCGTGGACCTGGTGCTCGGCCTGGACACGCGAGCGGCCGCGGCCGACGACGACCTGGCGAAGACCGTGCACTACGGCGTCGTGGCGGAGGAGGTCGTGGCCGTTGTCTCGGGCGACCCCGTGGATCTCATCGAGACGCTCGCCGAGCGCATCGCCCAGACATGCCTGAAGCACGAAGGCGTACAGGAGGTCGAGGTCTGCGTCCACAAGCCGGACGCGCCGATCACCGTGCCCTTCGACGACGTGACCGTCACCATCACCCGGAGCCGAGTATGAACAAAACTCCGTTCGACCCGACCGTCCAGCCGGTGCCGACCTCCGTGGTGGAACAGGTCGACGCGGCCGACACCACGCTCTCCAACCCCAAGCGCGCCGTCATCTCTCTCGGCGCGAACCTGGGCAACCGCCTGGAGACCCTCCAGGGCGCCGTCGACGCCCTGGAGGACACTCCCGGGGTCCGCGTCAAGGCCGTCTCGCCCGTCTACGAGACGGAGCCCTGGGGCGTCGCCCCGGACAGCCAGCCCTCGTACTTCAACGCCGTCGTCGTCCTGAAGACGACGCTGCCGCCCTCCTCGCTCCTGGAGCGCGCACAGGCCGTCGAGGAGGCCTTCCACCGGGTCAGGGACGAGCGCTGGGGCGCCCGCACCCTCGACGTGGACATCGTCGCGTACGCCGACGTGGTCTCGGACGACCCGTCCCTCACGCTCCCGCACCCCCGGGCCCACCAGCGGGCCTTCGTGCTCGTCCCCTGGCACGACGTGGAGCCGGAGGCCCAGCTTCCGGGGCACGGCCCGGTCGCGCAGCTGCTCGACGCCGTGACCCGCGAGGGCGTCGCGGCACGCGCCGACCTGGAACTCCGCCTCCCCGAGTAATCGTTAGGGTCTACCGGGCACGGTAAACGGCCCCGGACAACAGGCGACAAGAGCACCAGGGCCATGACGACGAGGGGCGACCAACCGGGATGAAGCAACTGCGCATCAGGACGCTGGTCGGCCTCTTCGTCGTCGCCGGAGTGCTGTCCTGGGCGGGCGCCCGCCTGTGGGACTCGCTCGGCACGCTGCCGAAGGTCCCGCTGGCCGCGCCCATCGTGCTCGCGGTGATCGCCGTCGTGCTGCTCGCGACGGCCCTGTCCATCCGCTCCCGGCTGCGCGCCCAGCGGGAGCGCCGCCCCGAGGCCAAGGGCGTCGACCCGATGATGGCGGCGCGCGCCCTGGTCTTCGGCCAGGCCAGCGCCCTGGTGGCGGCCCTTGTGGCCGGCATGTACGGCGGCACCGGCGCCTTCCTCCTGGAGTCCCTGGACGTCCCGGCCCGCCGCGACCAGGCGATCTACGCCGGACTCTCGGTGCTCGCCGGCATCGGCGTCGTCGCCGCGGCCATCTTCCTGGAGCGCGTCTGCAAGCTCCCGGAGGACGAGGACCCGGAAGAGGCGGCACCGGCGGCCTAGGCCACCGCCACCGCCCGCCCGAAATCAGCGCATCAGCGCATCAGCGCCCGATGATCAGGCTCATCGCCTCGCTGCGGGTCGCCGGGTCCCGCAACTGACCGCGCACGGCGGACGTGAGCGTCTTCGCGCCGGGCTTGCGGACCCCGCGCATCGACATGCACATGTGCTCGCACTCCACGACGACGATGACGCCGCGTGGCTCCAGGATCTCCATCAGGGAGTCCGCGATCTGTGTCGTCAGACGCTCCTGGACCTGCGGACGGCGAGCAAAGACGTCTGCCAGACGCGCGAGCTTGGAGAGGCCCGTGATCTTGCCATCGCTCGACGGGATGTAGCCCACGTGAGCGACCCCGACGAACGGCACGAGGTGATGTTCACAGCATGAGGTGATCTCGATGTCCTTCACCAGGACCATCTCGTCGTGCCCCAGGTCGAACGTCGTCGTCAGGACGTCCTCGGGCTTCTGCCACAGGCCCGCGAATATCTCCTTGTACGCGCGGGCGACCCTCCCCGGCGTCTCCCGCAGGCCCTCACGGTCCGGGTCCTCGCCGACCGCGATGAGCAGCTCGCGCACGGCGTTCTCGGCCCGCTTCTCGTCGAACTCGCCGATCGAGCCCTCGCCGTCCAGCGTCACCGGGTCGGTCATCAGGTGCCTCTTTCTCTACTTACATCCGCGCGCGACCGCGCAAAGGCCGCGTCCCCCACACCGTAAAGCGTGGGGGACGCGGCCTGCATTCCGGGTCTGGCCTGCCCAATGAGGGCCGGGTCAGCTCTCGGGGCGCTCTTCCTTCACCGTGTCCACCGGCTTGGTGGTCTCGATGGAAGGCGTCGCTCCGTTCGCCCCGTTCGTCAGCGACAGCTCCTTGGGGGAGAGCACCGGCGGGCGGGTCGAGGGGGTGCGGCGGTTGGAGCCGGTCCACGCGGGGCGGGCCGGGCGCTTCACGATCGGAGCGAAGATCTCGGCGATCTGCTCCTTGTTCAGCGTCTCCTTCTCGAGCAGCGCGAGGACCAGGTTGTCGAGAACGTCGCGGTTCTCGACGAGGATCTCCCAGGCCTCGTTGTGCGCCGTCTCGATGAGCTTCTTGACCTCTTCGTCGACGAGCGCGGCGACCTCTTCCGAGTAGTCGCGCTGGTGACCCATCTCGCGGCCCAGGAAGGGCTCCGAGTTGTCGCCGCCGAACTTGATCGCGCCGAGCCGCTCGGTCATGCCGTACTGCGTGACCATCGCGCGGGCCGTGCCAGTGGCCTTCTCGATGTCGTTCGCGGCACCCGTGGTCGGGTCGTGGAAGACGAGCTCCTCGGCCGCGCGCCCGCCCAGCATGTAGGCGAGCTGGTCGAGCATCTCGTTGCGCGTGGTCGAGTACTTGTCCTCGTCGGGCAGGACCATCGTGTAACCGAGGGCCCGGCCGCGGGAGAGGATCGTGATCTTGTGGACCGGGTCGGAGTTCGGCGAGGCCGCCGCGACCAGGGCGTGACCGCCCTCGTGGTACGCGGTGATCTTCTTTTCCTTGTCCGACATGATCCGGGTCCGCTTCTGCGGGCCCGCGACCACACGGTCGATCGCCTCGTCGAGCATCTGGTTGTCGATCAGCTTCCGGTCCGAGCGGGCCGTAAGGAGCGCGGCCTCGTTCAGCACGTTGGAGAGATCGGCACCGGTGAAGCCCGGCGTACGGCGGGCGACGGCCGACAGGTCGACGTCCTGGGCGACCGGCTTGCCCTTCTGGTGAACCTTGAGGATCTCCAGACGGCCCTGCATGTCCGGGCGGTCGACCGCGATCTGGCGGTCGAAACGGCCGGGCCGCAGCAGCGCCGGGTCGAGGATGTCCGGCCGGTTCGTGGCGGCGATCAGGATGACGCCGCCCTTCACGTCGAAGCCGTCCATCTCGACGAGCAGCTGGTTGAGCGTCTGCTCGCGCTCGTCGTGTCCACCGCCGAGTCCGGCACCACGGTGCCGGCCGACCGCGTCGATCTCGTCGACGAAGACGATCGCCGGGGCGTTCGCCTTGGCCTGCTCGAAGAGGTCACGGACACGGGAGGCACCGACACCGACGAACATCTCGACGAAGTCGGAACCGGAGATCGAGTAGAACGGGACGCCCGCCTCGCCCGCGACGGCACGCGCGAGCAGGGTCTTGCCCGTACCGGGCGGGCCGTACAGGAGTACGCCTTTGGGAATCTTGGCTCCGACGGCCTGGAACTTGGCCGGCTCCTGCAGGAACTCCTTGATCTCGTGGAGTTCCTCGACGGCCTCGTCGCTGCCGGCGACGTCGGAGAACGTCGTCTTGGGGGTGTCCTTGGTGATGAGCTTGGCCTTGGACTTCCCGAACTGCATGACTCGGGAGCCGCCGCCCTGCATCTGATTCATCAGGAACAGGAACACGACGACGATGAGCACGAAGGGCAGCAGCGAGAGCAGGATGCCCACGAAGGGGTTCTGCTTCGACGGCGAGACGGTGTACCCGTCCGGAATCTGCTTGTCCTCGAACTTGGCCTGGAGACTCTTGGCCACGTCGACGCCCTGGTCGCCGATGTAGCTCGCCTGGATCTTGTTCGAGCCGTCGACCTTCTGGCCGTCCTTCAGCTCGACCTTGATCGTGCTCTCATCGCCGGTGGTCAGCTTGGCCGAGTCCACCTTGTTGTCGTTGATGGCCTGAATTACCTGGCCGGTGTCCACCGTCTTGTAGCCGCCGGACGAACCGACGACCTGCATCAACACGACCACGGCAAGGACGGCCAGCACGATCCACATGACCGGCCCACGGAAGTATCGCTTCACGTCCATCCATACGGAGCGGTGCCGCCCCGTCCCTCCTGCCATAGTGAGTTTGATAAGGCTGTTTGGAGCTGCTGGTGCTGTTGTAGCTGTTTGAAGAACTGTTCTTCGGACGGTACCCCAGCATTGTCACCCGAAGCCGCAGGGGACGACCGGGAATCCGCCCTTCGCATGCTCCAACGGCGGGAAGCCCGCGAGGGTTCCCGCCCCGGCGCGCGGGACTGACGACTCCTCAGCCGCCGTAGACGTGCGGCGCGAGGGTGCCGACGAACGGCAGGTTCCGGTACTTCTCCGCGTAGTCCAGGCCGTAACCGACCACGAACTCGTTCGGGATGTCGAAGCCGACCCACTTCACGTCGATGTCGACCTTGGCCGCCTCCGGCTTGCGCAGCAGCGTGCACACCTCGAGGGAGGCGGGCTCGCGCGAGCCGAGGTTGGTGAGCAGCCAGGACAGCGTCAGACCGGAGTCGATGATGTCCTCGACGATCAGGACGTGCTTGTCCTTGATGTCGGTGTCGAGGTCCTTGAGGATCCGCACGACGCCCGAGGACTGGGTGCCCGAGCCGTACGAAGACACCGCCATCCAGTCCATGGTGAGCGGGGTGGACAGGGCGCGAGCCAGGTCCGCCATGACCATCACGGCACCCTTGAGCACCCCGACGATCAGCAGGTCCTTGCCCGCGTACTCCGCGTCGACCTTCGCGGCCAGCTCGGCCAGCTTCGCGTCGATCTCTTCCTTGGTGATGAGCACCGACTGAAGGTCGGTGCCCATGTCTTTCGCGTCCACCCGCATCACTTTCGGTCGTCCCACCGGCCGCCGCGACGTGACCGTCGAGTCAGCCTTGCCGGATGACCAGTCTGCCACCCTGCCGCTGAGCGAGAACTTTGCCCGGCAGATTGATCTCTCCCTGGCCCCGCCATCCCGTGATCAGGCGGTCGACCTCCTCGATGTGCCGGGCGAACAGCGCACCGGCCGGGGCGCCCGCCTCGATGGCCGTCCGGCGCAGGATTCTGCGGCGTACGGCGGGCGGCAGGGCGTAGAGCTTGGCGCATTCGAGGAGTCCGGCCGCGTCCCGTACGGACTCGGCGGCGTCGCGGGCCCAGGTGTCGAGCGCGTCGGCGTCGTCGCGCGACAGCTGGGCCGTACGGGCGAGAGCCTCGACGACGCCCTTGCCGAGCGCCTTCTCCAGGGCGGGCAGACCCTCGTGGCGGAGTCTGGACCTGGTGTACGCCGGGTCGGTGTTGTGCGGGTCGTCCCAGACGGGCAGGTGCTGGACGAGGCAGGCCTTGCGGGCGGTCTGCCGGTCGAGCGTCAGGAAGGGGCGCCGGTAGCGGCCGCCGGTCCCCGACATCGCGGCCATCCCGGACAGGGAGCGGATGCCGGAGCCGCGGGCGAGGCCGAGCAGGACGGTTTCGGCCTGGTCGTCGCGGGTGTGGCCGAGCAGGACGGCGGCGGCGCCGTGGTGCTCGGCGGCGGCGTCGAGGGCGGCGTAGCGGGCGTCGCGGGCGGCGGCCTCGGGGCCTCCGTCGCGGCCGACGTCGACGGCGACGGACTCGACGGGCTTCAGGCCGAGGGCGGTCAGGCGCAGGACGACGTCCTCGGCGCGGGCGTCGGAGCCGGGCTGCAGGCCGTGGTCGACGGTGATGCCACCGGCGCGGATGCCGAGTTTGGGGGCCTCGAAGGCGAGGGCGGAGGCGAGGGCCATGGAGTCGGCTCCGCCGGAGCAGGCGACGAGCACCACGGGCTCGGCGCCCGGAGGGGAGTCGTTGAGGATGTCGTGGAGGACGCGGCGGACCGCCAGGCGTATCGCCGCGACCGCAGGATGGGGACCCATGTCCGGTTCCCTTCATTCCGTTGTCTGGGGGGTGGGCGCTGCTGGACAACTCGAACCGGACCAGCGCCGGCTGACCCGGCTCATTCGCTCAACGGTGACCGGGTGAGTTCGGTCACGCAGAGTGTGTCGATGGTGACAGAGCCGAGCGGTTCCCCGAGCATTGCACGCCAGCCCACGGCCTACGGTCCCTCGGATGGGTGATCCTGAGCAATTATGGGCGTGCCCTACGGGGCTTCGTGAGCGCCGTCCGTCCTGTTGTGCACCCGCGCGACCCAGTCCGCCGGTTTGGCGATCTCCGCCTTCGTCGGCAGCGTGTTGGGAGACGTCCACACGCGGTTGAAGCCGTCCATGCCGACCTCGTCGACGACCGCCCGGACGAACTTCTCGCCGTCCCGGTACTGGCGCAGCTTGGCGTCGAGGCCGAGGAGCTTGCGCAGGGCCAGGTCGAGCCGGGACGCGCCCTTCTGCCTGCGCTGTTGGAACTTCTCGCGGATCTCCTCGACGGACGGCACGACGGCCGGGCCCACCCCGTCCATCACGTAGTCCGCGTGCCCTTCGAGCAGCGACATGACGGCGGTGAGGCGGGCGAGGATCTCGCGCTGCGCCGGGGTCTGCACCAGCTCGACGAGCGAGCGGCCGCCGTCGTCCTCCTCGCCCTCGGGGCGCCCCCCTGCCAGCGACTGGGCCGCTTCCCGCACGCGCTCCAGGAACGTCGTCGGGTCGACCTCGGTCTCCTCCAGGAATGACTGGATCTCGCCCTCGAGGTGGTCGCGCAGCCAGGGCACGGCCGTGAACTGGGTGCGGTGCGTCTCCTCGTGGAGGCAGACCCAGAGCCTGAAGTCGTGCGGCTCCACGTCGAGTTCGCGCTCGACGTGCACGATGTTCGGCGCGACGAGCAGGAGCCTGCCGCCGCCGTTCGGCGCGGCGGGCAGGTCACGGGTGGCGGGGGCGAAGGTCTCGTACTGGCCGAGGACGCGGGAGGACAGGAACGAGAGCAGCATGCCGAGCTCGACGCCGGTGACCTTGCCGCCGACCGCGCCGAGCATCGCGGGGCCCGGTCCCGAGCCGCGCCGCTCGTTCATCTTGTCGAGCAGCGGCCTGAGCACCTCGCGGAAGCCCGCGACGTTGGCCTTCACCCAGCCGGCCCGGTCGACCACGAGCACCGGGGTGTCGTGGTCGGCGTCGGTGGCCATGCGCGTGTACGCCCGCACGTGCTCCTCGGAGGCCTTCGCGTGCCGCCGCAGCTCGGCCACGACGGCCCTCGCCTCGTCCCGGCTGACCTCGGGACCTGGTCGTACGAGTCGGGTCGCGGTCGCCACCGCGAGGTTCCAGTCGACCATTCCCGAAGATGCAGCACCGCCGAGGCTCGTCATGCGTCAACGGTACGTGACCCCTCGCGTACGGGAAGAGGTGTCGGCCCCGGAGTGCCGCCCCACTTCGGCCCCTCGGAACCCTTGAGGGTTCACCTGCAGCCGCAGTTCGCGACGGAGGAGGCGAGGCGGTCGAGGCCCGACTGGGCGGCCTTGGGGTCCGTGGCGCCCTCCGTCATGAAGGCGAAGACGAGGAGGCGGCCGTCGGCGTCGACGACCGTCCCGGCGAGCGTGTTGACGCCGGTGAGGGTGCCGGTCTTGGCCCTGACCAGGCCGGTTCCGGAGGCGTTGGCCGCTTCCTCGTAGCGGCTCGCGAGGGTTCCGGTGAAGCCGGCGACCGGCAGGCCGGTGAGGACGGAGCGCAGTTCCGGGCGGGACGGGTCGGCGGCCTTGGCGAGCAGTCCTGTGAGCAGGTCGGCGGAGATCTTGTCGGCGCGGTCGAGGCCGCTGCCGTCGGCGAAGTGGGTGTCCTCGACGGGCAGGCGGAGCTTTTCGAGCTGCTTCTTCACGGCCTTGCCCGCGCCGTCGAAGTCGTGGCCCTTGCCCACGGCGATCGCGGTCTGCCGGGCGAGCGCCTCGGCGATGTCGTTGTCGCTGTGCGTCAGCATCCGCTCGACGAGCGCGGACAGCGGCGGCGACGACACCTTCGCGAGCTTCTCCGCCGTGCCGGACGCCTTGCCGGACGCCGGGTCGCCCTTGGTCTTGATGCCGCGGTCGTTCAGCAGGTCCGCGAACTTCTTCGCCGCGGCGGCCGCCGGGTCGCCCTCGCGCGCGGCCGGTCCGCTGTCGGAGTCGTCGGTGCGGGCCTCGTCGGCCATCAGCGCGGTGACCCTGGCGAGGTTCTCGTTGGGGCCGATGGGGTGGGTGTCGGGGCCCGCGTACAGCGAGGTGTCGTACGTGAGGGTGACCTCGCCGATGTCGCGCCGCTTGAGGTCCTTGGCGGTCTCGTCGGCGAGAGTGCCCAGGTCGGCGGCACCGTAAGGATTCTTCTCGCGGGCGGTCAGGGTCGGATCGCCGCCGCCCACCAGAATCAGCTTCTTGGAGTCCTTCTCCAGGGCCGTACGGGTGGCGATGCGGTGGTCGGGGCCCGCGGCGGAGAGGGCCGCCACCGCCGTGGCCAGCTTCGTCGTGGAGGCCGGGGTGAGGGTGTCGTCCGGGGACCTTCCGTAGAGCCTCTTTCCGGTGACGGCGTCGACGACCGCGGCGGTGCGCCGGCCGCCGAGCGCGGAGCCCTTGAAGAGCGGGTCGAGGACGTCGGCCAGGGCGCTCTTCGTGGGGCCCGGCACGGCCGCGCCGGGGGCCGCGAGGACCACGGGCGCGCTCGGCGCCGCCTCGGCCGGACGGCCGTGATCTGCGCCACCTCCGGCCTCCGAGGAGGCGGCCCGGTCGGCCTCGGCCTTACGCTGACCGGAAGCGTCCCAGGGACCGGCCGCGACCGCCACGACGGCCGCGAGGGCGAGACCAGCCGCCGTCGCGCCCACCGTGACGTGCTTGGTCTTGGATCCGGCAACAGTCTTCGCCGCACTCTTCACGAGCTGCGAAGCCTTCGGCTCCGGCACCGCGGACCAGCCCCTTTCGCGATCACACATCTGCGTAGGGGACACTTAACCACCAGACGTTTGTGTTGATCATTGAGGAGCCACCGGTGGAGTTCGACGTTCTGATCGAGATTCCGAAGGGATCGCGGAACAAGTACGAGGTCGACCACGAGACCGGTCGCATCCGCCTCGACCGTCGCCTGTTCACGTCGACCGCCTACCCGACGGACTACGGCTACGTCGAGGACACCCTCGGCGAGGACGGCGACCCGCTGGACGCCCTGGTCATCCTGGACGAGCCGACGTTCCCGGGCTGCCTCATCAAGTGCCGCGCGATCGGCATGTTCCGGATGACGGACGAGGCCGGCGGCGACGACAAGCTGCTGTGCGTCCCGGCGACGGACCCGCGGATGGAGCACCTGCGCGACATCCAGCACGTCTCGGAGTTCGACCGCCTGGAGATCCAGCACTTCTTCGAGGTCTACAAGGACCTGGAGCCCGGCAAGTCCGTCGAGGGCGCCGACTGGGTCGGCCGTACCGAGGCCGAGGCCGAGATCGAGCGTTCCTACAAGCGCGCGCAGGACAACGGCGGCCACTGAGTCACCAGCGTTCACATCCGGGCCGCCCCCCTGGGGCGGCCCGTTCGCGTATCTGTGCGCATACTGAGGCGTAAGTGCGGTACACGGATACGCAGCGATGTGAAGGGCGAGGAACGACAGAGGTGACGGAGCGGGAGTCCGAGGCCCCCGAGGACCGCAAGCCGCAGTCCGACGAGGCGCGCAGCGCGTTCACGCAGCCCATCGGGATCATCACGCCGCCTCCGGTGGTCGACGAGGAGTCGTCGACGACGTCGGAGTTCGCGGTGCCCAACGGGCTGAGCGTGCAGGCACCGGAGCCGGTGGACACGGAGGGTTCGGCGTTCACGCCGCCGCGGACGTACAGCGCCCGCGAGTCGCCGCCCGCGTTCACCCCGCCGCAGGGCATCCCCATGGTCAAGCTGATCAAGGAGGCGCCCTGGCAGGACCGGATGCGCACGATGCTGCGGATGCCGGTCGCCGAGCGGCCCGCCCCCGACCTGGTGCAGAAGCACGACGAGGAGTCGGGCCCCGCCGTACCGCGCGTGCTCGACCTGACGCTGCGTATCGGGGAGCTGCTGCTGGCCGGTGGTGAGGGCGCCGAGGACGTGGAGGCAGCGATGTTCGCCGTGTGCCGGTCCTACGGGCTCGACCGCTGCGAGCCGACAGTAACGTTCACTCTCCTGTCGATCAGCTTCCAGCCGTCCCTGGTGGACGACCCGGTGACGGCCTCGCGCACCGTGCGGCGCCGCGGCACCGACTACACGCGCCTCGCGGCCGTCTACCGGCTCGTCGACGACATCAGCGACGAGGAGGTCGACGTCTCCCTGGAGGAGGCCTACCGGCGCCTCGCCGAGATCCGCAGGAACCGGCACCCGTACCCGGGCTGGGCGCTCACCGCGGCGAGCGGGCTGCTCGCCGGGTCGGCCTCGATCCTGGTCGGCGGTGACCTGCTGGTGTTCGTCGTCGCCGCGCTGGGCGCGATGCTCGGCGACCGGCTCGCGTGGCTCTGCGCGGGGCGCGGGTTCCCGGAGTTCTACCAGTTCACGGTGGCCGCGATGCCGCCCGCCGCGATCGGCATCGCGCTGACGCTCGCGCACAACTACGTGGACGTGAAGGCGTCCGCGGTGATCACCGGTGGACTGTTCGCGCTGCTCCCGGGGCGGGCCCTCGTGGCCGGCGTGCAGGACGGCCTGACCGGCTTCTACATCACGGCCGCGGCCCGCCTGCTCGAAGTCATGTACTTCTTCGTGGGCATCGTCATCGGCGTGCTGATCATGCTCTACGTGGGCGTGCAGCTGGACGCCCAGCTGAATCCGGAGGAGGCGCTGCAGAGCGTCGACCGGCCGGTCTGGCAGATCGTCGCGTCGATGTCGCTGTCGCTGGCGTTCGCCGTGCTGCTCCAGCAGGAGCGGGCGACGGTGATCGCCGTGACGCTCAACGGCGGCGTCGCGGGCGCGATCTTCGGGGCCCTGCACTACCAGGGCGGGATCTCGCCGGTGGCCGCCACGGCCGCGGCGGCGGGGCTCGTCGGCCTGTTCGGGCAGCTCTTCTCGCGGTACCAGTTCGCTTCCGCGCTGCCGTACGTGACGGCCGCGATCGGTCCGCTGCTGCCCGGTTCGTCGACGTACTTCGGGCTGCTGGCGATCGCCCACAGCGATGTGAACGGCGGGCTCACGTTCCTGTCCAAGGCGGCGGCGCTCGCGCTCGCCATCGCGATCGGCGTGAACCTCGGTGGCGAGATCTCCCGCCTGTTCCTGCAGGGGCCGGGCGCCGCGGGACGGCGCGCGGCCAAGCGCACGAGGGGCTTCTAGGGCCTAACGGGCGAGCTTCTAACGCTTCGCGTGCCGGCGGCGCGGCGGGGCGGGCGGGGTCTGGCCGGGGCCGGGCTCCCCCGCCTGCGCGGAGCGGGCGGCTTCCTTCTTCGACTTGCCGCGGGCCCGCAGGAACTCGATCACGATCGGCACCACCGAGATCAGGACGATCAGGATCAAGATCGCCTCGATGTTCTTGTGCACGAACTCGATGTTGCCGAGCCAGGAGCCGAGCAGCGTCACGCCCGCGCCCCACAGGATGCCGCCGATCACGTTGTACGTGATGAACGAGCGGTACCTCATGCCGGAGACACCGGCGATGATCGGCGTGAACGTGCGGACGATCGGCACGAAGCGGGCCAGGACCAGCGACTTCGGCCCGTGCTTCTCGAAGAACTCGTGCGCCTTCTGCACGTTCTCCTGCTTGAACAGCTTGGAGTCGGGGCGCCGGAACAGCGCGGGGCCGACCTTCTTGCCGAAGAGATAACCCGCCTGGTCACCGAGGATCGCCGCGACGCAGATCAGCGCGACCGCGCCCCACAGCGGGAAGTCCAGGGTGCCCGCGGTGATCAGCAGGCCCGTGGTGAAGAGCAGCGAGTCGCCCGGCAGGAAGAAGCCGATCAGCAGGCCCGACTCGGCGAACACGATCAGCAGCAGGCCCCAGATGCCGAACGTGTTCAGCAGATAGTCCGGGTCCAGCCAGCTTGGTCCTAGAGCAAGCGTCATCACGGGTCCGGACTCCTGAGGGGGCTTGGTGACAAAGGCAGGGCAAGGCAATGGCGATGCAAAGTTATCAACGCCGGTCGTGCCCGCCAGGTTCCAGTGGCCCCCTCAGGATGCACTGTGCGCGAACTGTGGCATACCTGTGGTTCAGCCGTTCCGTACCGAGTTGGCGTGGATCGCGGTGCTGAGGTGCTCGGCGACGCCCTCGCCCAGGGCGTCGTAGTACGCCTTGAAGCGCTCGTCGGCCACGTACATGGCGCCGAGACAGGCGTGCATCTCGTACGGGCAGTCGTAGAACCACCGCGAGATCTGGTCACGGTGCTCCTCGGCCAGGTCCATGGCGCGCTCGCCGTCCGCAGGCTCGCCGGCCGCGACGAGGGCCGCGTAGCGCGCGAGCCAGTCGTCGTTCTCGGCCTTCATGCGCAGCCAGTCCTCCTTGGAGTACGTCGCGGCGCGGCGCTGCGACTCGGCGTACGCCGCCGTGCCGCCCCAGCGCTGCTCGGTCTCCTCGGAGTACTCCACGGGGTCCTTGTCCCCGAAGACCTCGAAGCGCTCCTCCGGTGTGAGCTGGATGCCCATCTTCTGTGCCTCCATGGCGTGTTCGACGGCCTCGGCCATCTTCTGCAGTTTCTCGATGCGGACGGTCAGCAGTTCGTGCTGGCGCCGCAGGTGTTCGCGCGGGTCCGCTTCCGGGTCGTCGAGCAGGGCCTGGATCTCGTCGAGCGGGAAGCCGAGCTCCCGGTAGAAGAGGACCTGCTGGAGCCGGTCGAGGTCGGCCTCGCCGTAGCGGCGGTGTCCCGCCGTGCTGCGCTCGCTCGGGGTGAGCAGACCGATCTCGTCGTAGTGGTGCAGGGTGCGCACCGTGGTTGCGGCGAAGCGGGCGACCTGGCCCACGGAGTAGCTCATCCGCCGTACCTCCTTCCTCGTACGTGATTCAGCTTGGGGCCTCACGTGACGTGAGGTGCAAGTCGGCTCCTTCGGCGGATTTTCGGGGTGTTATGCGTTTTATGTCCGCTTAGGGTGGCGCCGTGAGCACGCATACCGAGATCGAACCGCCGCCCCCGTCCGAGCCCTCGTCCGCCGTCTCCGCTCGCACCCTGCTGCCGTTCGTCCTGCCCGCGCTGGTGGTGGGCGTCGGCTGCAGCCTGCTGTTCCTCGCGCTCGACCGGATCGCGGAGGAGCTGGCCGGACTGGTGTGGGAGGACCTTCCCGACGCCCTCGGCATCGGCGGCTACTCCGCACTGTGGATCATCGTGATGCTCACCGTCACGGGCGTCCTCGTCGGCCTCGTGGTGTGGAAGGCGCCCGGCCACGCGGGCCCCGACCCGGCCACGATGGGGCTCGGCGGCGAGGCGCCGCTGCCCCCTTACGTGCTGCCGGGGCTCGCGCTCGCCGCCGCGCTGATGCTGGCCGGCGGGCCGAGCCTGGGCCCGGAGAACCCGATCATCGCGGTGAACGTGGGGCTCGCGTTCTGGCTCGGCAAGAAGCTGGTGCCGGACTCGCCCGCGACGATGTGGGTGAGCCTCGCGACGGCGGCGACCGTCGGCGCCCTGTTCGGCACGCCGATCGCGGCCGCGCTGCTCGTCTCGGAGACGCTGGCCGGGAAGGCGATGCCGATGAAGGGCTCGCTGTGGGACAACATGTTCGGGCCGCTGCTCGCGGCGGCCGCGGGCTCCATGACCACGTCCCTGGTCGCCTCGCCCTCCTTCGACCTGGGCCTGCCCCCGCTCGGCGACCCCGACTGGGTGGACCTCCTCTCGGCGATCGTGGTCGCGTGCGCGGCCGCGGTGTTCGCGATGACCGCCGTCTACGCCTTCCCCCACGTGCACCGGGCCTTCGGCCGCCTCGGCCACCCGATGCTGACGCTGCCGCTGGGCGGGCTCCTGCTCGGCCTGCTCGGGGCGCTCGGCGGCGAACTGACGCTGTTCAAGGGGCTCGCGGAGGTCAAGGAGATCGCCGGGTCCCCCGACGGCTGGTCGGCCGGGGAGTTCGCCCTGATGACCGTGGTGAAGCTGGCCGCGCTGCTGATCGCCGCGACGTGCGGGTTCCGGGGCGGCCGGATCTTCCCCGCCGTCTTCGTGGGCGCGGCCTTCGGCCTCTTCGCGCACGCCGTCGTGCCCGCCGTGAACCCCTCGGTCGGCATCGCGGCCGGGGTGCTCGGAGTGCTCCTCGCGGTCACCCGGCAGGGCTGGGTCAGCCTCTTCACGGCGGCCGTCCTGGTCGCCTCCCCCGCGATCATCGCCCTGATGTGCATCGCGTCGCTGCCCGCCTGGCTCCTGGTGACGGGACGCCCGCAGATGCAACTGTCGGAGGACGGGGCGGCGATCCGCTGAGCGCGACGAGCACGGAACAACTTCCCGTCCTCGTAGCGGGGTTGGCTCCCATGTCACCGCCGCATGTCCGATCCGGCGGAGCTGCTGACGGCTAGCTGAACGGCTACTTGCTCAGCCCCGTGAACCTCCGCACCGCCAGCGGGAAGAACACCGCCACGAGCCCCACCGGCCACGCCACCGCGAGCCACACCTCGTCCGCGCCGCCCGGGTTGCCGAACAGGTACCGGACCGACGAGGCCGTCGCCGACATCGGGTTCCACTCCACCACCGCGCCCAGCCAGTCCGGCATCGTCGACGGCACCGCGAAGGCGTTGGAGAGGAATCCGACCGGCCACACCAGGATCTGCACGGCCTGCACCAGCTCCGGCTTCCCCGCCACCATGGCCAGCCAGATGCCCAGCCACAGCATCGCGAAGCGCAGCAGGAGCAGCAGCCCGAAGGCCCCCAGCACCGCGCCGAACGAGCCGTGCGGCCGCCAGCCGATGGCGAGCCCGACCCCGGCCATGACCGCGATCGACGCCGCCGACTGGAGCATGTCCGCCACCGAACGGCCCACCAGGACCGCCCCGTTGGTCATCGGCATGGACCGGAACCGGTCGATCACCCCCTTGTTGAGGTCCTGGGTGATCGCCACCATCGTCGACTCCAGGCCGAACGCCATGGTCAGCGCGAGCATGCCGGGGACGAGGAAGTCGACGTAGTCGCCCTCGACGCCCTTCCCGCCCCCGACCAGGTAGCCGAACATCACGAGCAGCATCACGGGGAACACCAGGCCGACCACGACCTGCACCGGTTGCCGCGCCCAGTGGGCGAGTTCGCGGCGGGTCATCGTCCAGGAGTCCGTGACCGCCCAGCTCAACGACGTACTCATGCGGGGACCTCCGTCAGGTGCAGGAACACCTCGTCGAGCGTGGGGCGGCGCAGCGCCACGTCCTCCGCCTCGACGCCGGCCTCCTGAAGGGCTCGTACGACCTCGGTGAGCGCGGCCATCCGGTCGGCCACCGGGGCGCTCACCAGGCGGCGGTCGGCGTCGACCGTGGCGCCCGGTGGCAGCATCGCGGCCACCCGGGGCAGGTGTGCCGCGTCCCGGACCACCACGTCGATCCGGTCGCCGCCCAGCTTCGCCTTCAGCTCGTCCGGGCTGCCGTCCGCCACGACCCGGCCCCGGTCGACCACCGAGACCCGGTCGGCCAGCTGGTCCGCCTCCTCCAGGTACTGCGTGGTCAGGAGCACCGTCGTGCCGCCGCCGACCAGCGAGCGCACGGCGCCCCAGACCTCGGCGCGGCCCCGCGGGTCGAGCCCGGTCGTCGGCTCGTCGAGGAAGAGCACCTCCGGCTCGGTGATCAGCGACGCGGCGAGGTCCAGGCGGCGCCGCATGCCGCCGCTGTACGCCTTGACCGCCTTGCGGCCGGTGTCCGCGAGGCCGAAGCGGGCCAGGAGTTCGTCGGCCCTGCCGCCCGCGCGCCGGGCGCCCAGGTGGTGGAGCCTGCCGAACATCTCCAGGTTCTGCCGGCCGCTCAACTCCTCGTCGAGCGCCGCGTGCTGGCCGAGCAGGCCGATGCGGTGGCGGACCTCGTCCGGGGCGCGCCGCACATCGTGGCCCGCCACCTCCACGCGGCCCTCGTCGGCCCGCAGCAGCGTCGCCATGACGCGTACGGCGGTGGTCTTGCCCGCCCCGTTCGGCCCGAGCACGCCGTGCACGGTGCCCCGGCCCACCGTCAGGTCGAGCCCGTCGAGTGCCGCCTTCTCCCCGTACCGCTTCCGCACTCCCTCGGCGACGATCACGTCCGTCATCCGGCTCCTTCCATACCCAAAGGGTCGTAGTCAAACTTGACTAGGTGGACGAAGGTAAGGGAGGCGAGGCCATTCGTCAAACTTGATTAGCGGTCTCTCCCCGCGGCCTGCTCACCCGCCGCGTACGGGTTCTCCTGCCCCTCCGCGAGCACGCCGACGAAGGGTTCGCCCTCGCCCGCGAAGGTGTAGGCGCCGCCCTCGATGCGGGCGATCAGACCCCTGGTCCACTGCGCGCCGGTGTCGGCGGAGAAGACCCAGTGGTTCATGATCTCGCCGATGTGGCCCAGCTGTTCGGGGCCCTCCTCGGGCGTGTAGTACTCCGTGACGGAGCGCCGCCACTCCTCCATGTACCGCACCCGCTCCTTGAGCAGGCCCACGACCTCGTCGCGCGGCAGGTCCACCATGCAGCCGAGCGCCGCCGTGAGGATGTCGGGCCGCTGGTCGTACGAGGTCAGCGACTCGCGGACCAGGGTGAGGTACTCCTCCCGCCCCTGCTCCGTCAGCTCGTACTCGGTGCGCGGCGGGCCGCCGGCCGTGGAGGGCGCGACCTCGTGGGCGTGCAGCAGCCCTTGCTTCGCCATCTGCTTGAGCGCGTGGTAGATCGAGCCCGGCTTGGCGTTCGACCACTCGTGGGCGCCCCAGTACTCCAGGTCGTTGCGCACTTGATAGCCGTGCGCGCGGCCGTGCTGGCGTACGGCCCCGAGCACCAGCAGGCGGATCGCTGACATGCGGTCCAGCGTAGACGCCGGAGGCACAGGGCCCGCCGCCGGTCAAGCGCCGCGCGGACACGTAGGGCTTTCCCTACGTTTGACGCGTAGGGACAGCCCTACGTATCTTCCGAGACAGACCGTCTTCACGCTCGCCGGACCCGGCATGGGCGATTTCACGCCCGGTTCGGCGCGGGGATCATGTTCGTCACGACCGATGTCGACGCCGACTGCGAGCGCCTGAAGGCCGCGGGCGTCGAGGTCGACGGGCCCGAGCAGTTGCCGTGGGGGCGGATGGCGGGCCTGACCGACCCGGACGGCAACGGCCTGATGCTGATCACCGAGAGCGAGACAGGGAGCTTCTGACCGCCATGACCCCCGCGAGCGCGCACCCCACCACCGGCCGGCACCACGACCAGGACCGGATCTTCGGCGCGCTCGCCAACGGCACCCGGCGCGAGATCCTGCGCCTGCTGCGGGAGCAGGGACCGCAGCCGGCGGGGGCCGTGGCGAACCGCTTCGACATGGCCCGACCCAGCCTCTCCGAACACCTGAAGGTGCTGCGCGACGCGGGCCTCGTCTCCGAGGAGCGCTCGGGCCGGCGGCGGATCTACCGCCTGGAGGCCGCGCCGCTCGCCGACGTACAGGACTGGCTGCATCCCTACGAGCGGTTCTGGCGGAAGAAGCCGAGTGACCTCAGCGACGTACTGGACGCCGTGCCCGGCGATGACGCCTCATGAGCATCAGTGAGCCGACCCGACACACGACCCCACACGATGACGGCGGTGCCGCGACCCGACCCCGACCTCTCCGGCAGGGTCGCGGCGGAGGTGCTCGCCTACGAGGACGAGCGGATGCCGAGGATGCGCCGGGCGGATCGAGTTCCGGCCAATTCCGCGGACTGGACGATCACTTGGACACTGTCCGAAGAAGGCCGTGGGACGCGGCTCTTCTTGGTCCATGAAGGATTCGATCCGGACGACCCCGCTCAGGCGATGGCTCGAAAGATCATGGACGGTGGATGGCGGTCGCATGTAATGCGGGCACGGGGGCAGGCGCTTTCCGAGCTGTAACTGCGAGAACACCCCGCGTGCACGTGCATCTGCCCATGCATGGGCATTTGAACGCAGCTATGATCCTGGACAGTTGGGGCAGTTGATCACTGCTGTCCCGGCATTCGCATTGACCACAGAATCATTCACTGTTACAGCACTGACAGCACCACCGGGGAGCGAACCGTGCACCACGTGTACAACGGCATGGCGGCCACGGAGTTGCACGGAGTGGTCTGGCAGAAGAGCAGGCACAGCAACTCGCAGGGCTCCTGCGTGGAGTTCGCGAAGTTGCCCGGCGGAAGGATCGCCGTGCGCAACTCGAACTTTCCCGAAGGGCCCGCGCTCGTCTATACGCCCGCGGAGATAGAGGCGATGCTCCTCGGCGTGAAGGACGGGGAATTCGACCATCTGACGGCCGGGGCCTGACGCGTCCTCAATAGGCGGCCTTCAAGCCTTCACAGCCTGAAGAGCGCCCAGACGACCTTTCCGCTCAGCGCTCCGGCCAAGGGGTGCCAGCCCCAGCTGTCGGCGAACGAGTCGACGAGGAACAGCCCACGCCCCGACTCCGCCGAGAAATCGTCCTCGATGTCCACTTCTTGGGCGACCGGACTGTCGTCGCTGGGATCACGGACCGCGCACACTACGCGCGAAGACCAGTGCATCAAATGGAGCCGTACGGGCGGGTCCTGGCCGTGCGGGGCGTTCGCCGGAAGGCCGTGCCGCAGGGCATTGGTGACGAGTTCGGATACGACGAGACAGATGTCGTCGAAGCGCTCCAACGCCTCCCAGTCGGCGAGCGTCCTGCGACTGAACTCCCGTGCGCAGCGCACCGCTTCATAACGGGCGGGCAGCGCGCAGGACGCGGTGCTGGAGACGGCCGAAGGGTCGACCGGAGGCAGGCCGCGCCTTAACGCGCCCAAAGGCTCGAGCATGGTCGATCCGTCCGTCCCCATGCGAGGCACTCCCCATTTTCGCAGTACGCAGCGAGCGGTGGTGGCGCCATCGTTCCGAATGCGTACAGCGGATGCAAGGGCAGATGCACGTGCACGCGCCCGACTTGAGCAGTCACGTACCGCTTCTCGCTCATTTCTTCCTACGACTTCTTGCGCATGTAGTTCGTGATCTTTCCGTTTCTGTAACCGAACGAGTACAGGCTGGAGCGTTTTGATGGCAGACTTCGGCCGTGGACCAATGGGGAGGATGAAGAGACGTGACCGCTGGGGAGGCATGGGGGTCGCCCCAGGCGCTGAACTCTGGTGGGGGCTCGGTGGTGCGACGCATCCTGCTGGGCTCACAGCTGAGGCGCCTGCGGGAATCGCACGGGATCACCCGCGAGGCCGCCGGCTACTCGATTCGCGCCTCCGAATCGAAGATCAGCCGCATGGAGTTGGGACGGGTGAGCTTCAAGACGCGCGATGTCGCCGACCTGCTGACGCTGTACGGGGTGGATGACGAGACGGAGCGCTCGGCCCTGCTCTCGCTCGCGAAGGAGGCCAACGTCGCGGGCTGGTGGCACAGTTACAGCGACGTACTGCCCGGCTGGTTCCCGACGTACCTCGGGCTCGAGGGCGCGGCCTCCCAGATCCGCGGGTACGAGGCGCAGTTCGTGCACGGCCTGCTGCAGACCGAGGGGTACGCCCACGCGGTCGTCGAGCAGGGCATGAAGGGGGCCCCGCGCGAGGACGTCGAGCGCCGGGTCGCGCTGCGCATCGAGCGGCAGAAGCTGCTGGTCGACGAGCGGGCGCCGCAGGTGCACATCGTGCTCGACGAGGCCACGGTGCGGCGGGTGCAGGGCGGGCGCGAGGTGATGCGCGGACAGCTGGAGCACCTCATCGAGCTGGCGTCGCTGCCCCATCTGACCCTGCAGATCATGCCGTTCAGCCACGGCTGGCACGCGGGCGAGTCCGGCACGTTCACCATTCTCACGTTCCCGGAGTCCGAGCTCTCGGACGTCGTCTTCCTCGAACAGCTCACCAGCGCGCTGTATTTGGACAAGCGCGAGGACGTGACGCAGTACGAGAAGGCGATGACGGAACTGTCGGCGCAGTGCCCCTCGCCCGAGGACAGTGTGCGACTGCTCCGTGACGCGTTGTCGGAATTGGCCTGAGCCTGCTGTGAGTTGACGTAACTCCTGCTGCAACTGTCATTACCCGCCCGTACGATGACGGGCATCAGAGGTGCCCGGCGCTGCAGCAAGGGATTACATGTCCTACTTCACGGAACTGGACCGGCAATACATCGACGGCTCGTGGCGTCCCGGACGCGGGGCGTGGGACATCATCGACTTCAATCCCTACAACGGTGACAAGCTCGCCTCCATCACCGTCGCCTCCGTGGAAGAGATAGACGAGGCGTACCGCGCGGCCGAGCGGGTCCAGAAGGACTGGGCGGGGACCAACGCGTACGCGCGCCGCGCCGTCTTCGAGCGCACCCTGCGCCTCCTCGAGGAGCGCGAGGAGGAGATCACCGAGGCGATCATCGACGAGCTCGGTGGTACGCGGGTGAAGGCCGGCTTCGAGCTGCACCTCGCCAAGGAGTTCCTGCGCGAGTCGATCCAGCTGGCGCTGCGCCCGCAGTGCAGCATCATCCCCTCGCCCGTGGACGGCAAGGAGAACCGGCTGTACCGGGTGCCGGTCGGGGTCGTCGGGGTCATATCGCCGTTCAACTTCCCGTTCCTGCTGTCGCTCAAGTCCGTCGCGCCCGCGCTGGCGCTCGGCAACGGCGTGGTCCTCAAGCCGCATCAGAACACCCCGATCACGGGCGGTTCGCTGATCGCGAAGCTCTTCGAGGACGCGGGCCTGCCGGCCGGTCTGCTCAACGTCGTCATCACCGACATCGCGGAGATCGGCGACGCGTTCCTGACCCACCCGGTGCCCAAGGTCATCTCCTTCACCGGCTCCGACCAGGTCGGCAGGCACGTCGGGACGGTCTGCGCCGCGCAGTTCAAGCAGGCGATCCTCGAACTCGGCGGCAACAGCGCGCTGACCGTGCTCGACGACGCGGACATCGACTACGCGGTGGACGCCGCGGTCTTCAGCCGGTACGTCCACCAGGGCCAGGTCTGCATGGCGGCGAACCGGATCCTCGTGGACCGCAAGGTACAGAAGGAGTTCACGGAGAAGTTCGTGGCGAAGGTCTCCACCCTCAAGTCGGGCGACCCGCGCGATCCCGCCACCGTCATCGGCCCGGTCATCAACTCCACGCAGGCGGAGGCGATTTCGAGCGTCGTCGCCACCGCGGTCGCGGAGGGCGCCACCGCGCTCGTCCGCGGGGGCGTGGACGGGAACATCGTGGAACCGGTCGTGCTCACCGGGCTGCCCGCCGACTCCCCCGTCCTGCGGCAGGAGATCTTCGGTCCGGTCGCCCTGCTCATCCCGTTCGACGGGGACGAGGAAGCGGTGCGGATCGCGAACGACACCCCGTACGGGCTGAGCGGCGCCGTGCACACGGGCGACGTGGAGCGCGGGGTGGCCTTCGCCCAGCGGATCGACACCGGCATGTTCCATGTGAACGACGGGACCGTGCACGACGAGCCGCTCGTCGCCTTCGGCGGGCAGAAGCAGTCGGGGATCGGGCGGCTCAACGGCGAGGCGACGGTGGAGGCGTTCACCACGCAGAAGTGGATATCGGTGCAACGGGGGCGCTCGCAGTTCCCGTTCTGAGCCGGCACTGAGGTCGTACTGAGGTTGGGAGACGTTGTGCGCAGGAGGACCGTGCGGTGCGGGGTGGGCGCTGCCGCCGTGGTGGTGGCGCTGGCCCTCGGCGGGTGCAGCGGTGGGGGTGCCGACGACGGCGGAAACGGTGGAAAGGACCGGGGCGACACCCCGGCCCCGTCCTCTTCAGGGTCCGGGTCCGGGTCCGGGTCCGAAGCCGGTCCTGGTTCCGTGAAGGACGCCGAGGGGGTGTGGAAGGCGTCCGGCGGCGGCAAGCCCGTCGTCCTGGTCGTCGGCGCGAAGCAGGCCGCGCTGACCACGGCCGACGGGCACCTGTGCACGGGGACCCTGGCGGGCGACGGGAAGCCGACGCTGACGCTCCGGTGCGCGGACGGGAACACCGACCGCACGAAGGGCGCGGTCGAGTCGAACGACGGCGGCACGATGCGGGTCTCGTGGGACGGCGGCACGAAGGACACGTTCAAGAAGGCGAAGGACGGCGAGCTGCCGACCGGCCTGCCCAGCGGCCTCCCGACGAACTGAACCGCCTCCGGTGTCACCGCTGGTGTCACCGCTGGTCGGTCGACTCCCTGGTCATCGGCGGTACGTCGGTGTCCAGGGCGTCGGAGAGTTCCTCCAGCGTTTCGAGGAGAAGACCCGCCCCGCGGCGCACCACCCGGTCAGGGACGCCCTCGCCGTCCCACGCGTCGAGGGCCTCGCGGACCGGCTTCCAGCGCGGGATCCGGCGCTCGCGGATGGCCTGGGCGCCGTCGCGGGTCGCGGCGCGCAGCGCGTCGGCGAGCGCGTCCGCGGCGGGCACGGGGGTCGCGCCGCGCTCCGGCAGGTGCGCCTCCATCAGCATCACCACGCGGCCGATGTGGTGCAGGGCGTGCGCGGCGTCGTCGGCCGCGGCGTTGGACAGTCCGCGGTGGCGTACGGGTTCGGTCTTGGCGCGGGCCGCGGCCTGTTCCCAGGCGATGTGCGCGTCCCGGGCCTTGAGCAGGGCCTCGCGCACGTCCGGGCAGCTCTTGCCCGCCGGGCTCGCGTAGTGGGCGACGACCGCGGCGGCGTACTCGCCGAGCGCGGCCAGCCAGTCGGCGAGCCGGGTGCGCAGGCGCGGGGTCTCCCAGGCCGGGTACAGGGCGTACGACAACATCGCGAGCACGCCGCCGACGAGTGTCAGGACGACGCGTTCGGGGACGGTCTGGCTCCACTCCTGGCCGCCCATGCCGAGCAGGAACACGACGTACATGGCGACGCAGGCCTGGGCGGCGAGCTGTCCCGTGCGCATCAGGAGGTACATCAGTGCCGCGCACACCACGGCGAGCACTGCGGAGAGGTACGTGCCGGGGTGGGCGAGCTGGAGGATCGCGGTGGCCGCGGTGACGCCGACGAGGGTGCCGCCGAAGCGTGCGACGGCGCGGGAGTACGTCTGCGAGAAGTCGGGGCGCATCACCATCACGGCGGACATCGGGGCCCAGTAGCCGTGGCCGTACGGGAGGGCGTCGCCGATGAGGTAGCCGGCGACGGCGACCGCGGCGACGCGGTTCGCGTGCCGCAGCACGGGGGTCCCGGGCCGGGCCTCCCGCCGGATCGCCCGCGCGGCGACGGGCAGCAGCGTGAAGATACTGGGCCGCCGAAGCGGTTGGGCGATCGGCGCCGGGGCGGGGGCCGTCGTATCGGCGCGCGGCACCGGGGGCCGCCTTGCCCACCCTGCCGCCCGATGGGGTCTCCCCTGCTCGGAGCTTGTCGCAGAGCTTGGGGAAGGCAGATTGCCCAAGGCGGGGTCGGCACTCTCCTGCCCGTGCGGGGGGTGGGCACCGTCTGGCCCGTGCGGCGGGTCGGCACCCTCTTGCCCCTGCGGCGAGTGGGGAAAACCAATCCCCGCAGTCGGACGAGAGTCCGCGGAGCCCGGGGCGGGGGCGGCACTCTCGCGCCCGTGCGCCGGATCGGCACTCTCGCGCCCGTGCGGCGGGTCGGCGCTCTCTTGCCCCTGCGGCGGGTGGGCAGAATCCAGCCCCGCCGGCGATTGAGGCGCGGGGTCCGGGGCGGAGCCCCGTGGCGTGGGGGACGTGCCGCCCGCCGTCTCCAGGACGTCACGCAGAAGTGACCCCAGACGGTTGGCCGCACGTTGCGGTGGGCCGGACAGAATCACCCCGGTATCCGGGGACCGGAACGCCGCGATCGCATCCGGCGGAACCTCCACCCGGGACCCGTGCCGGATGGCCCTCGCCGCAGCGTCCAGAATCGCCCCCGCCGCGGCCAGCAACTCCCGCACCCGGTCCCGCTCGGGCCCCTCCTCCGGCACCCCGACCGCCGGATCGGCGAGCGAGGCGAGCACCGGGCGGATGCGCTCCGCGACGCCCCGCGCACCGTGCAGCTGCGCGGGCCGGGTCCTGGCCTGCCGCGGCGTGAGCGCGGCGGCGTTGCGCGCCAGCATCAGCGGCTCCGGATCGAACGCGGCGACGGGATCGTGCCGCAGCCGCCGCGCGTAGTCCGCCTCCGCCGCGAGCGCGTCGGCGAGGGCGTCGCGGTGCGCTCCCCACCGCCGTACGGGGAAGAGGATCACCAGCGCCGCCTGGACCAGGCCGCCGAAGGCCATCATCGCCGCGTGGCCCGCGGCCTCACCGATCGTCGTCGGCAGCGTGATGGTCACGAGCATCATCGCGACGTTCGACGAGGCCATGATGCCGATGGTCGGCCCCGCCGCCCAGGCAAGCCCCGAAAGGTACGTCCACAGCGCGAGCAGCGGCAGGAAGAAGACGAGGTGGGAGCCGGTGAGGTAGCCGAGGAACGTAGAAATGCCGAGGCTCGCGCCGGAGGCGAGCGCCAGTTCGGGACGTGGCCGCCAGCTGCGCTGGAACGTGGCGATCGCCGCCTGGAACGCGCCGAAGGCGGATCCGGCCGCCACCGCGGGACCGAACAGCGACAGGCTCACCGCGAGCACGATCGCGAGCCCCGCTGCGCCGCGCAGGGCGATCAGCGGTTCGAGGCGCTTGCGCTCGACGGTCAGGCCCGAGCGCGTGGTCACCTTCAACGCCCGGAACCAGCTCATTTCGCCAGAATACGGGCATCTGCCGTTCCGGACGGCGCGTCTTACTCCCCTTCGCGGAGCACCAGGTCCAGGAGGCCGGGGAAACGGGCGTCGAACTCGGCGCGGCGCAGCCGGTTGAGGCGCTTGGGCCCGGCGTCCCGCTGCTCCAGCAGCCCCGCCTCCCGGAGCACGGCGAAGTGCCGGCTCAGCGTCGCCTTCGTGACCGGCACGTCGAAGGTGCCGCAGGTGCGCTCCCAGTCGACGGCCCCGGCCAGCTCACGCACGAGCGTGCGCCGCACGGGGTCGGCGAGCGCGACGAGCGCCGCCTCCAGCGGAACGTCCACCGGATCGACGTGCACGGGCGCGGCCCGATGCCCGCTCGCCGTACCCGCCGTCGCGACCCGCGCCACTGCCATGCCGTCCTCCCTGTCCAAGAAACCTGTCCACGAATGAGCCCGGCCTCGGGCCCTCTTGCCGAGTGTTCGACGCCGTGCGTACACTCCGCATGCCGAATGTTCGTCGATCGTCGAACACTCTAGTGCCTCGTCAGTGCCTCGTCGCCCTCGCGGAGGAGTCCCGTCATGCCCCTGTCCCAGCAGTCCCCGGTCCGTGTGGGCATCGTCGGTCTCTCCGCGAAACGCGGTTGGGCCTCCCGTGCCCACCTGCCCGCCCTGCGCCGCCTCAAGGGTTTCGAGGTGCGTGCGCTGTCCGCGAGCAGCGCCGAATCCGCGCGGGCCGCCGCCGAGAAGTTCGGCGTCCCGCACTCCTACGGCACCGCCGCCGAGCTGGCCGCCTCCGACGAGGTCGACCTCGTCGTGGTCACCGTCAAGGTGCCGGACCACCGCGAGATCATCGAGTCGGCCGTCGCCGCGGGCAAGGCGGTGTTCTCCGAGTGGCCGCTGGGCGTCGGGCCCGCCGAGGCCGAGGCTCTCGCCGCGCTCGCCGCCGACCGCGGTGTGCGCACCTTCACCGGGCTCCAGGCGCGCTCCGCCCCGGTCGTGCGCCACCTGCGCGATCTCGTCGCGGAGGGCTACGTGGGCGAGGTGCTGTCCACGAGCCTCGTGGCGTCGGGGCGCGGCTGGGGAGCGGAGTTCCCGGAGGGCGGCGCGTATCTCCTGGACCGGGCCTCCGGGGCGAACATGCTGACCATCCCGTTCGGGCACACGCTCGACGGTCTGACCTCGGTGCTCGGCGACTTCGACGAGGCCGCTCCCCTCCGCGCCGTCACCGCGACCCGGCACCGGGAGATCAAGGACCCGCGCACCGGCGAGGTCCACCGGCCCGACGTCGCCGACCAGGTGGCGCTCGGCGGCGTGCTGGCCTCCGGTGCGGTGGCCTCCGTGCACTTCCGGGGCGGGCAGTCGCGCGGCACGAACTTCCACTGGGAGATCAACGGCACCGAGGGCGACCTCATCCTCACCGGCGACCACGGCCACCTGCAGATGGGTGAGTACACCCTCAGCGGGGCGCGCGGCGCCGACACCGCGCCCAGCGAGATCACCGTCCCCGACCGCTACTTCGAGCCCGAGCTCGCGGAGCTGCGCGGCACCGACGCGTACAACGTCGGAGCCGCCTACGCCCAGCTCCGCCGCGACCTGGCCGACGGCACGTCCGTCGTCCCCGACTTCGCGCACGCCGTCCGGCACCACCGGCTGCTCGACCGCATCGAGCGCGCCGCCGCCTGACGTCGGCTCACCCTTCGAGCCTGGCCCTCCGGGCCGCCTCGGTGCCCTCGGTCCAGCCCGCTTCGTCGGTGACGCCCCTCATGCGCGTCGTCACGGTCTCGGGGAACATCTCCTCGGCCCGCCCGGTGACCGCGACGTCCCGGGCGGCGAGCACCGGCAGCGCCTCACCCATCGCCCCCGTCACCTGCTCGGTGACGGCGGCGAGCCGGTCCCCGATCCGGTGCGCGTACGCCGCCAGGAACGACTGCCGGAAGGTCTTCGTGCGCTTGCGGCCGCCCGCCCGCTGCTCGGCCTCGGCGCGCGTCATCGCGGCGGTGGCCTGCACGAGCAGCGACGTATGGAGGACCTCGACGACCTCCAGATCCGGCTCGAAGCCGACGACCGTCGAGAAACCGAACGCCGAGTTCCACACCGCGCGGCAGCGGTTCGCCGAGGCCACCGCGTCGAGGAGGACCGCCTTCGCCGTCTCGTAGGGGGCGTCGACGCCGATCCGGCAGGCGGCGGGGGCTTCCTTGGCGTGCGTACGGGAGGCGAGCAGCGCCTCGTCGACCGAGTGCCGGGCCATCAGCTCCTGCGCCTTCGCCGACAGCGCCTCCGCCTCCGGCGGGTACCCGGTCCGCTCCGCCTTGGCGAGCAGCGCGCGGATCTTCGCCAGGGCGCGCGGCTCGCCCGCCACGGGGACGCCGATCGACTCCCCCGGCACCGGGCCGACCGGCTCGATCGCGGGCAGCCGCGCGAGGAGCCGGTACAGCTCCAGGGCGGTCGTCGCGTACGAGAACCGGTCCGTGCGCGCGGGCCCGTGCGCGGGCAGCTCGGCGAGCTGGGCGGACCAGCGCGGCGGCAGGTGCTCGTACCGCTCGGTCTCGGTGCGGATCAGGTGGGCCGCGAGCCGTTCGTGGCCCGCGTCCAGGCCCTCCTGCCGTACGACCATCCGCAGCACGTCGGCCGGCTGCCAGCCGCGCTCCCACGCACGCCGCACGAACTCCCGCCCCCGGAGGGCGAGTTCGCCGTCGGAGGAGGGGTCGGCGGCGAGCAGCGAGGCCCCTGTGTCGAGGTCGCCGCCATCGTGGAGGGCGGCGGCGAAGGCCCGCTCGACCGTGCTGTCACTGCTCGTACCGCTCATCCGGCCATGATCCCAGCCCTACGAGGCCAGGGACTCCACGATCAGTTCGGCGGCCCGCTTCACCAGCGGGCTGTCGCCCTCGGTGTCCTTGTCCTTGTCCGGCTTGGTCGACAGGACGGAGAGGATCACCGGCGCCCCGTCCGGCGTCCAGGCGATGCCGACGTCGTTGGCGGTGCCGTACCGGCCCGTGCCGGTCTTGTCGCCGAGCACCCAGTCGGCGGGCAGGGCGGCTCGGAACCGCTCGCCGCTGGTGGTGTTGGCGAGCAGCCACTTGGTCAGCCGGTCGCGGTCGGCCGGGTCGAGGGCGTCGCCGAGGACCAGCCGCGCGTACGTCGTGCCGATCGCGCGGGGCGTGCTGGTGTCGGTGATCCGGCCCGGCTCGGCCGAGTTCAGCTCGGGCTCCCAGCGGTCGAGGCGGGTCGTGCGGTCGCCGGTCGAGCGGACGAAGCGGGTGACGGCGGTGGGGCCGCCGAGGCGCTCCATGAGGAGGTTGGCCGCGGTGTTGTCGCTGTACGAGATCGCGGCGCCGCACAGTTCGGCGACGGTCATGCCCTGCGCGAGGTTCTCCGGCTTCCCGGTGACCGGAGCGCCGCCCGCGCGGTCGATGTCGGCCTGCGTGTAGTGGACGCGGCGGGCCAGGAACTCCCCGTCCTTGTCGAGGTCGCGCAGCACGGCGGCGGCGGCGAGCGTCTTGAACGTGGAGCACATCGGGAAGCGCTCGTCGGCGCGGTACCGGACGGTGCGCCCGCTGCCGAGGTCGTGCGCGTACACGCCGAGGCGGGCGCTGTGCTTGCGCTCCAGGGCCTTGAAGCGGCCGTCGGCCGGCCCGGCGGCGTGCGCGGTGCCGGATGCCGGTCGGGGGGCGGCGGAAGCGGTGCCTGCGAGCGCGGTGGCGCCGACGGCGGTCGCGGTGGTGAGGATGGCGCGGCGGGTGGTGGACACGGTGGGGGGTGGTCCTTTCTGCGCGACGATGATCTTTTTGAACGTTTCGGATACGAGGACGGTTCCGCACACCCGAACGGTTGCGGCCCACCGAGATGCCGGGGACCACCGAGATGCCAGGGGCCGCCGCGACATGCGAGGCTCGGGGGCATGAGAGTGGCACTGGCGCAGACCGACTGCGAACTCGGCGAAGTGGACGCCAACCTGGACACGGCCCGCGAGCAGATCGCGCAGGCCAAGGCCCAGGGGGCGGACCTCGTCGTCTTTCCCGAACTGAGCCTGCACGGCTATCACCTCGGCGGCCTGAAGTCGGACACGTCGATCGCCACGAACGATCCCCGGCTCCTCGGCCTCACGTCCCCGGACGGCCCGGACGTCATGGTGGGCCTGCACGAACACACCAGCCTGCGCGCGTACAACACGTCCGCCTACTACGCGGGCGGCGCCCTGCTGCACGCCCACCGCAAGCTGTACCTCCCGAACTACCTGGCCTGGGAGGAGCGCAAGCACGTCAGCCCCGGCCAGCACTCCCGCGCGTACGACCTGCCCGGCGAGCACGGCAGGGCCGCGACGCTGGTCTGCAACGACGCGTGGCAGCCGGTGCTTCCGTGGCTGGCGGTGCAGGACGGCGCGGAGGTCCTGTTCGTCCCGGCGAACAGCGCGGCGACGCTGGACCCGGAGGCCATGGACACGACCCTCTACTGGGACACGCTCCTCTCCTACACGGCCAAGATGCTCCAGTGCTGGGTCGTCTTCGTGAACCGCGTCGGCAACGAGAACGGGGCGTCCTTCTGGGGCGGCTCCCGCGTCGTCGACCCACGCGGCACGGTCGTGGCGCAGGCCCCGCAGTGGGAGACGGGCCTCGTGACGGTCGACATCGACATCCACGAGGCGCGGCGCCAACGGAGGGCGGTGCCCCTGGTGGCGGAGGCGCGGCTGGGGTTGGTCGACCGGGAGGTCCGCCGCCTTATTGATGAGGGCGGCGACAGCTGAATCGCCGCGACGGCGTTGCGCTCGCGGGGCTCCGCCCCGGACCCCGCGCCTCAATCGCCGGCGGGGCTTGATTTTGCCCACTCGCCGCCGAGGCTTGGTTTTGCCCACTCGCCACAGGGGCTTGGTTTTTCACGCCCAGCGGCGGGGGTTGGATTTTTAAGCCCCTGCGGCGATTGAGCAGCGGGGTCCGGGGCGGAGCCCCGTGGCCGCAACGACGTCGCGGCGGAAAGATTGTCAGTGCCGGGTGTGACACTCGGCAGCGTGACCGAGCGATGGGCTCTCGCCCCCACCGAGCGCGGCGGCGCCGACCTGGTGCCGCTGGGCCCGGACGCGCTGCCCGCCGGCGAGGTCGTACGGGAACCGGACCTCGCCGCGGCCGTCCGCTCCCGGCCGGAGGTCACCCGGTGGGTCTGGCGGGACACCCACGCCGTATACCCCCAGCTGCTCGCCGCAGGCGTCCGCGTGGAGCGGTGCTACGACATCGAGGCCGCCGAGAACCTCCTGGTCGCGCACGAGGGGCGGCACGGCGACCCGCGTTCCGCCGCGGCGGCCCTCGCCAGACTCAAGGGCGCGCCTGTCCCGCCCGATCCCCCGCCCCGCGTCGCCGCCCCCGGCTCCCAGTCCTCGCTCTTCGAGCCGCGCCCACCCGTCGACGTATCGCTCACCGACCTCGTCGACGTGTACGCGGAGCAGCAGCGCCGTCAGGACGCCACCGCCCAGCCGGGCCGGATGCGGCTGCTCACCGCGTCCGAGTCGGCGGGCATGCTGGTGGCCGCCGAGATGCACGCGGCGGGCCTGCCGTGGCGGGCGGACGTGCACCGCGCGGTCCTCGGCGAGCTGCTGGGCGAGCGGTACGGGGGCGGCGGGGAGCCGCGCCGCCTGGCCGAACTGGCGGATGAAGTGTCAGCGGCATTCGGCAGACCGGTGCGCCCGGACCTCCCCGCCGACGTCATCAAGGCGTTCGCGCACGCCGGCATCAAGCTCACCTCCACGCGCCGCTGGGAGATCGAGGGCATCGACCACCCCGCCGTACCGCCCCTGATCGAGTACAAGAAGCTGTACCGGATCTACACGGCGCACGGCTGGTCCTGGCTGCAGGACTGGGTCAGGGAGGGCCGGTTCAGACCCGAGTACCTGCCGGGCGGCACGGTTTCCGGGCGGTGGACGACGAACGGCGGCGGCGCGCTCCAGATCCCCAAGGTCATCCGCCGCGCGGTGGTGGCCGACCCGGGCTGGCGGCTCGTCGTGGCCGACGCCGACCAGATGGAGCCGCGGGTGCTCGCCGCGATCTCCCGCGACCCCGCGTTCATGGAGGTCTCCGGGCAGGCCGCCGACCTCTACCAGGCCGTCTCCGACCGGGCGTTCGCCGGTGACCGGGGGCAGGCCAAGCTGGCCGTGCTCGGCGCCATATACGGGCAGACCTCGGGCGACGGCCTGAAGAACCTGGCGCTGCTGCGGCGCCGCTTCCCGCAGGCGGTGGCGTACGTCGACGAGGCGGCGCGCGCGGGCGAGGAGGGCCGCCTCGTGCGCACGTGGCTCGGCCGGACGTGCCCGCCCGCCGTCGGCGCCGCCGAGCCCGAGGAGGCCGGCATCCCGCAGGACGAGCCCGAACAGGCGGCGGAGGCGGGCGGGTTGACGTACGGCTACGCCTCGTCGAACTCGCGGGCCCGCGGCCGCTTCACCCGGAACTTCGTCGTGCAGGGCAGCGCCGCCGACTGGACGCTGCTCGTCCTCGCCGCACTGCGCCGCGAACTGGCGGACATGGCAGCCGAGTTGGTGTTCTTCCAGCACGACGAGGTGATCGTGCACTGTCCCGAGGAGGAGGCCGAGAAGGTGAGCGAGGCGATCCGCGAGGCCGCCGACCTCGCGGCCCGCCTCACCTTCGGCGACACCCCGGTGCGCTTCCCGTTCACAGTGGCGGTCGTGGAGTGCTACGCGGACGCCAAGTAGCACCCCACGACCGTCCAAGTGGCGCTCACGCCGCCCGGAACGCGAGCACCACGTTGTGCCCGCCGAAGCCGAAGGAGTTGTTCAGGGCGACACCCCCCGCCGGCAGCGCCCTGGGCTCCTCCCGAACGATGTCGGCCTCGGCCGCCGCCTCCGGGTCGACGTCGTCGAGGTTGATGGTCGGGGGCGCAAGACGGTCCCGCAGCGCGAGGACGGTGGCGACGGTCTCGACGCCGCCCGCCGCGCCCATCAGGTGCCCCGTCATGGACTTGGTCGCCGACACCGCGATGTGGTCGGCGTCGCCCCCGAACACCTGGCGCAGCGCGCGCAGTTCGGCGATGTCGCCGAGCGGCGTCGAAGTGGCGTGGGCGTTCGCGTGGCAGACCTCCGAGGGCTCGATGTCCGCGGCACCGAGCAGATTGCGCAGCGCGGCGGCGACGCCCCGGCCCGTCGGCTCCGGCCGCGTGATGTGGTGGGCGTCGGCGGACAGGCCCTGCCCGAGCACCTCGGCGTAGACCCGCGCGCCGCGCCGCCCGGCGTGCGCCGCGGACTCCAGGACGACGACCCCCGCCCCCTCGCCCATGACGAACCCGTCGCGCCCCAGGTCGTACGGGCGCGAGGCCCCGGCCGGGTCGTCGTTGCGCTTGGACATCGCCATCATGTTGCCGAACGCCGCCATGTTCACCGAGCAGATCGCGGCCTCGGTGCCGCCCGCCACGACGACGTCGGCGCGGCCGGTCCTGATCATCTCCAGGGCGTAGCCGACGGCCTCGGCGCCCGAGGCGCAGGCGCTGACGGGCGTGTGCGCGCCGGCCCGCGCGCCGATGTCGAGGCCGACGGCGGCGGACGGGCCGCTCGGCAGCAGCATCCCGAGGGCGTGCGGCGAGACGCCCGCGGCGCCGAGCTGCTTGAACATCTCGTACTGCGTGAGCAGCGAGGACACCCCGCCGACACCGGTGGCGATCACGACGCCGAGCCGGTGCGGTTCGACCTCGTCGCACCCCTCCCCGGGTGCCTTGAACCCGGCGTCCGCCCACGCCTCCCGCGCCGCCACCAGGGCGAACCTGGCGGTGCGGTCGAGCGCGGGCGCCGGCGGGCCGCACAGCAGCGCGTCGGCCGGGTCGACCGCCGCCTCCGCCGCGATCCGCACCTCGACCTCCTCGGCCCACGGGTGCGTCAGGCGCCGCACGCCCGAGCGCCCGGCCAGCATGCCTTCCCAGGTCGACGTGGCGTCCCCGCCCAACGGGGTGGTGGCGCCGACGCCGGTGACGACGACGGCGGGCGCCACACGTTCGCGCGCCATGTCAGCCCCCTCCGGCGTGCCGCGCGGGCGTCCCGCGGAAGGTCAGCGCCACGTTGTGCCCGCCGAAGCCCGCGGAGTTCTTCACGGCGACGACCTGGTCGCTCTCCAGCTTGCGCGGCGTGCCGTGCGCGACGTCGACCGCCAGTCCCTCGTCGAGGCGGACGAAGTTGCGGGTCGGCGGCACCACGCCGTGGTGCAGGGCGAGCACGGTGGTGATCGCCTCGACGGCCCCCGCGGCGCCGAGACCGTGCCCGAGCATCGACTTGTTCGCGGTGATCACCGGGCCCCGGCCCGCGCCCCCGAACACCTCCTGCACGGCGCGCGCCTCGGCCGCGTCGCCGGGCAGCGTCGACGTGCCGTTGGCGTTGAAGTGCGCGACCTCCTCCGGCCGCACGTCGGCGTCGGCGAGCGAGGAGCGCACTGCGGACGCGGTGCCCGCGCCGTTCGGCTCCGGCTGCACCATGTGGAAGGCGTCGGACGAGATGCCGACGCCCGCGAGTTCGGCGTAGATCCGGGCCCCGCGCTCGTACGCGTGCCGCTCCGACTCCAGGACGAGGACCCCCGCGCCCTCGCCGAGGACCATTCCGTCGCGGTCCGCGTCGAACGGCCGGGACGCGCCCGCCGGTTCGTCGACGCGCCGCGACAGCGCCCGCATCGCCGAGAACGAGCCGAGGACGAGCGGGTGCAGCGGCGCCTCCGCGCCGCCCGCCACCACGACGTCCACCTCCCCGCGCCGGATGAGGGCGGCGGCCGTCGCAAGGGCCTGGGTGCCCGATGAGCAGGCGTTGACCGTCGCGTTGACGCCCGCCTGAGCGTTCACGACGAGGCTGACGGCGGCGGCCGGGCCGTTGCCCATGGACATCGCCACGGTCAGCGGTGGCACCCGGTTCCAGCCCCGGGTCTTCAGCGCCTCCCAGCCGCTGATCATCGTGCTCATGTCGCCGAGCGCGGCCGACACGACCACCGCGACCCGCCCCGGATGCACGGACGCGTCGGCGAGACCCGCGTCCCGCCACGCCTCCGCGGCGGCCGTCACCGCGAGCTGGGCCGAGCGGCTGAGACGGCGGCGCTGCTGGTGTTCGAGCGCGGGCCCCGGCTCGACCCGCACCTTTCCACCCACCAGCGGCGGCAGATCCGCCGCCCACGGCTCGTCGTCGAGCCGCGCTATCCCGTTCTCCCCGTCGAGCATGGCGTCCCAAGTGGTGGCGACGTCACCGCCCAGCGCGGTCGTCTCACCGAGCCCGGTGACGACGACGCGCGGGCGCCCCCTGCTGTCCTTCATGACCTCCCCCTTCGGGAGACCGCGGCGCCACGAAGGTCCGCCGCGAGCTTCCCCGAGTCCTTCTTCACCTGACTGACCAGCAGCTTCTTCACGAGCGACTGCGGCATGACCCCGAAGTAGTCACCGGGGTCCACATCGAAGGTCCAGTGCACGCCGGTCGTCCCGTCCGGGTGCTCCGTGTACGCGTACGTGCCGACGTAGTGGAAAGGACCGTCCAGCACGTGGAACCTGGAGCTCAGCCCCGGCTCGTACTCGCTGATCTCGACGGTGAACGTCATCCGCTTCCCGATCAGCTGGAACGTGATCTCGTAGCGGCCGCCGGCCCGCGCGGGCCCGTCGAGCAGCCGCGTCGCCACGCACGCCGACTGCCACTCGGGGTCGCGCGCCGGGTCGGAGAGCCGGGCGAAGGCCTCCCCGGGCGGGACCGGCAGGTCGAAGGTGTGCTCAGCCCTGATCATCGTGTGCTCCCTTGTCTCCCGTCAGGTGCGGCGCGACGGCCCGCGCCGCCGCCGCGGCATGCGGCGCGTACATCACCGAGTTGTGGTCTCCGGGCACGTCGACGACCCGCAAGGACCCCTTGACCAGCGCCTCCCAGCCGAGCCCCGGCCCGTAGTCGACCGACTCCTCCGCCGCCCGCAGCAACAGCAGCGACAGCTCCTCCGGTTCGGGCAGATACGTCTGCAGGGCGATGCCGTTGGCGAGGTACGCCTCGAAGTAGCGCAGGATCTGCGCCCGGTCCGCGTCCTGCGCGAGCACCCCGATCGCGGCGGCCTCCCGCAGGATGTGGTCGAACGCCGCGTCGCCGCCCAGCTCCCGCAGCCCCTCTGCGGGGATGTCGAGGCTCTTGCCGTACGGCACGGCGAGGTCCCGCGCGAACCACGACAGGAGCGTCGCGTCGTCCGCGGTGTCCGGGATGTTCACCTCGATCGGGGCGCGGCTGTCGATGCCGACGAGCAGCTCGATCTCCTCGCCCGCGGCCCGCAGTTGGCGCGCCGCCTCGTAGGCGATGACGCCGCCGAAGCACCAGCCGCCGAGGGCGTAGGGGCCGGTCGGCTGGAGTTCCTTGAGGTACGTGAGGTAGCGCGCGGCCATCCCCTCGACGCTCACCTCGGCCTCGCCCTCGCTCTCGATTCCGGGCGCCTCGACCGCGAACACCGGTCGCCCGTCGGGCAGTTGGCGGGTCAGCTCGACGTAGCAGAAGACCGTGCCGCCGAAGGGGTGGAACAGGAACAGCGGGCGGCGGCCCGGCTCGCCCTCGCGCAGCGTGACGACCGGGGTGCGCGGGCCGTCCTGGCCGCCGCGGCGGACCAGCGTGGCGAGTCCGGCGATCGTGCCGTGCCGCAGCAGCTCGGCGACCGGGACCTCCACGTCCCACTGGGCGCGGATGGCCGCGCTGAGCCGGACGGCGAGCAGCGAGTGCCCGCCCACCTCGAAGAAGTCGTCGTGGACGCCGACCTCGGGGATGCCGAGGATCTCCGTCCACATCCGGGCGAGGGTGATCTCCGTGGCGTCGCGCGGCTTCTCTAAGACGGCGCCGGACGTCACGGTCGGCGCGGGGAGCCGGTTCCGGTCGACCTTGTTGTTGGGGGTGAGCGGCAGTTCGTCGAGTACGACGACGATCCCCGGCACCATGTACTGCGGCAGGAACCCGGCGACGTGCGACCTGAGTTCGGCGGGCGGGGGCGGCTCGGTCCCGGCCTCCGCCACCACGTACCCGACGAGCCGGTCGTCCTGGACGACGACGACCGCCGTCGCCACCCCGGCGGCCGACCGCAGCGCGGCCTCGACCTCGGCGAGTTCGATGCGGTAGCCGCGCAGCTTGACCTGGTTGTCGAGGCGGCCGTGGTGCAGGAGCCGTCCGTCGCTGGTCCAGCGGGCCCGGTCGCCGGTGCGGTAGAGGCGCTGGTCAGGTGCGGCCGGGAGCCCGGTGACGAAGCGTTCCCGCGTCAGCTCCGGGCGGTTCCAGTAGCCGGTGGCGAGGCCGTCGCCGCCGATCCACAGCTCACCGGGGAAGCCCGGTTCGACGGAGCGACCCTGCGGATCGAGCACGTACAGGCGGGTGTTGGCGAGCGGGCGGCCGATGTCGATGCCGTCCCGCGGCTCGACGCGGCCCTCGGTGGACCAGATGGTGGTCTCGGTCGGCCCATAGACGTTGTGCAGGGCGGCGACCCTGCCGTGCAGGAATCCGGCGAGGTCGGGCGGGAGTTCCTCGCCGCCGCACAGCACGTGCAGGCGTCCGTTCCCCTGCCAGCCGGCGTCGCGGAGCATCCGCCAGGAGGTGGGGGTCGCCTGCATCCAGGTGGCCCCTGACTCCTCGATGCGGGCCGCGAGCGCGGCGCCGTCGGCGGCCGTCACGCTGTCGCACACGAGCACGCGCCCGCCCGCGACCAGCGGCATGAACAGCTCCAGGCCCGCGATGTCGAACGACACCGTGGTCACCGCGAGCAGTCCGTCCGACGGGCCGAACCCGGTGTTCTCCCGCATGGACAGGAGCAGGTTCACCAGCGCGCGGTGCGGGATGGCGACACCCTTCGGGCGGCCGGTGGAGCCCGACGTATAGAGGATGTACGCGAGGTCGGCGGGGTCCGGCGCGGTGCCCGCGGCGGGCGGCGGCACGGCGCCGTCGTCCAGGTTCAGCACGTCCAGGCCCGGCAGCCAGCTTCCCCGCAGCCCCTCCTGACTCACCAGGAGCCGCGCACCCGCGTCCCGCGCCATGTACGTCAGCCGGTCGACGGGATGGTGCGGATCGAGCGGCACGTACGCCGCCCCCGCCTCCAGCACCCCGAGCAGCGCCGCCACCAGGGGCGCGCCGCGCTCCACAAGGACGGCGACGCGATCGCCCGCGGCGACCCCGGCGGCCCGCAGCCGCGCGGCGATCCGCCCGGACTCGCCGAGCAGCCGCGCGTACGTCCACTCCTCGCGGTCGCCGACGACCGCGACGGCGTCGGGCGTGCGCCCGGCCTGCTCGCGCACCAGGTCCGGCAGCGTGGCGTCCGGCAGCTCCCGCTCCGGGCCCGTCCCGCGCTCCCCGAGCAGCTCGCGCTGCCGGGCGTCTCCCCTGCTCAGGCCCTCCATCGGCGTGTCCGCCCGGCCGACCAGGGTCTCGACGGCCGTGACGAAGGTGGCGGCGAGTTCGCGTGCGGTGCCCGCGCGGAAGATGTCGGTGTTGTAGCGCAGTACCCCCGCGTACGCGCCGTCCCGCTCCCCGCCCATCTCGACCCACAGGTCCGTCTGCCCCTCCTGCTGCGGCAGCGGGAAGGGCCGCAAGCTCGCACCCGCGACGCTCAACTCCGCTTCCTGGTCGGGCCGCAGCAGGAAGAACTGGTCCATGTCGGTCAGGAACGGCAGCCGGTCCCAGGCGAACCCCGCCTGGAACAGCGGCGTCCTGCTCTGGTCGCGCGGCGGCGCCAACTCCCGTACGAGCCAGGGGAAGGGCAGCTCCTGCGCCCGCATCGCCTCCGTGGTCCGCGAACGCACCTCGGTGACCAGCTCGCGGAAGCTCGCCGTCTCGTCGACCTCGCCGCGTACGACGACGGTGTTGACGAAGTTGCCGACGGCGTCCCGGAACCGGCGCTGCGTACGCCCCGAGCTGGGGGTGCCGACGACGATGTCCGACTGCCCGCTCAGCCGGCTGAGCAGCACGAAGTATGCGGACAGCAGCACCATGTACGGCGTCGCCGACAGCTCGCGCGCCAACTCCCGTACGCCCTCGGTCGTTTCGGCCGACAGCGCGAACGGCGCCGAGCCCCCGTCGTAGGACGGAACGGGCGGGCGCGGCAGGTCCCCGTACAGATCGAGCCCTGGCGGCACATCGGCAAGCCGCTCCGCCTCGCCGGCAAGAAGCTCCTTCGCCCTCCCGCTCGCGAGGAAGGCTTCCTGCTGCTCGGCGTACGCGGCGAAGGCCCCGCCGTCGAGCGCGAACCGCCCCTCCACGCCCTCCAGTCGGGCGCGCACCTCGGACAGCAGCAGCGCGAGCGACCAGAAGTCCACGGCGATGTGGTGCAGCACGACGGCGAACACCCAGGTCCGCTCGGCGGTCCGGTACAGGTGCACGCGCCACAGCGGCGGCCGCGCCAGGTCGAACGGCTCCCGGCTGTCGGCGCGCACCCGGTCCCGCAGGGCTTCCGGGTCGAGGCCCCGCGCGTCGGTGTGCTGCACGTCGAGGGCCACGGACTCCGCGACATGAAGCTCGTCGGCGCCCCGGAAGCAGACCCGTAACGCTTCGTGCTCGCGTATCAGATCGTCGAGGATCGCCCCGACCGCGGGCCCGAGTGCCGGATCGGCGGTGACCTCGGCGCCGAACACCACGTGGTACGCGGCGCATTCGGGGTCCGCCTCGTGGATGAACCAGAGCCCGGCCTGCTGCGCGTTGACGGTCGTGGTGGTCATGACCGGCCCTCCTGAACCGCGGGGACGGGCTCCCCGTTCATCAGCCGCCAGAGCGCCTCGGCGAGGGTGTCCACCGTGGGGTGCGTCCACATCAGGTCGACGGGCGGGTCGACGAGCCCGCAGGCGTCCTCGATCTCCATGCCGACGGTGAGCGCCGCCATGGAGTCGAGCCCGTACGAGGTGAAGGTGCGGTCCGTCGCCAACTCCTGCGGGGCGAGGCCCGCTTCGGCGGCCACGGCACCGATGAGGATGTTCTTCACGTCGTCGATCGTCATGTTCTTCGTACTCATTTCAGCCGTGCCTTTCCGATGTCGCCTCGCGTGCGCCGCGTTCCGCGAGACGCACTTTCCGGATGGAGAAGAGTTCGTTGTTCACGCGCTGGGAGTTCATGCGGGCGAAGAGCTTTCCCGCGATCGCCGGATCGAGATCGCCCGTCTCGTACCGATGGATCCGATTCCGGTCCAGGGCGGCCTCCAGCCACGCTCCGTCGGCGAAGAATTCACCGAGATGATCCCGGTTGAATATCCACACACCGAGCGCGGAGGCCTTTGCGTGCAGGGCGCACAATTCCTCGGCGAGGCGGATCAGCCGGGGCGGGGTGCCCTTTCCGTTTCCCGGCGCCTGCCGGGCGCCGGACGCGCGCACCTCCCCGACCTGCGCGAACAGCGCGTCGAGCTGCTGCCGCAGCCGCTCGGCCCCGGCCCGCAGGGCCGCGATCCGCCGCTCGTCGAGGCCGCCAGGATCCGGGCTCAGAGCGTCGAGCCTGCGGACGAGTTCGGGCAGCGCGGCGAGCGTCGCGTCCCTGCCGCGGCCGAACACGCTCACCCGGTCCGGCTCGAAGGGCGGCAGGGCGGCCCGCAGGTCGAACAGCGCACCCCAGTCCTCGCCGGTCCGCTCACGCGCGTGGGCCTTGGCCATGGCGGGCAGCTGGAGCGCGATGCTGTCGAGGCAGACCGGTTCGCTGCCGTCGAAGACGGACACCACCGCGCCGTCCCGCAGCATCTTCTGGAAGATCCCCACGTGCTCGGGGGCGCGCAGGTAGGAGCGGGCGCCGAGAGTCCGGGACAGGTTCCTGGCGTTCCCGTCGACGAGGCGGGCCACCTGGACCTTGCTCACGTTTCCCCAGACGCTGAACTCCTCGGTGAACAGGTGCAGTCCGCGCATCGCCACGAGGCTCTCGCATTCCGCGACGAGCAGGCTCAGATACGCGTTCGCGAGGGATTCCGTGACGTACGGGATTTCGCCCGCCACGCCCTCGTACAGAAAACGCCGCGACAGGAATTCGCCGACCGTGCGCAGCATGGTGTCGCCGGTGCCGAGGGAGAGGCCCGTGCACAGCGTCCGGGTGATCAGCAGGCCTCGCAGCGCCAGTTCGAGCCCGTCGCCCTCGGCGCCGATCCGCTCCGCCGCGCCCACCCGGACCCGGTCGAAGGCGACCCCGCTGATGTCGCAGCCGCGCAGCCCGTACGTGGGGACGCGGGGCACGCCCGTGACCTCCCCGGTCGCGACGGCCGCCCGGTCCACGAGGAACATGGACTGCCTGCGCTTGGCCGGGGTCCGCTCGTCGCCCGTGGTGCCGAGGAGGACGACGTGGGTGGCGGTCCGGCCGCGGTTGATCGGCCACTTCTCGCCGGTCAGGACGTACTGGTCGGACTGGTCGGCCGGGTGGGCGCCGTCGTCCGGGAGCCGCTCCGGGGTGGCCGCGAACTCATTGGCCGCGAGGTCCGCCCCGTGCCCCGGCTCCGAGTACGCGAGGCAGGGGACGACCCCGCCGCGCACCATCGTGGCCGCGTACTTCGCCCGCTGTTCGGCGTCGCCGCCGATCCACACGAGCGTCATCCACACCTGCGTGCTCTCGCTCACGGCGACATTCATGTCGCGGCGCGCGATCACGCGGGTGAGCGTCAGCAGTTCCTCCGTGGACCGCAGTTCCCCGCCGAGGCGTTCGGGAACGAAGTACCGGTGGAACCCAAAGGCACGCAGCTGATCGATTCCAGCGGCCGGCAGTTCCTCGCGCTCGTCGAGCTCCAGAGCGCGCACGAAAGAGGTCGAATTGGATTCGTGCTCGGGATCCCCGAGCCACCTTTCAAGAGATTCCGCAAGACAGATCACATCTGTCATCAATCGCTCCAAATCAAGACTCAAGACAGCAGAGGCGCACACAGAAAGGCGCGTAACAGCAGACTGAGTGATTTCGAAGTGCCCCCGCATGGCGAATGTGGAGCATCGGCCAGAACCCGGCGAGCTCCTTTTTTGACGGGCCTCGCTGAGCCCGTCCCCCGTTTTCGTACTCGACCGTAGCAGCAGCCGAACGTACACAATCAGTGACGGTGACCACATCACCGCGCGTCGACCCGGAATGATATTCCCGCACGTAAGCCCTTGCCCGGACCCTGACCTCGAATTACGCCTCAAGAATGACCAGTTCCCTTTCCCGGAAGGTAAAGAGATGGTTTTGAGTTACGGAGGAATGAGTTCCGTGCGCCCGTCCGCCGGACCGCTCCGCCCCAGGCCGGGAGGGGTGACACCCCAGGGAACGTTGGTACCTTCGACGATGGAGATTGCCGACGAACGACTGCCGGCGAACGACGGCCACGAACGAGGGAGCCCACCCATGGCGCGATCACCCCGCAAGGACTTCCCCATCGCCGAGCGCCCCGGCTATCTGCTGCACAAGGCGGGCCTGCTGATCGTGGAGGACGTGGAGCGCGCGCTGGGCGAAGTCGGCATGCGCAGCCGGTACTTCTTCGTGCTCGCGTCCCTCGCCGGTGGCCCCGAGCTCTCCCAGCAGGACCTGAGCAAGGTCCTCAACCTCGACCCGACCACGGTCGTCTCCGTGATCGACGAGATGGAGCGCAACCAGCACGTCGAGCGCAGGCGCAACCCCGCCGACCGGCGCCGCTACAGCCTGATCCTCACCGACTCGGGCCGCGCGGCGCTCGCGGAGGCGGACCGCGTGGCGACGGAGGTCGAGTCGACGTTCTTCGGCGCGCTCGCGGAGGGCGAGCGGGAGGCGCTGCGCGACGCGCTCGGCAAGGTCCTGGCGGGCCGCTGGCCGGCGTCGGTCTGCGCCGACTGAGGCATCAACACACCACAGTCCGGGCGGGGTTGACCCCCGACCCGGACTTTTTCATGCCTCGACCACCTAGACGCGGGACACCTTGACGCCCGGATTTCCAATCATCTAACTTTCCAACTATCGACAGATCCAGTTGATCGACTGGCTCGGTTCGCCGGCTCGATTGACTGGATTGATCCACTAGGGGGAGTCCCACCATGTCCACAGCACGCGCGTTGACGCCGTTATCGCCGTTATCGCCCACGAGGTGGTGGACGCTCGGCATCGTCGCGTTGGGCACCTTCATGCTGATGCTCGACCTGAGCGTGGTGTCCATCGCCCTGCCGCAGATCCACAAGTCCCTGGGCAGCAGCTTCGCCGACCTCCAATGGGTCTTCGACGCCTACGCGCTGACGCTGGCGATCTTCCTGGTCGCTGCGGGCTCGTTCGCCGACCGGGTCGGCCGCAAGAAGCTCTTCCTCTGGGGCTTCGCCCTCTTCACCGCCGCCTCGCTGGCCTGCGGCCTGGCCGGGGACGCCACGGCGCTGAGCCTCTACCGCGCGGTCCAGGGCGTGGGCGCGGCCGTCATGTTCGCGGTCGGCCCCTCGATGCTGAGCCACGAGTTCCACGGCAAGGAACGGGCCACGGCCTTCACGGTGTTCGGCGCGGCGGTCGGCCTCGCGGTGGCGACGGGCCCGCTGATCGGCGGCTCGCTCATCAACACGCTGTCCTGGCGCTGGATCTTCTACATCAACGTGCCGATCGGCATCCTCGCCATCGCTTTCGGCGCCCTGCGCGTGCGCGAATCGCTCAACAAGCGCGCCCACCCCACGGACTGGGCCGGCCTCGCCACGTTCAGCGTCGCGCTCGCCGCCCTGGTCTTCGCGACCATCCGCGCGCCCCGCGAGGGCTGGACCAGCCCCGCCACACTCGGCCTCTACGCCGCCAGCGCCGTCTTCCTGCTGCTGTTCGCGCTCATCCAACGCCGCCTGGGCGAACGGGCGTTGATCGACCCCGCGTTCTTCCGCAGCCCCACGTTCGTGGGCATCTCCCTCGTCGCCATGATCGGCAACGCGGCGGCCCTGCCCTCGGTGTTCTTCGAGACCAGCTACCTGGAGAACGTCCTGCACGTCGACGCCTGGGGCACCGGCCTGCGCTTCCTCCCCCTCACGCTCGCGATGTTCGTGGCGGGCGCGATCGGCGGCGGCCTCATCGGCAAGGTCCCCTTCAGGATCCTCCTCGGCGGCTCGACCGCGGTCATGGCGACCGGCATCCTCTTCCTGAACCTCACGGAAGCCGACTCCTCGTGGACGGTCCTGATCCCCGCCCTGGTCATCGCCGGCTTCGGCATGGGCGCCTTCAACCCGGCACGTGCGGCGCTCGCCATCGGCGTCGCGGAACCGTCCAAGTCCGGCGTCGCGTCCGGCATCAACGAGACGTTCCAGCAGGTCGGCATCGCGGTCGGCATCGCCGGCGTGGGCGCCTTCTTCGAACACCGGGTGACCACGGAGTTCGCCGCTTCGGCGGCCGGTCAGCAGATGGGCCCGGCCGCGGCGGAAGAGGCGGCGCACGGCATCAGCGCCGGCTCGATCGACGCGGTGGCCGCCGCGGCGGGCCCCCTGCGCGACGAGGTCCTGCCCGCCGCCCAGGACGCCTTCATGTCCGCCTTCCACGGCGCCATGACCCTGAGCGCGATCCTCGGCTTCATCGCGGCCGCCATCGGCTTCCTGATGCTCCGCACCAAGGACCTCCACGCCAGCGCCCTCTCCACGATCCCGCCGGACGTGGACGATGCCCATGCCACGCACGAGGACGACGAGGCGGTCGGGGCGACGCCGGCCTGACACCGCCGCCCGCAAGTCCCTGAACACGACAGAACCCCAGGCCGGAATGGATCCGACCTGGGGTTCTGTATCTGAGCCGCCTTCGGGATTCGAACCCGAGACCTACGCATTACGAGTGCGTTGCTCTGGCCATCTGAGCTAAGGCGGCGCCGCCACGCGCACCGGAGTGCGTCAGCAACGTCGCCAATCCTACACGCTCCGCGGGGGTGCTCCGTACAGCCTTTATGACCAGGGGACACGCACTACGAGCAGCGCTTTCCGTCGGCCGGAGGGGTGCCCGTCAGCAGGTAGTCGTCGATCGCTCCGTCCACGCAGGCGCTGCCGCGGCCGTACGCCGTGTGGCCGTCGCCGTCGTACGTGAGGAGGCGGCCGGAGGAGAGCTGGGAGGCGAGGGACTTCGCCCAGCGGTAGGGGGTGGCCGGGTCGCGGGTGGTGCCGGCCACGACGATGGGGGCGGCGCCGTCGGCGGTGATGCGGTGGGCCTCGCCCGTCGCCTTCACCGGCCAGTAGCCGCAGTTCAGGGAGGACCAGGCGAGGCCCTCACCGAAGAGCGGGGAGGCCTTCTCGAAGTCGGGGACCGCCTTCTCGACCTCCTCGGGCGAGGTGAAGGACGGGGGCTGGTCGAGACAGTTCACGGCGGCGTTGGCGAACATCATGTTCGAGTACGTGCCGTCGGGGTCGCGCTCGTAATAGCTGTCGGAGAGGGCGAGCAGGCCCGCGCCGTCCTTGTGCTTCATGGCAGCGGTGAGCGCCTCGCGCAGCTGCGGCCACGACCCCTCGTCGTACATCGCGGCGATCACGCCGGTCGTGGCGAGGGCCTCGCCGAGCTTGCGGCCGCGCTCGTCGCCGGTGCCGATCGGCTTGCGGTCGAGGGTGGTGAAGAAGTCCTTGAGGCGCTTGCTCGACGCGGCGGGCGTGCCGGTGCCGAGGGGGCAGTCGGAGCGCTTCGCGCAGTCCTTCGCGAAGGACTTGAACGCCGTCTCGAAGCCGGCGGTCTGCTGTTCGTTCATCTCGCGCGCGGGCAGCGAGGGGTCCATCGCGCCGTCCAGGACGAGCCTGCCGACCCGCTCGGGGTAGAGGCCCGCGTACGTCGCCCCCAGGAACGTCCCGTACGAGGCGCCCACGTAGTTGAGCTTCTCGTCGTCGAGCGCCGCGCGTGCCAGGTCCATGTCGCGGGCCGCCTCGACCGTGGAGACGTGCGGCAGGACCCGGCCGGACGTCCGGTCCGAGCTCTCGCAGCCGGCGCCGAAACCCTTGAAGGCGGCGGTCAGGCGGGCCTGCTCGGCCGTGTCGTCGGGGGTGACGTCGGTCTGTGTGTACGCGTCCATCCGCTTGCCGTCGAGGCAGGTGACGGGCTCGCTGCGGGCGACGCCGCGCGGGTCGACGGCGACCATGTCGTAGCGGGCGCGGACCTTCTCCGGGTAGCCGATGCCCGCGTACGACTGGAGGTAGCCGATCGCGGAGCCGCCGGGGCCGCCCGGGTTGACCAGGAGCGAACCGAGACGCTTGCCGGGGCCCGTGGCCTTCTTGCGGGAGACGGCGAGGTCGATGTCGCCGGCGGACGGCTTGTCGTAGTCGAGCGGCGCCTTGAGGGTGGCGCACTCGAATCCTGGCACGCCGCACTCGTGCCACTTCGGGGACTGGTCGTAATACGGGGCCAGGTCGGCCGGTGTGGCGCGGGGCAGCGCGGCGAGCGAGGAACCCGGGCTCCCCGAACTGCCCGAAGCGCAGGCGGAGATGGCGGCGAGCAGCAGCCCACCGGCGACGGCGAGCGCGGCGGGACGGCGGCGTGGGGCGAGGGGGTGGCGCCAGGAGTACATCGAGCGAGCGTAACGCTCCGCGGGTGACTGGTCACATTGCGTATCGGCGAGGGGGTGCCCACGCGGGGCTGGGCCGACGTATCGGCGCGCGGCGCCGGGGGCCGCCTTGCCCACCCTGCCTTCCCCAAGCTCTCCGACAAGCTCCGAGCAGGGGAGACCCCACTAGGCGGCAGATTGCCCAAGGCTCAGTCGGCCAGATCAAGCCCCGCGTGGGAGCGGCTCCCCGCACCCGACCGCTAACCCGCGCGGAGCGCCATCGTCATCGCCTCCACCGCCAGCAGCGGCGCCACGTTCCCGTCCAACGCCACCCGGCACGCCCCGATCGCCTCGATCCGCCGCAGCGTCGACTCCGGCGACGTACCGCGGGCGACCCGCTCCAAGGTGTCCTGGATCTCGACGTTGGCCAGGTCCACGCGCGAGCCGAGCTGCATCGCGAGCACGTCCCGGTAGACCCCGGTCAGCTCCGTGAGCGCCAGGTCGAGGCTGTCGCGCTGCGAACGCGTGCGGCGCCGCTTCTGCATGTCCTCGAGGTCCTTCATGACTCCGGCGGTGCCGCGCGGCATCCGCCCGCCGCTCTGCGCGCCGAGCGCCGCCTTCAGCTCTTCCGTCTCCTTGGTGTCGACCTCTTCGGCGAGCTGCTTGGAGTCCTCGGCGGCCGCGTCCACCAGTTCCTGCGCCGCCTTGAGGCAGCCGCCGACCTCCTCGACCCGCAGCGGCACCTTCAGGACGGCGGCCCTGCGCTCCCGCGCGCGCGGGTCCGTGGCCAGGCGGCGGGCCCGGTCGATGTGGCCCTGCGTGGCCCGGGAGACGGCGGCGGCGACATCCGGCTCGATGCCGTCGCGTCGTACGAGCATGTCGGCGACGGCGGAGACGGCGGGCGTGCTCAGGGTGAGCAGGCGGCAGCGGGAGCGGATCGTCGGAAGGACGTCCTCCACCGAAGGCGCGCACAGCAGCCACACGGTGCGCGGCGCAGGCTCCTCGACGGCCTTCAGCACCGCGTTCGCCGACTTCTCGTTGAGCCGCTCGGCGTCCTCCACGAGGATCACCTGCCAGCGGCCGACGGCCGGTGCCGTGTACGACTTGCGGACCGTGTCACGCATGTCCTTGACGAGGATCTCCGAGCCGACCGCGGCCACCGTCGACACGTCCGCGTGCGTGCCGAGCAGCGCGGTGTGGCACCCGTCGCAGAATCCGCAGCCGGGGGCTCCGCCGAGGGCGCGGTCCGGGCTGACGCACTGGAGGGCCGCGGCGAACGCGCGGGCCGCGGTCTCCCGGCCGGCTCCCGGCGGACCGGTGAACAGCCAGGCGTGCGTCATCTTCGACGCGGTGGGCGGCGGGGTGTCGGCGGCGGCCGCCGTCACCAGGGCGTCCGCGTCCCGCGCGGCCGCGCTCAGCTCCGCGATCACCCGGTCCTGGCCGACCAGGTCGTCCCACACGGCCATGCGGCCACCGTCCCTTTCCTGCCGATCTCAGCGCACCCCATTGTGCCGGTCGCCACTGACATCACCGGAACCGTGGTCCGGCCCGGGGCGCGGCCTACCTGCGGCGCCGCCCGCCCCGGTCGTCCTCGTCCGCCTGCCCGCCGAGCAGTTCGTCCGCCAGCGACGGCAGGTCGTCCAGCGGCGTCTCCTCCGCCCAGTCGGGCCGGGGCCGCCGCGGCCTGCCGTTCTCGTCGACCTGGGGCAGTTCCGCCGTACGCTCGTTGGACCCCTCCCGCTCGTCGCGGAAGTAGCCGCTCGGCACCCGGTCCGCCGGCTCGGACACCTGCGGCAGGACCGCCGTCTCGTCCGCCGCGCCGGGCGCGGGCGGCTGCGGCAGCTGCGTCGTCTCCTCGGCGTCCGCCGTGTCCCGGTACTGCGGCAGCACCGTGGTCTCCGCGGCGTCCGAGGACGGCTCCGGAGCCTTGGTGAAGTCGACGATCGGCGTCGGCACGGTCGTCTCGTTGTCCGGAACTGCGTTGTCCGGAACCGCGTCGCCCGCATCAACCGCTGCGCCACGAGCGGCCTCGTCGCCCGGGGCCTCGCTCGGCAGCTCGACCTTGCGGAGGTTCGCGGTCGGCGCGCCCGCGCTGCGCTGCGCCTGCTCCGCGGCCTGGGCGGCGAGCCGCCGCGCCTCCTCCGCGCGCAGCAGGGCCTCCTCGGCCTTGCGCTGCTTCTCCAGGCGCCGCTCCTCGGCCTCGGCCCGCAGCCGCGCCTCGTCCTCGGCCTGCTTGCGGAGCCGCTCCTGCTCGGCGGCGCGCGCCTCGGCCTCCGCCTTGAGACGGGCCCGCTCCTCCTCGGCCCTGCGGCGCTCCTCCTCGGCGCGCTGCCGGGCCTCCTCGGCCTGCCGCTCGGCCTCCAGGCGCTGCGCCTCCTCCAGCTCGCGGCGCTTGCGCTCCTCCTCCTCGGCGCGCAGCTTGGCGAGCTGCTCCTGGCGCTCGCGCTCCAGGCGCTCCTCCTCCGCCTTGCGGGCGGCCTCTTCCTCGGCCTTGCGGCGCGCCTCTTCCTCGGCGGCCTTCCGGGCCTCCTCCTGCGCCTTGATCTCGGCCTCGGAGAGCGGAAGCAGCATGTCGAGCCGGTGCCGGACGACGGTGGTGACGGCCTCGGGCTCCTGCCCGGCGTCGACCACCAGGTAGCGGCCGGGGTCGCCCGCCGCCAGCGTCAGGAAACCGGAGCGCACGCGCGTGTGGAACTCCAGCGGCTCCGACTCGAGCCGGTCGGGCGCCTCCGTGAACCGCTCGCGCGCGGCCTCCGGGTCGACGTCGAGCAGCACGGTCAGGTTCGGTACGAGGCCGCTGGTGGCCCAGCGGTTGATGCGGGCGACCTCGGTCGGCGACAGGTCGCGGCCCGCGCCCTGGTAGGCGACGGACGAGTCGATGTAGCGGTCGGAGATGACCACGGCGCCTCGTTCGAGCGCCGGGCGCACGACCGTGTCGACGTGCTCCGCGCGGTCGGCGGCGTAGAGCAGCGCCTCGGCGCGGTGCGACAGACCGGCCGACGAGACGTCGAGCAGGATCGACCGCAGCCGCTTGCCGACCGGCGTCGCGCCCGGCTCGCGCGTGACGACGACCTCGTGGCCCTTGCCGCGGATCCACTCGGCGAGCGCTTCGGCCTGGGTCGACTTTCCGGCGCCGTCGCCGCCCTCCAGGGCGATGAAGAAGCCGGTCGCGGCCGGGGCCTGCTCCGGGTCGTTCCCGCCGAGCAGCGCGTCCCGCAGGTCGTGCCGCAGCGGCACCCCGCTGCGGTCGTCGGCCTTGGCGAGCACCAGCGCGGCGACGGGCAGCAGCAGCGCGCCCACGAGCATCAGCGTGAACGCGGCGCCCCCGTGCGCGAAGACGAACTTTCCGCTCTCCAGGTGGTGCGGACCGATCAGCGCGGCGAGCACCGGCGCGAGCAGCGCGCCGAGCGCGACGCACACCCGTACGACGGCCTGAAGGTGCTCGGTCGTGCGCGCCCTGCGGCGGTCCTCGGTCTCCTGGTCGAGCAGCGCGTGGCCGGTGTTCGCCGCGATGCCCGCGGTGACTCCGGCGATCGTCACGAGCAGGATCACGCTCGTCACGTCCGGCACCAGGCCGGCCGCGAGCAGCGCGATGCCCGTGAGCGCGATGGCCAGCGCGAAGAGGCGGCGCCGCGACAGCGGCGGCAGCACCTTGGGCGCCGTGCGGATGCCGACGACGGTGCCGCCGGTCAGGCCGAGCACGAGCAGGCCGAACGTGACCGGGCCCCCGCCCAGGTCCTTGGCGTGCAGCACGGACACGGCCACGGCCGCCGCGATCGCCCCGGCGACACAGGAGCAGGCGAGCACGAGCAGCCGGATCGCGCCGGTGCGGCCCTTGTCCACGCCCGTACCGGTGTTCGGCCTGCGCAGCCCCTCCAGCGGCGACCGCGCGCGCGGGGTCTGCGTGTCGGGCAGTTCGAGGAAGAAGACGACCGACAGGGAAGCGGCGAAGAGGCCCGCCCCTACGTAGGACGACAGTGCCACCTGGTGCGAGGCGAACCAGTCGACGCCCGCCGCGATCAGGTTCTGGACGAGGGTCACGAGGACGAGGCCGGCCGCGCCCAGCGGCACGGCGACGAATCCGGTGCGCAGCGAGAGCCGCCGCAGCGCGTCCGTGTGGTCGGGCAGCGGCCGCACGGCCGCGCCCTCCAGCGGCGGCGGGGGCAGCAGCGCGGGCGCCGCGCTCGCCTTGGCGACGGTCCAGAAGCGCTCGGCGACGCCGCCGACGAACGCGGTCACGAGGAGCATCGCCAGCGCGTTGTCCGGCAGCCAGTCGATCCACAGGGGGGCGACGATGAGCAGCGCGGCCCGCACGCCGTCGGCGCCGACCATGGTCCAGCGCCGGTCGAGCGGCCCGCCCGGCGTCGTCAGCGAGGTCAGCGGTCCGAGCAGGACGGCGCCGAACAGCAGCGTCGACAGGATGCGCGCGCCGAACACGGCGGCGACGGCGAGGGCGACGCCCCGGTATCCACCGCCGAAGGACTCCTCGGGGATGGCCGTCTGCACCGCCAGCACCACAAGGACGAGCAGCCCGATCACGTCGCCGACTCCGCCGACTAGTTGCGCCGACCACAGTCGCTTCAACTGGGGTACGCGCAACAGGGCGCGCACCGCACGCTCTCGGGAGTCCGCGACCAGGGCGTCGTCTGGGGCCGTGTTGGGGTCCGTTGGCTGCTCGGCACGGGTCATTCGTCCAGCCTATAGGGACCCGCTGACACACCGAAGGTGTGTTCCCGGTGTGAACGCCTCCCCGCACGGATCACGGGGAGGCACTCGTTCCGCCGAGCCGCCGGCCACTCGCCGACCGCCCGGCCGACCACTTGGCCGACTACTCGGCCGAAGCGGTCTTCTTGGCGGCCGTCTTCGCGGTCGTCGTCTTCTTGGCCGCGGTCTTCTTCGCCGTGGTCGTCTTCTTGGCAGCCGTCTTCTTGGCCGCCGTCTTCTTCGCGGCGGTCTTCTTGGCGGGCGCCTTCTTGGCCGCGGTCTTCTTCTTGGCCGGGCCCTTCGCCCGCTTCTCGGCGAGCAGCTCGAACCCGCGCTCGGCCGTGATCTCCTCCACGGAGTCCGCCGAGCGCAGCGTCGCGTTGGTCTCGCCATCGGTGACGTACGGGCCGAAGCGGCCGTCCTTCACCACGACGGGCTTCTCGCTGACCGGGTCGGTGCCGAGCTCCTTCAGCGGCGGCTTGGCGGCCGCGCGCCCGCGCTGCTTCGGCTTGGAGTAGATCTCCAGGGCCTCTTCCAGCGTGATGTTGAAGATCTGGTCCTCGGTCTCCAGGGAGCGCGAGTCCGTGCCCTTCTTCAGGTACGGGCCGTACCGGCCGTTCTGCGCGGTGATGTCGACGCCCTCGGCGTCCTGGCCGACGACGCGCGGCAGCGACATCAGCTTCAGGGCGTCGGCGAGCGTCACCGTGTCGAGCGCCATGGACTTGAAGAGCGAGGCCGTGCGCGGCTTCACCGCGTTCTTGCCCGTCTTCGGGGTGCCCTCGGGGAGCACCTCGGTGACGTACGGGCCGTAGCGGCCGTCCTTGGCGATGATCTGGCGCCCGGTCTCCGGGTCCGCGCCGAGCTCGAAGTCGCCGCTCGGCTTGGCGAGCAGTTCCTCCGCGTACTCGACCGACAGCTCGTCGGGTGCGAGGTCCTCGGGGACGTCGGCGCGCTGGTGGTTCTCGGAGTCGCGCTCGCCGCGCTCGATGTACGGGCCGTAGCGGCCGACGCGCAGCACGATGTCGTTGCCCACGGGGAACGAGGAGACCTCGCGGGCGTCGATCGCGCCCAGGTCGGTCACGAGCTCCTTGAGGCCGCCGAGGTGGTCCCCGTCGCCGTTCCCGGCGTCCGCCGCGCCGCCCTGGCCGTCGGAGCCCTCACCGAAGTAGAAGCGCCGCAGCCACGGCACGGCCTGCGCCTCACCGCGCGCGATGCGGTCGAGGTCGTCCTCCATGGAGGCGGTGAAGCTGTAGTCGACCAGCCGGCCGAAGTGCTTCTCCAGCAGGTTGACGACGGCGAAGGACAAGAAGGAGGGCACGAGCGCCGTCCCCTTCTTGAAGACGTAACCACGGTCGAGAATGGTCCCGATGATGGACGCGTACGTAGACGGGCGGCCGATCTCGCGCTCTTCGAGCTCCTTGACGAGCGAGGCCTCGGTGTAGCGCGCGGGCGGCTTCGTGGCGTGGCCGTCGACCGAGATCTCCTCGGCGGACAGGCCGTCGCCCTCGGCGACCTGCGGGAGGCGGCGCTCGCGGTCGTCCAGCTCCGCGTTCGGGTCGTCGGCGCCCTCCACGTAGGCCTTCAGGAAGCCGTGGAAGGTGATCGTCTTGCCGGAGGCACTGAACTCGGCGTCGCGGCCGTCGGCGGACGTGCCACCGATCTTGACCGTGACGCTGTTGCCGACCGCGTCCTTCATCTGGGAGGCGACGGTGCGCTTCCAGATCAGCTCGTACAGCTTGAACTGGTCGCCGGTCAGGCCGGTCTCGGCGGGCGTGCGGAAGCGGTCGCCGGAGGGGCGGATCGCCTCGTGCGCCTCCTGCGCGTTCTTGACCTTGCCGGCGTACGTACGCGGCTTGTCCGGCAGGTAGTCGCTGCCGTAGAGCTGCGTGACCTGCGAACGGGCGGCCGCGACGGCCGTGTCCGACAGCGTCGTGGAGTCCGTACGCATGTAGGTGATGAAGCCGTTCTCGTACAGCTTCTGGGCGACCTGCATGGTCGCCTTCGCGCCGAAGCCCAGCTTGCGCGAGGCCTCCTGCTGCATCGTCGTCGTACGGAACGGGGCGTACGGCGAGCGGCGGTACGGCTTGGACTCGACGGAGCGCACGGAGAACTGCGTCTGCTCCAGGGCGGCGGCGAGCGCGCGGGCGTTCGCCTCGTCCAGGTGCAGCGTGTTCGCCGAACCGGCCTTCAGCTGGCCGAGCGAGTCGAAGTCGCGGCCCTGCGCGATGCGCTTGCCGTCGACGGCGGAGAGCCGGGCGGTCAGCGTCGACGGGTCGGACGGGTCACCGGCGCGGCCGGTGCCGAACGTGCCGGTCAGGTCCCAGTACTCGGCCGAACGGAAGGCGATGCGGTCGCGCTCGCGCTCGACGACGAGGCGGGTGGCGACGGACTGGACACGGCCCGCCGACAGGCGCGGCATGACCTTCTTCCACAGGACCGGCGAGACCTCGTAGCCGTACAGACGGTCGAGGATGCGGCGGGTCTCCTGGGCGTCGACCAGCTTCTTGTTCAGCTCACGCGGGTTCGCGACGGCGGCGCGGATCGCGTCCTTGGTGATCTCGTGGAAGACCATCCGGTGGACCGGGATCTTCGGCTTGAGGACTTCCTGGAGGTGCCACGCGATGGCCTCGCCCTCGCGGTCCTCATCGGTTGCGAGGAAGAGCTCGTCGGACTCCTTCATGAGGTCCTTGAGCTTCTTGACCTGCGCCTTCTTGTCGCTGTTCACGACATAGATGGGCTGGAAGTCGTGCTCGACGTCCACCCCGAGGCGGCGCACCTCGCCGGTGTACTTGTCCGGCACTTCGGCCGCGCCGTTGGGGAGGTCGCGGATGTGCCCGACGCTCGCTTCGACGACGTATCCGGGGCCGAGATAGCCCTTGATCGTCTTCGCCTTGGCGGGCGACTCGACGATGACGAGTCGGCGGCCGCCCTGTGCGGTCTCGCTGGTCGGGGACAACTTCGCTCTTCTCTCCGGTCGGCGGTTCGGGGCCGTGTCGATGGCTCTCTCCCGCGGGATCGTGCCGTTTCCGCGGTACTGCTGCGGAGTGTGACGGTACCTCCCGCCGGTGTGTCAAACGGGAAAAGCACGCAGCAGCCACTCGGAACGGTAACCCGACTCCTCGTGATCCTGCCCCCGGACCGGCGAGGCCCCTCCCCGTCGCACAGCGGTCCCGTGCCTTGTTGCGCGGCGGTCAGCAGCGGTCATGTGCCCTCGAACCCGCCCGTTTATCCATTCCTGACAAGATGGCGGATGGCTGGGGGAGCCCGCGGGGAGCCTCCGGCTCGTCCCCCCAGCGTCACTATTCAGGAGCTTACGGACATGTCCGACAGCAATCCGTACGGCCAGCCCCCCAAGGACCCGTCCGGCGGGAACCCGTACAACCAGCCCCCGGCCGGCCAGCCGGGCCAGCCGCCGCAGGACCAGCCGTACGGCTACCCGCAGCAGGGCTCGCAGCCCGGCTACGGCACGCCGCCTCCCGGCCAGCCCGGCCAGCCGCCGCAGGGCCAGCCCGGCCAGCCCAGCTACGGCTACCCCTACCCGGGTTCCGCCCCGGCCGGCGGCGGCGCGTACCCGCCCCCGCCGGGACCCGGCATGGGCGCCCCGAACATGGGCCCCGGCATGGGCGGCATGCCCTACGACCCGGCCGCGCCCTACGGCTACGACCCGTACGGCCGTCCGTACTCGGACAAGACGAAGCTCGCCGCGGGCCTCCTCGGCATCTTCCTGGGCGGCTTCGGCGCGGGCCGCTTCTACACCGGGCACACCGGCATGGCCGTCACCATGCTCATCGTGTCCCTGGTGACCTGCGGAATCGGCAGCATCTGGGGCCTGATCGACGGCATCATGATGCTCGCCGGCGGCAACGCCACCGACGCCCAGGGCCGCCTGCTGCGGGACTCCTGACCGTTGCCCCGCGCCGCGTCCCCCATGGCTCGCCTCAGGAGCGTCCTCGGCGCACCGGCGGCGGCCCCGCTCGGGGTGCTCGCGGCAGGGGTGGCGGCCGCCCTGTACCTGTACGGCACGGACCCGCACGAGCCGGGCCACGTCCTGCCGGGCTGCCCCTTCCGCCTCGCCACGGGTCTGCTCTGCCCCGCGTGCGGCGGCACGCGGATGGCCTACGACCTGATGCACGGCCAGTACGTCATGGCCTGGCACGACAACGCCGCGCTGCTGCTCGCCGCCCCCTTCGTCCTTGCCCTGCTGGGCAGTTGGACGTACGAGGGGCTGCGCGGCCGCCACTGGTCGCCGCCGATCGGGGGGCGCGGCGCGGCCGCGATCCTGATCGGGGCGGCGGCCTGGGCGGTCTTGCGCAACGCGCTCTGAACGAAGCCCGGTTGGGCCGTGCCCAGACCTTCCTAGACCTGGCCGAAACACCACACGGCGAGCGCCAGGGCCCCCGCCCCGGCCACCCCCGCGATCACCACCGACGTCACGGGGCGCACCCCGTACGCCACCGGCTCGCGGTGCGCCGCGCGCGCCCCGGTCCACGTCAGCAGGCCCGCTCCGAACAATCCGAACACGGCGCCTGCGAACACCGCGGGAACACTCTCCATCGTCTTGCCTCCCCCACCTACGGACCGATTCCGGTACCCAGGCGGGCGACGCTGACACGGGCAGCCGAACCCCGGGTGAACTCCCGGGCGCCACAAGGCGAAGCGCGGTCGACCGGTCTCAGTCGACGGGCGTGAACGGCTCCAGGAACCCCTGCTCGACCAGCGTTCGGATCTGCGCGGGCGTGCGGTCGCGCAGCGACACCGGGTCCTCGCCCATGAGTTGGGCGATGGCGTCCAGGATCGTCCCGGCGCTCAGCGAGCCGTCGCACACACCGGCGAACCCGGCGCCGACCGTGTCCACCTTCGTCGCCCGGCGCATCCCGCGGCCCTGGCGCAGCACGACGTGCTCCGGGTCCTCGGCGCCCGGAAGGCCGACCTGCTCCTGCACGACCTCCGCGGCCAGCTTGAAGTGCGCGCCGAGCAGCCCCGCGTCGTCGTGCGCCCGCAGCCAGTCGACCCGCTCGAAGTGCGCGCGCACGGCGTCGCCGAGCGGCTGCTCGACGGGGTGCGGCCACTCCTCGACGACGATCGACGGCTCGTCCGCATCCGTCTTCCTGAGCGTGATCCAGCCGAAGCCGACGCCCCGCACCTTGCGCGCCTCGAACTCGTCGAGCCACGCGTCGTACCGCGCCGCGTACTCGGCCGGGTCGCCACGGTGGTCACCGGCGTCCCGCAGCCACAACTCGGCGTACTGCGCGACGTCCTGCACCTCGCGCTGCACGATCCAGGCGTCACAGCCGCGCGGCACCCAGGAGCGCAGCCGCTCGGTCCACTCCTCCCCGTCCACGTGCTGCCAGTTGGCGAGGAACTGTGCGTACCCCCCGTCGTTCAGGTGCTCCCCTGCCCCCTGAACGACCGAGCGGCACAGATCGTCCCCGCTCATGCCGCCGTCCCGGTACGTGAGGCGGGCGCCCGGCGAGATCACGAACGGCGGGTTGGAGACGACCAGGTCGTACGTGGCGTCGCCCACGGGCTCGTACAGCGAGCCCTCCCGCAGCTCGGCGGCCTGCACACCCGACAGCGCGAGGGTCAGCGCGGTCATGTGCAGCGCGCGCGGGTTGAGGTCGGTCGCGGTGACGCGCGTGGCGTGGCGCGCCGCGTGCAGCGCCTGGATCCCGGATCCGGTGCCGAGGTCGAGGGCGGAGTCGACGGGCGTCCGCACGGTGATCCCGGCGAGTGTGGTGGACGCCCCGCCGACCCCGAGCACGACGCCTTCCTCGCTGCTGCCGATGCCCCCGGCGCCGCCGACCGCGCACCCGAGGTCGGACACGATGAACCAGTCCTCGCCCTCGGGACCGCCATACGGGCGTACGTCGACGCTCGCGGCGACCTCGTCGCCCCCGACGGCCCGCAGCCACCCGCTCTCCAGGCACGCGTCGAGCGGCAGCACGCCGGCGACCCGCTCCCGGGGCGCGGGCTGCTGCAACAGGAACAGCCGTACGAGCGTCTCCAGGGGCCGCTCGCCCCGGGTGGCCCGCAGCGCAGGCACGGTCTCACTGCGCGCGAGCGCCGCGTAGGCGGACGCCCCGAGCAACTCGAGCAACCCATCGGCGGTGAACTCGGCGGACACGAGCGCGTCCCGCAGAGACTGGGCGACGTCGGAACGGTCAACGGCGGGCAGCGATACAAAACCGGAAGAACTCACACCCCCATTGTGACTGTGGGAACTGTCCCGCACAGCTGTGGGCAGGCGTTCCGCACGGCGGAACGGGTGGGCACAGCCCACGGCGCAGCGTCACGCAAATACGACAGCGCCCCCGGTGCAGCGCGGCAATGGCTCAACACCGGGGGCGCGAAACGTCACCCGGACCTAGGACCCCGAAGGCGTAGCGGAAGCGCTCTTGCAGCTCTCCTGCTTCGCCATCGCCTTGCCCACGTCCCCCTCCTCAAGATTCTTGAGCGCATCGCTGCCGTCCTGGCTCAGCGTGTCCAGCTGGCCGGCGATGTCCTTGAGCCCCTCGGCGAACTTCGCCTGGTCGCCCGTGTCGAGCTTGTCGACCTTCTTCTTCAGGTCGGCGTACGACGTCGAGATCTTGTCGAGCTCCTTGACGGCGTTCTGCTGCTTCTTGTCACCGCCGTCGACCGGGGGCGCCCCGGCCTTGTCGACCGCGTCACCGATCGCCTTGTACGCGTCGGACATGTCCTGGAACGCCTGCGAGTCGGTCTTCTGGACCTGCTTGGGCTCGCTGTTGTCCGAGGTCTGCTTCTGGATCGCGGTGTTCGCGGCCTCGATCTTCTTGGCCTGCGGCTGGACCTTGTCGCAGACCTGCTTGGCCCAGGAGTCGAGCTTCTCGTTGCTGTCGTCGCTGCAGCCCGACAACGCCAGTACCAGTACCGCACCGCCGGACAGTGCGGCAGCAAGCTTCTTGTTCACCGGATTGGTCCCTTCCATGGCTCTCGGCCCCGGAACTTACACGCCACGCACACGACAATCGCACGCCGGGTGTCCTATACGACCACTTTATTGACCTTTAGCAGCCATTTGCACCAAGAGAGATAAGGCTCACTGAAACCGGAAGGCCCCGCCCCGCAGACGTAAGAAAACTACGCCAGAACAGACCGATGGGCGGACAGCCCGTCAAAAGACGCTGTCCGCCCACCTGTTGTCACCCTGACGTGCACTCAGGTCACGTACGCATGTTCCTCACGTCCGTGTCGTGGAGGCCACCGCGGGATCCGACTGCTCCGGCACCCGTCCGGCCCCTTCGGTGCTCCCGTCCTCGTCCCCGCCGACCGCGATGCCGCGCCGCTTGGACATGTACACGGCACCCACGATCACGCCGAGCGCCACGACGGCCGCCGCGATCCGCACGCCCACGCTCGCGTCGTCCCCGTAGCTGAACTTCACGATCGCCGGCGCGATCAGCAGCGCCACGAGGTTCATCACCTTCAGGAGCGGGTTGATGGCGGGGCCCGCGGTGTCCTTGAAGGGGTCACCGACGGTGTCACCGATGACGGTGGCGGCGTGGGCCTCACTGCCCTTGCCGCCGTGATGCCCGTCCTCCACCAACTTCTTCGCGTTGTCCCACGCGCCGCCGGAATTCGCGAGGAAGACGGCCATCAGCGTGCCCGTCCCGATCGCCCCCGCGAGATACGCCCCGAGCGCACCGACGCCGAGCGTGAAGCCGACCGCGATCGGCGCCATGACGGCGAGCAGCCCGGGCGTGGCGAGCTCCCGCAGCGCGTCCTTCGTACAGATGTCGACCACGCGCCCGTACTCCGGCTTCTCCGTGTAGTCCATGATCCCGGGGTGCTCGCGGAACTGCCTGCGCACCTCGTAGACCACGGAACCCGCCGACCGCGAGACGGCGTTGATGGCGAGCCCGGAGAACAGGAACACGACCGCGGCGCCCGCGATGAGCCCGACCAGGTTGTTGGGCTGCGAGATGTCCATGACCAGGTTCATCGGCCCGCCCTCGCCGACCTTCTCGCCGACGTCTCTGGCCGCCGTGACGATCGCGTCCCGGTACGAACCGAACAGCGCGGCTGCCGCGAGCACGGCCGTCGCGATGGCGATGCCCTTGGTGATGGCCTTCGTCGTGTTGCCGACGGCGTCCAGGTCGGTGAGCACCTGCGCGCCCGCGCCCTCGACGTCACCGGACATCTCGGCGATGCCCTGCGCGTTGTCGGAGACCGGTCCGAAGGTGTCCATGGCCACGATGACGCCGACCGTGGTGAGCAGCCCCGTACCGGCCAGTGCGACCGCGAACAGGGCGAGCATGATCGACGTACCGCCGAGCAGGAACGCCCCGTACACGCCGAGCCCGATCAGCATCGCCGTGTAGACGGCCGACTCCAGGCCGATGGAGATGCCGGCGAGGACGACCGTCGCGGGCCCTGTCAGGGACGTCTTGCCGATGTCCTTGACCGGGCGCCGGGTCGTCTCGGTGAAGTAGCCGGTGAGCTGCTGGATGAGGGCCGCGAGCACGATGCCGATCGCGACGGCGACGACCGCGAGGATCCGCGGGTCGCCCGCCTTGCCGCTGATCGCCGCGTCCGTCACACCGTCGAGGTCGGCGTACGTCCCCGGCAGATAGGTGAAGACGGCGATGGCGACGAGCACGATCGAGATCACCGCGGAGATGAAGAATCCGCGGTTGATGGCGCTCATCCCGGAGCGGTCGGAGCGGCGCGGCGCGACGGCGAAGATGCCGATCATCGCCGTGACGACCCCGATCGCGGGCACGATCAGCGGGAACGCCAGGCCGGCGTCGCCGAAGGCGGCCTTGCCGAGGATCAGCGCGGCGACCAGCGTGACCGCGTACGACTCGAAGAGGTCGGCGGCCATTCCCGCGCAGTCTCCGACGTTGTCGCCCACGTTGTCGGCGATGGTCGCGGCATTGCGCGGATCGTCCTCCGGAATGCCCTTCTCGACCTTGCCGACCAGGTCGGCGCCGACGTCGGCGGCCTTGGTGAAGATGCCGCCTCCGACACGCATGAACATCGCGATCAGCGCGGCGCCGAGCCCGAAGCCCTCCAGGACCTTGGGCGCGTCGGCCGCGTAGACCAGCACGACGCAGGAGGCGCCGAGCAGGCCGAGCCCCACCGTGAACATGCCGACGACGCCGCCCGTACGGAAAGCGATCTTCATTGCTTTGTGCGAGACGGCGGTGAGATCCTTTTCCGGCTCGCCTTCCGCCGGGGTCGCTTCTCGCGCGGCGGCGGCGACGCGCACATTGCTGCGCACGGCGAGCCACATTCCGATATAGCCGGTGACGGCCGAGAACACCGCGCCGATCAAGAAGAAGATCGACCGGCCCGCTCGCTGATTCCAGTCGTCCGCCGGAAGCAGCATGAGCAGGAAGAACACCACTACGGCGAATACGCCGAGGGTTCGCAGCTGCCGGCCCAGATAGGCATTCGCGCCTTCCTGGACCGCGCCCGCGATCTCCTTCATCGAGTCCGTGCCCTCACCGGCCGCGAGCACCTGGCGCACCAGGACTCCGGCGACGGCGAGCGCCGCGAGCGCGACGACGGCGATGACGACGACGATCAATCTGTTGTCGTCGGTCAGAACTGCGGCTGCGAACGTAGCAGGGGTAGAGGGCTCCGCCATTCGTCCTCCTTGACGCTTGGACTGAGCTCAAGATGTGGACGGATTGTAGGGAGCGGACCCTGATCAAAACAGGGCGCGGCAAACGGAATTGTTTCCTACCCAGCAAATGTTCGGTGAACCTCGCCCGGCAGGCATGGCCTGAATTACTAACCCCCTGAAGGCATTAGCGAAGATCCTTTATTGGCCGATTGGTTGATCGCTGATTGACCGCTGGTTGATCGCCGGTTGATCGACCTCAGGAAATAGCGAAGAGGCCCGGATCACCGTTCTGGTGATCCGGGCCTCTTCGAAAGATCTCCGGGCAGCGCGCGGAGCGCCCGGTCCGCTACGGGAGCGTCGCCGGCAGGGTCGGCCAACTCATCCGAATGAGTCCACCGTCCGTGTCCGCGGTGACCTCGACATCGTCCACGAGGCCGCTGATGACGGCGAGTCCCATCTCGTCCTCGCCCTCCGCCTCCAGGTCGTCCGCGGAGCCCGCGCCGTCGGCCGCTGCCGACGGGGGCACCGTGCGCGGCGCCTCGTCCCCGACCTCGATGGAGAACTGCTTCTCCTCCTCGATCAGGGCCACCCGCACCGGCGCCGAGATGCCGCCGCTCTGGTGCAGCCCGACCGCACGGCTGCAGGCCTCACCGACGGCGAGCCTGACCTCGTCGAGCACGGCCTCGTCCACGCCCGACCTGCGCGCCACGGCGGCCGCCACGAGGCGGGCCGTCCTGACGTGCTCGGGCAGAGGGCTGAAGCGGAGTTCGACAGTGGCCATGCATCCCCCTCGGACAGACGGGCCCACGGTTGTACGAGCGTGCTCCCGGGGATCGGCCGGCCTCGGCCGCCCGATCCCCTTGTCTCCGCCGGTGTCGCCACCGGCATCGACCGGATCAGTCGGTCGCCGAGACGGCTTCCTCGACCGAGGTGTGGATCGGGAACACCTTGGTCAGTCCGGTGATACGGAAGATCTTGAGAATGCGCTCCTGGTTGCACACCAGGCGCAGCGAGCCCTCATGGGCACGCACGCGCTTCAGACCGCCGACCAGCACGCCGAGCCCGGTGGAGTCGAGGAAGTCCACGCCCTCCATGTCGACGACAAGGTGGAAACTGCCGTCATTCACCAGCTCGACCAGCTGCTCGCGCAGCTTGGGCGCGGTATACACATCAATTTCGCCACCGACCTCGACGACCGTACGATCGCCGACGGTACGGGTCGACAGGGACAGGTCCACGGATCCTCCAGCACCTTGCTATCGAGCGGTCGCCCCTCGGGGACACCTCGGCTTGATCCCCCGGGACGGTTCGCCAGCCGCGATGGCATTCAATCACTTACCGGCAGGCGTGCACGACGCCTTGAGAGCATTGTCCGTCACGCCAGTGACACACTCGGTGCCGATGGCCAAGAATCACCGATCCGAACGACCCTCGCCATCCGCCCCAGTCCGCCCCTCTCCCGGTGCGGTCCTGGAGCGGCTCGCCTCGGGTCCGAGCAGGGCTGCGCGCATCACCCATACGGAGCACTTGCCCCCTCGCCCGGGCCGTCATGCCGTCTGGCCCGATCGGATCCGTGCCGAGGTCATCGCGGCCGTGCAGACCGCAGGAATCGCGCATCCCTGGGCCCACCAGGCACTCGCGGCGGAGCACGCCCTGGACGGCGATTCCGTGGTCGTCGCCACCGGCACGGCCTCCGGAAAGTCGCTCGCCTATCTGGTCCCGGTCCTGTCGACCCTCCTCGACGGATCCGAGGCGCCGAACGGGCGTGGCGCGACCACGCTCTACCTCGCCCCGACGAAGGCGCTCGCGGCGGACCAGTGCCGATCGGTGAAGGAACTTTCACAACCGCTGGGTACGGCGATTCGGCCGGCGGTCTACGACGGCGACACCCCGTTCGAGGAACGCGAATGGGTACGTCAGTACGGGAACTACGTCCTCACCAACCCGGACATGCTGCACCGGGGCATCCTGCCCTCGCACCCGCGCTGGTCCTCCTTCCTCAAGGCGCTCAAGTACGTCGTGATCGACGAGTGCCACACGTATCGCGGCGTCTTCGGCTCGCACGTGGCGCAGGTGCTGCGCAGACTGCGCCGCATATGTGCCCGCTACGGATCCGATCCCGTCTTCCTCCTTGCCTCGGCCACCTCTGCCGAACCGGCCCTGTCCGCCCAGCGGTTGACGGGAGCGCCGGTCGTCGAGGTCGCCGACGACGCTTCGCCGCGCGGTGAACTGGTCTTCGCGCTCTGGGAGCCTCCGCTGACGGAGATGCAGGGCGAGAAGGGCGCACCGGTGCGGCGCACGGCGACCGCCGAGACGGCGGACCTGCTGACCGACCTCGCGGTCCAGGGCGTGCGCTCGGTCGCCTTCGTACGCTCCCGGCGCGGCGCCGAGCTGATCTCGGTGATCGCGCAGGAGCGGCTCGCCGAGGTCGACCGCTCGCTCGCCCGGCGGGTCGCGGCCTACCGCGGCGGCTATCTCTCCGAGGAGCGCCGCGCCCTCGAATCCGCCCTGCACTCCGGCGAACTCCTCGGCCTCGCCGCCACCACCGCCCTCGAACTCGGCATCGACGTCTCGGGGTTGGACGCCGTGCTGATCTCCGGCTATCCGGGCACGCGGGCGTCGCTGTGGCAGCAGGCGGGGCGCGCCGGGCGCTCGGGGCAGGGCGCGCTCGCGGTCCTCGTCGCCCGCGACGACCCCCTGGACACCTATCTGGTGCACCACCCGGAGGCCCTCTTCGACCAGCCGGTCGAGTCGACGGTCCTCGACCCCGACAACCCGTACGTCCTGGCGCCGCACCTGTGCGCCGCGGCGGCGGAAATCCCCCTGACCGAACCGGACCTGGACCTGTTCGGCCCGGCGACCCTGGACCTGCTGCCGCAGCTGGAGGCCGCGAAGCTGCTGCGGCGCCGCACCGCCACGAAGGCCTGGCACTGGACGCGCCGCGAGTCCGCCGCCGACCTGGCCGACATCCGCGGCGAGGGCGGCGCTCCGGTGCAGGTCGTCGAGACCGGCACGGGCCGGCTGCTCGGCACGGTCGACGCGAGCTCGGCCCACACCTCGGTCCACGACGGCGCGGTCCACCTCCACCAGGGCCGCACGTACGTGGTGAAGAAGCTGGACCTCGACGACAACGTCGCCCTGGTCGAGACCGCGAACCCCACCTACTCGACCACCGCCCGCGACACCACGGCCATCTCCATCCTGGAGACCGACGTCGAAGTCCCTTGGGGCGACGGCCGGTTGTGCTACGGGTCGGTCGAGGTCACCAACCAGGTCGTCGGCTACCTCCGCCGCCGCCTCATCACCGGCGAGGTCCTCGGCGAGACGAAACTCGACCTCCCTCCTCGTACGCTGCGCACCCGCGCCGTGTGGTGGACGGTCACGGAGGACCAGCTCGACGCGGCCCGCGTGAACCCCGAGATCCTCGGCGGCGCCCTGCACGCCGCCGAGCACGCCTCCATCGGCCTGCTCCCCCTCTTCGCCACCTGCGACCGCTGGGACATCGGCGGCGTCTCGATCCCGCTCCACCCGGACACGCTCCTTCCCACGGTCTTCGTCTACGACGGTCATCCCGGCGGCGCGGGCTTCGCCGAACGCGCCTTCCACACCGCCCGCGAGTGGCTGACCGCCACCCGCGAGGCCATCGCCTCCTGCGAGTGCGAGGCCGGCTGCCCCTCCTGCATCCAGTCCCCCAAGTGCGGCAACGGCAACGACCCGTTGCACAAGCGGGGGGCGGTGCGGCTCCTCTCCGTTCTGTTGCGGGATGCGGCGGGGTAGGCGGGCGGGTTGGTTGGCGGGCTCATCTGTTTCGTTGCGGTCTTCCGGTCCTACGCCTCGGGGCTCCGCCCCGGACCCCGCTGCTCAATCGCCGCAGGGGCTTGGATTACCGGCACCGGCCCCGCACCCGGACGATGAGACCCGTCCCGGTGGTCCTGCCCGCGCCCGGACCTCCGATCGGAACGTGCCGTGGCCCGCCGTTGCGGTCACATCCGACACCTCCCCGCGCACCGCGCACCGCACCACCCCTGCCTCCTGCGCCCGCGCCACCCGTGCCGCCAGCGCACACGCCTTCGCTCTCCCGTCCATCCAGTGGTCCGCCGCGGCGAGCGCCGCCAGGTCGGCCGCCGAGCCCGCACGGTGGCGTGCCTCGATCGCCTGGCCCATCGCCAGCACCGCCCCGAACACCACCCCCACCGCGGCCATCGCCATCGCGACCCACACCGTCGCCGACCCGCGGTCGCCCCGCCCCCTCACGTCGCCTCCTCCGCCGCCGCCACGGCCTGCGCGCCCAGGTCCACGCCGAGCGCTCCCGGCCCCACTGACCTCGCCCGCACCGTCACCCGCACCAGGTCGCCCTCCCGGCCGACCGTGACCCGGGCCCCCGGCGGTGCGGCCTCCCGCGCCGCCGCCAGCGCGGCACCCCTGGGCTCCTGGCGGGCCACCGCCCTGGCCCCGGCCCGCGCGGCGTCCACGCACCTGATCTGCGCCGACGCCGCGAGCACCACCCAGACCAGCGCCATCGTGAACGTCACGAGCACCGGCAGCACCACGGCCGCCTCCGCCGTCACGAACCCCCGGTCCCCGCGCCGAGGCTCAGAACGACCCATGGAGCGCCTTCGCCACCAAGGACCGCAGCGCCGACTGCACGACGTCGCTCGTCACCACCTGGAACAGCACCCCGGCGAAGCCCACCGCCGCGATCAGCCCCACCGCGTACTCGGCGCTCACCATCCCGGCGTCCCGCCGCCCGGACCGCACCGCCCGCGCCCATCGCAGAACACATCCGCGCAGCCACCCGTACGCCCGACCTGCCCGCATTCCGTTCATGCCAACTCCCTTGCCTCTGCTGCGTAGTCCTGCTCTTTGTCCCGCCCTGCGTCCCGTTCCGTGACCCGCTCTGCATCCCGATCTCTGTGTCCCGATCCGCCTTCTGGAGCCCGCCGCTCATCTCCCTCCAAAGACCCCGCCTCCCAGCCCGATCACCACCGGCACCACCCCGACCACCAGGAACGCCGGCAGGAAGCACAGGCCCACCGGCGCTGTGATCGTCACCGCGGCCCGGCGTGCCGCCGCCGTCGCGTGGCGGGCCCGCTCGGCCCTGCACTCCTCCGCGAAACGCGCCACCGGCGCCGCCGCCGGGGCTCCGGACTCGCCGGCCCGCTCCAGCAGCCGGACCAGCCCATCGGCGCCCGGCACGGCCGCCAACTCCCGCCACGCCACACTCAGTTCGCCACCGAGCCGCACCTGGGCCGCACCCCGCTCCAGCGCCCGCCCGACGGGCCCGCCCAGCGCCTCACCGACGGCCCGCGCCGCCTCCACGGGCCCGGCTCCCGCCGCGAGGCACGAGGCCAACAGGTCGGACGCCAAGGGCAGTTGCCGTACGGCGGTACCCCGTGCGTTCGCCCCGGCTCTCGCGTCGGCCTCCCGGCCGCGCCCCCAACGCAACACCCCCACCCCGCCGACCGCCCCGACCACGACCCCGGCCACCCCGCCGACCAGTACGAACCCGGCGCACACCGCCCCCGCGACCGGCACCCACCGCCGCGCCCCGGCCGGCAGCCCCACGGCCCGCCGTGCCGACCGCTCCACAGCCACCTCGAGCACCCGCCGCACCCGCTTCCGCAGCGCCCGCTCTTCCCGGCGCCGCGCGAACTCCCGCACCAGCCACATCGCCATCACCGCGACGCACAGCACCGCCCCCAGCCTGTGGACAACATTCATCGGCCCTCACCCCTCCGCCCCTCGCACGATCCGCATCGCCCACCACAGCCCGGCGGCCTCCAACGCCCCGCCCACCACCAGGCACCCGATCCCCGGCCACGTGTGCAGCAGCACCCGCAGGGGCCGCGCCCCCATGCCCGCCCCGAGCAACAGCGCGCACACGGGCAGGCAGGCGAGCATCACCGTGGTCGACGAGGGGCCCGCCAACTGGGCCCTGAAGTCGGCTCGTTGATCCCGCTCAGCCCGTAGGGCGTCCGCGAGCCGTTCGAGCCCGGACGCGAGCCCCGCGCCCCGGTCCACCGCCACCCGCCAGCACGCCGCGAGCCCGCTCAGTCCCTCCGCCCCCGGCTCCCGCGCCGCCGCTCCAAGGGCCCCGGGCACATCCCCGCCGAACCGGGCCGCCGCCACCACGGCCGCACTCCCCGCGCCGGTCAACGCCCCCGACCCGCGCACCGCCACCACCAGCGCCTCCCCCGGCTGCCTTCCGGCCCGCACCTCACCCGCCAGCAGCCCGCACAGCCGGATCACCGCCTCCCCGCGCCGCTCCTTTCCCCGCCGCGCCGCCCTCGTCCGGCGCAACCGCCCCGCTCCGGGCACCGCGCACACGCCGAGCACGACCGGCAGCACCGAGGCCCCTGCGATCCCGACCACCAACCCGCCGACCGCACACCACCATTCGGGCCGCGCCCGCGCCCACGCCCACCACCGCTCGACCAGCACCGACCACCCGGACAGCACCCCGTGATCCGCCCCGAGCCCCAACACCCTCCGGGCCCGCCGCACCTCCAACTCCCGTACCCGCACCGCCCGCGTCACGACCACCGCCCCCAACGCGGCAACCACCACACCGAGACCGCCACCCAAGACCCCACCACTCACACCCACGCACCCCTCTCCACCAGCTCCACCGAACCCACCGAATCCACCGAACACGCCAAGCCCACCGAATCCACCGACCCGAGCCCCTCCGACCTACGCCCCCGAGGCCCACCGGTTCCCCGCCCCACCACCCCGCCGCCATCACCCCAACCGCACCCCCAGCAACCTCCCGAGCCGCGCCCACCCCACCCCCTCCACGAATCCCCGCTCGCCCCACTCCAGTGCCGGTACCGCCCGCACCCAGCCGTCCGCGTCCCGCTCCAGCACCTGGACCTGGGCGATGCGCCGCCGCCCGTCCCGGCCCCGTACGAGATGCAGCACGACGGACAACGCCGCCGCCAACTGGCTGTGCAGTGCCGCCCGGTCCAGCCCAGCCGCCGTCCCCAGCGCCTCCAGGCGCACCGGAACATCGCTCGCCGCGTTGGCGTGGACCGTGCACGAACCCCCTTCGTGGCCCGTATTGAGGGCGGCCAGGAGCGCGACCACCTCGGGGCCGCGCACCTCGCCCACCACGAGCCGGTCGGGCCGCATTCGCAGCGCCTGCCTGACCAGGTCGTCGAGCCCTACGGCCCCCGCGCCCTCCTGGTTGGCGGGGCGTGATTCGAGCCGGACGACGTGGGGGTGGTCCGGCCTCAGCTCGGCGGAGTCCTCGGCCAGGACGATCCGCTCCCGCGGCCCCACCAGGCCGAGCAGCGCGCTCAGCAGCGTCGTCTTGCCCGTGCCCGTACCGCCGCTGATCAGGAAGGACAGGCGCGCGTCGAGCAGCGCCCGCAGCACCCGGTCGCCGCCCGGCGGCACCGTCCCGGCCGCCGTCAGCTCCTCCAGGGTGAAAGCCCTGGGCCGCACGACCCGCAGGGACAGACAGGTGCAGCCCGCCGCGATCGGTGGCAGCACCGCGTGCAGCCGCGTCCCGTCCGGCAGCCGGGCGTCCACCCACGGCCGCGCGTCGTCCAGGCGGCGCCCCACGACGGCCGCGAGCCGCTGCGCCAACCGCCGGACCTCGACGGCGCCTTCGAAGGCCACATCGGCCCGCTCCAGACCGCCTCCCCGGTCCACCCACACCTCGTCGGGCGCCGACACCAGGACATCCGTCACCGAAGGGTCGGCGAGCAGCGGCTCCAAGGGCCCCGCGCCCACCAGCTCCGACCTCAACATGCCTGCCGCGCCCAGCACTTCGGCGTCGCCCAGGACCCGGCCCTGCGCCCGCAGCGCCTCGGCCACGCGCGCGGGCGTCGCCTCCGACCCGTTCTCCGCGAGCCACTGCCGGACGCCGTCCAGCATCCGCGCCCCGACCACCGCGCTCATGACACCCCTCCCCGCACCGACCGCTCGCCCATCCGCACACCGATCACCACCGCGCTCTCCACACGTCGCCCCTCCGCAGGCCGCCCCTCCACGCCCGGCGCCCCGTCCTCCCCGCTCACGCCGCGTCCCCCGCCACCGCCGCCGGCATCCGCTCCCAGAACGCCTCGCAGAACCGCCCCAGCGGGCCGCCCTTCACCACCTCGGCGTCCATCGGCAGTTCGCCGGCGAACGGCAGCCCGACGAGCCGCGCCACCTCGTCCGCCGCGAGGCCTCCCGCGCCGCCCGCGCGCGCCGTCACCACCCGCAGGTCGCGCAGCACCATCCCCGCCGCCCCGGCCATCCGGCGCGCCGCCGCCACGGCCCTCAGCTCCGGTGGCACGACGAGCAGCCCCAGGTCGAGCTGGGCCAGGGCCTCGACGGACCCGGCGTCGACCCGGCGCGGCAGGTCCACCACGACGACCCCGCCCCTGCGCCGCCCCGCCGCGAGCACCGCCCGCACCGCCTCGGACGGCACCGCCGTGAGATCACCGCGGTCCCAGCTGAGCACCCGCAGATCGTGCAGCAGGGGCAGCGACTCCTCCAGGGCCGTACTGCCGACCCGGCCCCGCGACTCGGCGAAGGCCGGCCAGCGCAGCCCGTCCACCGCCTCGCCGCCGAGCAGCACATCGAGCCCGCCGCCGAGCGGGTCCGCGTCGACCAGGAGCGTGCGCCGCCCCGACCGCGCGGACGCCACGGCCAGCGCGCAGGCGAGCGTGGAGGCCCCGGCCCCGCCGCAGCCGCCGAGCACCCCGACGGTCAGGGCGGGCGATCCCACTCCCTCCGCGACGTCGGCGATCCGGTCCATCAGCCACTGCTCGCCGTCCGGCAGGACCAGGACGTGGTCGGCGCCGATCTCCACGGCCCGCCGCCACACCCCGGAATCGTCTTGATCACGCCCAACCAAGATCACGCCATGCCGTCGGGAGACGCCGCGCAGCCGCCGCGCAGCATCGTCCCCGACCAGCACGAGGGGCGCCGATTCCCAGCCGCTCCAGCCCGCTCTGCCCGCCGGCGCCCCGTGCCCGACCTCGGGCCGCACGCCCGCCGCCGCGCACAGCCGCAGCAGGTCGTCCAGCAGTTCCACGTCCTCCGTCACGATCAACGGGGCGCGTCGCACGTCCCGCGCGTCGCACTCGATGACTTCCGTCATGGTCCGGTCCCCCTCTCGCCGCACTCGTCCGCCCCTGCGGACGACTCGTTCCGCACGTGAAGACGACGGTGTCCTAGGCGCCGAATACCGCCCATCCGCCACAGCACGGCCATAACAAACCGGCCATGAACACGGACCCGAACTTCGCGTGCGGAATCACCGTGCAGCGATCCCGGAAATCGTGGGGATCTTGGTCAATAACTGTGGACGCGAGAAGGCTTGTGAATATCCCCGTCACCCATACCAGTGACACTGTGAACTCGGCATGAATCTGTCCACAGAGCAGTCCGACGGTCACACAGCGTAACGACTCCTCGGTGCGCGGACTGCGGCGCGCGAGCCTCTGAAACCCCCTGTCCGGGCATGAAAAAAGGACCCGAAAACGGGTCCGGACATGCGACGACCCCCGCCGGGGGGGAGAGCGGGGGTCGTCCCCACGGTCCGACTCGGGGGGGGAGGAGCCAGACCGGGTTAGCACGGTCGCGAACGATCCGTGACTTCCATGGTGTACCCGAGAGCGTTCTCAAGCAAACCCACGCGCCACAGCTTACGCCGAATGGTTGGCGCCTATGCTCGGCCTCGTGGAAAACCACTCCTTGCCTCACTCCGCGCCCCGCACAGCGGCCTTCTTTGACCTGGACAAGACGGTCATCGCTAAGTCGAGCACACTCACGTTCAGCAAGTCGTTCTACCAAGGCGGGCTGATCAACCGGAGGGCCGTACTGCGCACCGCGTACGCGCAGTTCGTCTTCCTCGCCGGCGGCGCCGACCACGATCAGATGGAGCGGATGCGCGAGTACCTCTCGGCGCTCTGCCGCGGCTGGAACCAGCGGCAGGTGACGGAGATCGTCGCGGAGACCCTGCACGACCTGATCGACCCGATCATCTACGACGAGGCGGCGTCCCTCATCGAGGAGCACCACACGGCCGGGCGCGATGTGGTGATCGTCTCCACATCCGGCGCCGAGGTGGTCGAGCCGATCGGCGAGCTCCTCGGCGCGGACCGCGTGGTCGCCACCCGCATGGTCGTGGGCGACGACGGCTGCTTCACGGGTGAGGTGGAGTACTACGCGTACGGGCCCACGAAGGCGGAGGCCATCAAGGAACTGGCCCGCACCGAGGGGTACGACCTCGGGCGCTGCCACGCGTACAGCGACTCGGCGACGGATCTGCCGATGCTCAGCTCGGTCGGGCATCCGCACGCCGTCAATCCGGACCGGGCGCTGCGCCGCGAGGCCCTCGCGCGCGGGTGGCCGATCCTCGACTTCCACAAGCCGGTCCGGCTCAAGCAGCGCCTGCCCCATCTGTCCGCGCCCTCGCGGCCCGCGCTGCTCGCGGCCGCCGGGGTCGGCGCGGCGGCGGTCACGGCCGGCCTTGTCTGGTACGCGAGCCGGCGACGCGCGACGTCAGGCACCCATTGACGCCGCCAACGCCGCCGGTTCGCCCTATTTGAACCTAAAAGTAAAGAAGTGCGGTCAGGGCTTCCGCTTCCCCCTGGGGAGGAGTACAAAGGATTCACGGCCCGCGAGACCAAGGACATCCGAGAGGAACACCTTCAACCGCAATCAGGCCCCACGGACCGATGCATGAACACCGGGCACCCACGCGACGTCGACCCGTCGATTACGGGCCAGCCGCACCAGGCGACGGGCAAAGAACCCGACCTGATGGGCAATATCTCGAGGACGCTTGGTAACCCGGTGAACATGCCAGCGGCGGTACGAGTATTCGTACCGCCGCAACCCGTTTCTCGGACCTTCCCCCGCTACGCGGCACCCCGCTGCAGCGCCTCGCAGACGGCCGTCGACTCCCTGACGCCCAGCTCGATCGCCTTGCCGCAGTGGTTGATCCAGGCCGCCATCCCCTCCGGCGTACCGGAGACATAGCCGTCGAGCGCGGCCGCGTAGGCCGCACGGCCGAGTTCGGCGTGGCCCAGCTCCGCCGGGCAGACGGACTTCGGGTCGAGGCCGCTGCCCACCAGGACGATGCGCTCGGCGGCCCGTGCGACCAGGCCGTTGTGCGAGCCGAAGGGGCGCAGGGCGAGCAGCTCGCCGTGCACGATGGCGGCGTTCACCAGGGCGGGTGCCGAGCTCTCGGCGATGATCAGCTGCGAGAGCCCCTCCAGGCGGCCCGCCACCTCGTCGGCGTCCGGCACCGGGAGTTCGACGAGCGGCTCGTCGACCGGCTCGCCCGTGAGCCTCGGCCGGCCCACCGCGTCGCTCTTGTCGGCCGCCGCGACCAGGTGGAGGCGCGCGAGCACGCGCAGGGGCGACTGGCGCCAGATGGAGAGAAGTTGACCCGCCTCGGCGGTCAGTCGCAGGGCGGCGCCGACCGTGGGCGCCTCCTTGTCGCCGTCGCCGCCGCTGAAGTCGGTGCGCCTGCGCACCTCTTCGAGCGGCCAGTCGGCACCGGAGAGCGCCGCGCTGCCGCGCGCCCCGCGCAGCGCTGCCTCGGAGGTGATCTCGTTGCTGCGACGGCGCATGACCCGGTGCCCGTAGACCCGGTCCACGGCCTTGCGCACGGAGTCCACGGAATCGGCCACGCCCGGCAGGTCTGCCAGGGCGGCGAGGGGGTCGGCTGTCGTACTCATGAGTACGACACTACGGGCCACGCGGCGCCGCCCCACGAAGGAGTGGTCTTCTTCACGCGACATCGACACGCACGGCGACCGTGCGGATACCCTTTGTGAACATGAAGATCGCTTTCGTCGGGAAGGGCGGCAGTGGCAAGACCACGCTGTCCTCCCTGTTCATCCGCCACCTCGCCGGTACCGGCTCCCCGGTCGTCGCCGTCGACGCCGACATCAACCAGCACCTCGGAGCCGCGCTCGGGCTCGACGAGGGCGTCGCGGGCGAGCTGCCCGCGCTGGGGGCCCGGCTGCCCCTGATCAAGGACTATCTGCGCGGCTCGAACCCGCGGATCGCCTCGGCCGACACGATGATCAAGACGACGCCGCCCGGCGAGGGCTCCCGGCTGCTCAGGGTGCGCGAGAACAATCCGGTGTACGACGCCTGCGCCCGCGATGTGGAACTCGACGGCGGGGCCGTGCGTTTGATGGTCACAGGACCCTTCACCGAGGCCGACCTCGGTGTCGCCTGCTACCACTCCAAGACCGGCGCGGTGGAGCTGTGCCTCAACCACCTCGTCGACGGCCGGGGCGAGTACGTGGTGGTCGACATGACCGCGGGCTCGGACTCGTTCGCCTCGGGCATGTTCACGCGCTTCGACATGACGTTCCTGGTCGCCGAGCCGACCCGCAAGGGGATCTCGGTCTACCGCCAGTACAAGGAGTACGCGCGGGACTTCGGGATCGAGCTGAAGGTGGTGGGCAACAAGGTGCGGGATGCGGACGACCTGGAGTTCCTGCGCTCCGAGGTCGGCGACGACCTGCTCGTCACCGTCGGGCACTCGGACTGGGTGCGCGCCATGGAGAAGGGTCGCCCGCCGCGCTTCGAGCTCCTGGAGGAGCCCAACAAGGCGTCCCTGCAGGCCCTTCAGTCCGCGGCCGACGCCACGTACGAGGCCCGCGACTGGGAGCGCTACACGCGCCAGATGGTCCACTTCCACCTGAAGAACGCCCAGAGCTGGGGCAACGAGAAGACGGGGGCCGACCTGGCGGCCCAGGTCGACCCCGACTTCGTACTGCGGGAGAGCGTCACGGCGACCGCCTGACGCGGTCGCGGAACAAGTGCCGTACCGCGGCTACGACTTGGCGGCCGGGGCTCCCGGTACCCCCTTCGGGGCCGGGGCCCGCTCGGCGCCGAGGTAGGAGGACCAGCCTTGCTTCGGCCGCTCGCCCACTCCGAGGCCCCCGAGCTTCTTCAGGGTCTTCGGGTCCTGGGCGTCGAGCCAGTCGGCGAGCTGCCGGAAGGAGACGCAGCGGACCTCGGGCTTGGTGCAGACCCGCTCGACCGTCTCCTCGACGGCGCGCATGTAGGTGCCGCCGTTCCAGGACTCGAAGTGGTTGCCGATGACGAGCGGCGCGCGGTTGCCCTTGTAGGCGCGGTCGAAGCCCGCGAGCAGGCTGTCGCGCATCTGGTCGCCCCAGTACTCGCGCTTCGCGGGATCGCCCTGGGTCGCCGTGCCGGACTGGTTGACCATGAAGTTGTAGTCCATGGTCAGCTGCTCGTAGGAGTGGCCCCGGAACGGGACGAGTTGCATCGACAGGTCCCACAGGCCGTTCTTCTTCTTGGGCCAGACCTGGTCGTTGACGCCGCTGGTGTCGTAGCGGAAGCCGAGCTCGCTCGCGGCGCGCGTGAAGTTGTCCTTGCCCTCGAGGCAGGGGGTGCGGGCGCCGATGAGCTCCTTGTCGTAGTCGAAGGGCAGCGGCGCGGACCGGTTCAGGCCGGTGTTGCTCTTCCAGCCCTTCACGAAGGACTTGGCCTGCTGGATCTCGCTCTTCCACTCGGCCACCGACCACTGGCCGACGCCGCCGTTCTTGCCGCAGAAGTGGCCGTTGAAGTGGGTGCCGATCTCGTTGCCCTCGAGCCAGGCGCCGCGCAGTTGCTCGACGGTGTCCTTGATTCCCTTGGCGTCGTTGAAGCCGATGTCCGAGCGGCCGGCCGAGTGCTGCGGCGCGTGGTACTTGTCGGCCTTGTCCTGCGGGAGCAGGTACACGCCGCTCAGGAAGTACGTCATGGTCGCGTTGTTCTCCTTCGCGACCTTACGGAAGTGCGAGAAGAGCTTCTGGCTGTCCTCGCCCGCGCCGTCCCAGGAGAAGACCACGAACTGCGGTGGCTTCTGCCCCGGTCTGAGCCGCTCGGCCTTCGGCAGGTTCGGCTGCCGCCCGGTGTACGCGGTCGAGCCGTCGCCGATGAGCTTGATCGCGCTGCCCGGCTTGGCCTTCTTCGGGCCGGGGGCACCCTGGCGGGGCTCTGCCTTCTCGGCGCGGGGCTCGGTCTTCTCGGCGCGGTGCTCGGCGGAGCGGCCGGTTTCCCCGGTGGCGCATCCGGCGAGTGCCGCGGCGCACGCCACGGCGGCGGTGATGCCCGCGGCGAGCCGCTTGGCGGCGGTCCTGTGGGTGGCGGCCATCTTCCGCCCACCTTCTTCCTGGAGTCGGCTTGTGTGGCGGTGGAATGCGAGAAACGCCCGTTATGTACGGACATCGCCGACACCGTGGCACGAGAGCCGAACCGAATTAGTCCGACAAGCCGACCAGGATTCTTATTCACTACTGAGCGTGAACCGTTGACCCATTTGCCCCTTTAATCCGTCCACAACCTTTACTCTGCATTACGATTCATTTACCGAGCGTTGATTTCATCCCGCCGCTGCACGCCGTGAACCACGGCCGCGATCGACCCCACCCACCACTCAGGGGTCACCCCCACATTCCGCGACCGCGCTGCACCCCGGAGGAGACGGGAACCATGTCAGCCTGCGTACCCACCCGCACCAGTGACTCCGACCGGCCGGGCGAGCCCACTGGCTCCGCCCGTACCGCGCACAGTCCACCGCCCACGCCCCGCCGCTTCCGCCTCGCGGGAGCCGACCTCTCCGCGTCCGTCGCGGTCTTCCTCATCGCCCTGCCGCTGTCCCTCGGCATCGCCCTCGCGACCGGCGCACCACTGGAGTCGGGGCTCGTCGCCGCCGCCGTCGGCGGGATCGTCGCCGGCTGCGTAGGCGGCGCGCCGCTCCAGGTCAGCGGGCCCGCCGCCGGCCTCACCGTCGTCACCGCCGAGCTGATCCAGCGCTACGGATGGCGGACCACCTGCGCCGTCACCGTCCTCGCCGGAATCGCCCAACTCGGCCTCGGCTGCCTACGGGTGGCCCGCACCGCCCTCGCCGTCAGTCCCGCCGTCGTGCACGGCATGCTCGCCGGCATCGGCGTCACCATCGCCGTCGCCCAGCTGCACATCGTGCTCGGCGGCAACCCCGACAGCTCCGTACTCGCCAACGTGGCATCCCTGCCGGGCCAGTTGGCCGACGCCCAGCCCGCCGCCCTCGGCGTCAGCGCGCTCACGCTCACCGTCCTGCTCGCCTGGCCGCGCATCCCGGGGCGGGTCGGCGGCTGGGCCCGCAAAGTACCGGCCGCGCTCATCGCCGTGACCGCCGCGAGCGGCACCGCCGCACTGCTCGGGCTCAGCCTGCCCGAGGTCGACCTGCCCTCCTGGAGCAGTCACGCGCTCGCCGGGCTGCCGGAAGGGCCCGTGCTCGGCCTCGTCGCCGCCGTCCTGACCACCACGCTCGTGTGCAGCGTGCAGTCGCTGCTCGGGGCGGTCGCCGTGGACAAGATGACCGCCAAGCGGCCCGATCTGCCGCCCGCGATGCGCCGCTCGAACCTGGACCGGGAACTGCTCGCCCAGGGCGCGTCGAACATCGTCTCCGGCTCGCTCGGCGGGCTGCCCGTCGCCGGGGTCGCGGTGCGCAGCACGGCCAATGTGAACTCGGGCGCCGTGAGCGGGAACTCCTCGATCCTGCACGGCGTTTGGGTAGTAGCCGCCACGCTGCTCCTGGTCCCCGTCCTGGAGCTGATCCCGCTCGCCGCGCTCGCCGCCCTGGTGATGGCGGTCGGCGTCCAGATGGTGTCCCTGAACCACATCCGCACGGTCACCCGCCACCGCGAGGTCCTGGTCTACGCGGTCACCACCCTCGGCGTCGTCGTCTTCGGCGTGCTCGAAGGCGTCGGGCTCGGGGTCGCGGTCGCGGTCGGCGTCGCCCTGCACCGCCTCGCGCGCACCCGCATCACGCACGAGGTGGATTCCCGCGGCGTCCACCACGTGCGCGTACGAGGGCAGTTGACGTTCCTCGCGGTGCCCCGGCTCAGCCGGACCCTGCACCAGGTGCCGCACGGCTCGGACTGCGTCGTGGAACTGGACGGGTCCTTCATGGACCACGCCGCGTACGAGGCGCTGCAGGACTGGCAGAAGTCGCACGCCGCGCAGGGCGGCGGGGTCGAGGTCGCCGGACGGGGAGGGGCCAGGATCGCCGAACCCGCCAGCGCGAGCCACACCTGCTGCCGCCCCTGGACGCCGTGGCGCAACCACCACTGCGACCGGCCCTCGCACGCCCCGCGGGAGGCCGGCACCGCCGAGCCGAGGCGCGCCGGAAGCCATCAACTGGCCAGCGGGATCAGCGCGTTCCAGCGCAATACGGCGCCGCTGGTGCGCGAGGAGCTGGCCCGGCTCGCGCGCGAGGGGCAGAAGCCCACGCAGCTCTTCCTCACCTGCGCCGACTCGCGGCTCGTCACCTCGATGATCACGTCCAGCGGTCCCGGCGACCTCTTCGTCGTACGGAATGTGGGCAACCTCGTGCCGCCGCCCGGCGCGGAGAGCGCGGACGACTCGGTGGCGGCCGCCATCGAGTACGCCGTGGACGTGCTGAACGTCCAGTCGATCACCGTATGCGGGCACTCCGGATGCGGGGCCATGCAGGCGCTGTTGAACTCGCCGCCGCACGCGGGCGCTCAGACGCCGCTCAAGCGCTGGCTGCGGCACGGGGTACCGAGCCTGGAGCGGATGTCCGACGCGGTCCTGCCGTGGGCACGGCTCGCCGGGCGGGCGCCCGCCGACGCGGTCGAGCAGCTCTGCCTGACCAATGTCGTCCAGCAGTTGGAGCACCTGCGGGAGCACGAGTGCGTGGCGCGCGCCCTGGAGCGGGGCGCGCTCGAACTGCACGGCATGTACTTCCACGTCGGGGAGGCCCAGGCGTATCTGCTCGCGGAGGCCGATCCCGTCTTCGGACAGGTCGCGGCCACCGCGCTCGACGGCAGCCTCGACGAAGGAAGCGCCACGCGGGCCTGAACCAACCCCGCCCCGCCTCCGTGCAACAGATGAGACCGTAGGGCTCCCGACCAGGTCGGGAGCCCTACGCGTACAGGTCTAAACCAGTTCGTGGACCCCCCTTGTCACCAGGGGTCGCGGTCTGATGAGCTGTGGCCTGGGACACAACGGTCGCCTCCGACACAAATACTGCATGGGAGAAGCGTCGTGAGCAACGAAAGCCTGGCCAACCTTCTTAAGGAGGAGCGACGCTTCGCGCCGCCCGCTGACCTGGCCGCGAACGCCAACGTCACGGCCGAGGCGTACGAGCAGGCCAAGGCTGACCGGCTCGGTTTCTGGGCCGAGCAGGCCCGCCGCCTCACCTGGGACACCGAGCCGACCGAGACGCTCGACTGGTCGAACCCACCGTTCGCCAAGTGGTTCAAGGACGGCAAGCTCAACGTCGCGTACAACTGCGTCGACCGGCACGTGGAGGCCGGCAACGGCGACCGCGTCGCGATCCACTTCGAGGGTGAGCCCGGCGACAGCCGCGCGATCACCTACGCCGAGCTCAAGGACGAGGTCAGCCGGGCCGCGAACGCGCTGACCGAGCTGGGAGTTCAGGCCGGTGACCGGGTCGCCGTCTACCTGCCGATGATCCCGGAAGCCGTCATCTCGATGCTCGCCTGCGCGCGCATCGGCGCCGCGCACTCCGTCGTCTTCGGCGGTTTCTCGGCCGACGCCATCGCCAAGCGCATCGAGGACGCCGACGCCAAGGTCGTCATCACCTCCGACGGCGGCTTCCGGCGCGGCAAGCCGTCCGCGCTGAAGCCCGCGGTCGACGAGGCGCTGACCCGCGTATCCGTCGAGAAGGTCCTCGTCGTGCAGCGCACGAAGCAGGACGTGGCGTGGACCGAGGGGCGCGACCTGTGGTGGCACGAGACGGTCGGGCGCCAGTCCACCGAGCACGCGCCGCAGGCCTTCGACGCCGAGCAGCCGCTCTTCATCCTGTACACGTCGGGCACGACGGGTAAGCCGAAGGGCATCCTGCACACCTCCGGCGGCTACCTGACGCAGGCCAGCTACACCCACCACGCCGTCTTCGACCTCAAGCCGGAGACGGACGTCTACTGGTGCACGGCCGACATCGGCTGGGTCACCGGCCACTCGTACATCACGTACGGCCCGCTCTCGAACGGCGCGACGCAGGTCATCTACGAGGGCACCCCGGACACCCCGCACCAGGGCCGGTTCTGGGAGATCGTGCAGAAGTACGGCGTCTCGATCCTCTACACGGCGCCGACCGCGATCCGCACGTTCATGAAGTGGGGCGACGAGATCCCCGCGAAGTACGACCTGAGCAGCCTGCGGGTGCTCGGCTCCGTGGGCGAGCCGATCAACCCCGAGGCCTGGGTCTGGTACCGGAAGAACATCGGCGCCGACAAGTGCCCCGTCGTGGACACCTGGTGGCAGACCGAGACCGGCGCGATCATGATCTCGCCGCTGCCGGGCGTCACGGAGGCCAAGCCGGGCTCCGCGCAGCGCGCGCTGCCGGGCATCTCGGCGACGGTCGTCGACGACGAGGCGAACGAGGTGCCGAACGGCGGCGGTGGCTACCTGGTCCTCACCGAGCCGTGGCCGTCGATGCTGCGCACCATCTGGGGCGACGACCAGCGGTTCATCGACACGTACTGGTCCCGCTTCGAGGGCACGTACTTCGCCGGTGACGGCGCCAAGAAGGACGAGGACGGCGACATCTGGCTGCTCGGCCGGGTCGACGACGTCATGCTCGTCTCCGGGCACAACATCTCGACCACCGAGGTCGAATCGGCGCTCGTCTCGCACGAGGCCGTCGCCGAGGCCGCCGTGGTCGGTGCCGCCGACGAGACGACCGGCCAGGCCATCGTCGCCTTCGTGATCCTGCGCGGCAGCGCGAACGCGGAGGACGAGTCGCTGGTCGCGGACCTGCGCAACCACGTCGGCTCCGTGCTCGGCCCGATCGCCAAGCCGAAGCGCATCCTGCCGGTCGCGGAGCTGCCGAAGACCCGCTCCGGCAAGATCATGCGCCGCCTCCTGCGCGACGTCGCGGAGAACCGGGCGGTGGGCGACGTCACGACGCTCGCCGACTCCTCCGTGATGGACCTGATCCAGGCGGAGCTGCCGTCGGCGTCCAGCGAGGACTGACCGGCGTACGACCGAGGCACCACGGGACGGGCATCCGGCGAACGCGCCGGGTGCCCGTCCCGTGCATAAGGTGATGATCACCAAGCAGGCCGGGCACCCTGTAGGGTAAATGTCGCGTCAAGGACGCGACAGAGATCCAACAGGTGCGCCGGGAAGTCTGGTCGGCAACGCAGTCAGCCGTACCCGACTGGAGGTCTCCCCCGTGAGCGCGCCCCACAACAAGTCCGACCGCAAGGCATTCGGCCGCCTCTCGCTGCCCGAGCGCACCTTCGTGGCCGACGCGCTGCGCACCGAGACGGTCGGCGGCGTCCTGCTCCTCGTGGCCGCGGTCGCCGCGCTCGTCTGGTCCAACATTCCGGCCCTGCACGACAGCTACGAGGCCGTCAGCGACTTCCACATCGGCCCGAGCGCCCTCGGCCTGGACCTCTCCATCGAACACTGGGCCGCCGACGGACTCCTCGCGATCTTCTTCTTCGTCGCGGGCATAGAACTCAAGCGCGAGCTCGTCGCGGGCGACCTGCGCGACCCCAAGGCCGCCGCGCTGCCCGTCGTCGCCGCCCTCTGCGGAATGGCGACACCGGCGCTCGTCTACGTGGTCGTCAACGCGTTCGGCGGCGGATCGATGTCCGGCTGGGCCGTGCCGACCGCCACCGACATCGCCTTCGCGCTCGCCGTCCTCGCCGTCATCGGTACGTCGCTGCCGAGCGCCCTGCGCGCGTTCCTGCTGACCCTCGCGGTGGTCGACGACCTCTTCGCGATCCTGATCATCGCGATCTTCTTCACGGACGACCTGAACTTCGCCGCGCTCGGCGGCGCCTTCCTCGGCCTCGCCGTCTTCTGGCTGCTGCTGCGGAAGCGGGTGCGCGGCTGGTACATCTACGTTCCGCTGGCCCTGGTCATCTGGGGGCTGATGTACAACAGCGGCGTGCACGCCACCATCGCCGGTGTCGCCATGGGCCTGATGCTGCGCTGCCACCGCGAGGACGGCGAGGAGCACTCCCCCGGCGAGCACATCGAGCACCTGGTGCGGCCGCTCTCCGCGGGGCTTGCGGTACCGCTGTTCGCGCTGTTCAGCGCCGGTGTCGCGGTGTCGGGCGGGGCCCTGGGGGATGTCTTCACCCAGCCGGAGACGCTCGGCGTGGTGCTCGGTCTCGTCGTCGGCAAGGCGCTCGGCATCTTCGGCGGCACCTGGCTGACGGCCCGCTTCACCAAGGCCTCGCTCTCCGACGAGCTGGCCTGGCCCGATGTGTTCGCGGTGGCCTCGCTCGCCGGCATCGGCTTCACGGTCTCGCTGCTCATCGGGGAACTCGCCTTCACCGACGACCCCTTGCTGACCGACGAGATCAAGGCGTCCGTGCTGATCGGCTCGCTGATCGCGGCGGTGCTCTCCAGCGTGCTCCTGAAGATCCGGAACGCCAAGTACCGCTCCCTGTACGAGGCCGAGAACCGGGACGACGACCTCTCCGGCGTCCCCGACATCTACGAAGAGGGCCAACCGGAGTACCACCTCCGGATGGCCGAGATCTACGAGAAGAAGGCCGCGGAACACCGCAGGCTTGCGCAAGTGGCGGCCGGGGCAGGCGGCAAGGACGAGCGTCCGGCATGATCTGACGGAGAGTCCGCGCGGTACGGGCACGAGCAGTACGCGCATAAGAAGCAGCCACAGAAGAACAGGGGAGTACGCGATGAGCGCACCCGACGACAACCCGGTCGGCGCCGAACGCAGCATCGGCCAGCTGTTCGCATCGGCGACGGCCGAGATGTCCGCGCTGGTGCACGACGAGATCGCGCTGGCCAAGGCGCAGCTGAAGCGGGACGTGAAGCGGGGTGCCGTCAGCGGCGGCGCACTCGCGGCCGCCGGGGTGGTCCTCACCTTCTCGCTGCCGATGCTGAGCTTCGCGCTCGCGTACGGGATCAACTCGTGGACCGGCGGACACAACGGCGAGGGCGGCTGGAACCTCGCCTGGTGCTTCCTGCTGTCGTTCGCCGCGAGCTGTGTCCTCGCCGGGCTGCTCGCGATCATCGGCATCGCGTTCGCCAAGAAGGCCGCGAAGGGCAAGGGCCCGCAAAAGACCGCCGCCTCGTTCAAGGAGACGGCAGGCGTACTCCAGAACGCCAAGCCGCACCCCCGTGAGGTGACCGCGGACGGCCATGACACGAAGGCCATCGAGGCTGTGGCACGCTCGTCCTCATGACGGACCCTGCCACTCCATCGGCCCAGCCGCCCGTATCCTCCGTACTCCTCGACGTCCCCGGTGAGCACAAGCTGACCCACCGGGACGTCGCGGCGAACGGCGCGCGCTTCCACATCGCGGAGATGGGCGACGGACCGCTGGTCCTGCTCCTGCACGGCTTCCCGCAGTTCTGGTGGACGTGGCGGCACCAGCTCGTCGCGCTCGCCGACGCCGGCTTCCGGGCCGTGGCGATGGACCTGCGCGGAGTGGGCGGCAGCGACCGTACGCCGCGGGGTTACGACCCGGCGAACCTCGCGCTCGACATCACCGGCGTGGTGCGCTCGCTCGGCGAGCCCGACGCGGCGCTCGTCGGCCACGACCTCGGCGGCTACCTCGCCTGGACCGCGGCCGTGATGCGCCCCAAGCTGGTGCGCCGGCTCGTGGTCTCCTCGATGCCGCATCCGCGCCGGTGGCGCTCGGCGATGCTGGCTGACTACCGGCAGTCGCGCTCGGGCTCGTACGTCTGGGGCTTCCAGCGCCCCTGGCTGCCCGAGCGGCAGCTGCTCGCGAACGACGGCGAACTGGTGGGCAAGCTGGTCCGCGACTGGTCGGGGCCGCACCAGCCCGACGACGCCACCGTGCGGACGTACCGGCAGGCCATGTGCATCCCGTCGACCGCGCACTGCTCGATCGAGCCGTACCGGTGGATGGTGCGCTCCCTCGCGCGCCCCGACGGGATCCAGTTCAACCGGCGGATGAAGCGCCCCGTGCGGGTTCCTACGCTGCATGTGCACGGCTCCCTCGACCCGGTGATGCGCACCCGCAGCGCGGCGGGCTCGGGCGAGTACGTGGAGGCCCCCTACCGCTGGCGCCTCTTCGACGGCCTCGGCCACTTCCCGCATGAAGAGGATCCGGCCGCGTTCTCGAAGGAGCTCGTGAACTGGCTGAAAGACCCGGAACCCGACCGGTAGACCCAGGCGAAGGCGCCGCTCCCGGCTGGGGGTCCGGGGGTTATCCCCCGGGAAGACACAGTCCGCACGAGGAGGATCCGGCCGCGTTCTCGAAGGAACTGGTCAACTGGCTGAAGGATCCCGAACCGGATCGGTGAGCCCTGTTTGGTGCGGTTACGACAGGGGGAACACCTGTGCTTCGAACGGCCAATTGCCCGGCGCATACGCCAATTTGGGGAGCGTGAGGGCGGTTACCGACCATGGGGCAGGGGCACACGTCGGGGTATGGGCTGGACGCACGACTACAGTGACGCAGCACGCAATCGCCGCCCAGCGATGACGCTGGGCTCTCCCCAGAGGGGGGCGCCGGACGGCTGGTCGGCGCATGATCCCCAGCTGGGCATTCCGCGCATTCTGCGGCGCCGGGCCCGCTGGGTGTCCGCGCGGATCCGGCACGGCAGTCGGGGCTGACCGCCCCTTCCACACCCGCTGACTACAGCGCGCAGGCGTCCGTGTCGACCTGCTGGTTCGCCGTACGGCCGCGCGCGATGTCGGTGCTGATCTCGTCGCCGGACAGCGCGTAACCCGTCTCGGAGTCGTCCAGGGACTTGGCGAACACCACGCCGTAGACCTGGCCGCTCGGAGTCAGCAGCGGTCCGCCGGAGTTGCCCTGACGGACCGTCGAGAACAGCGAGTACACATCGCGGCGCACGGTGCCCCGGTGGTAGATGTCCGGGCCGTTCGCCGTGATGCGGCCGCGTACGCGCGCGGAGCGCACGTCGTACGCGCCGTTCTCCGGGAAGCCCGCGACGATCGCGCCGCCGCCGCGCTGCGCGTCGGTGTCCGTGAACTGGAGCGGGGGCGCCTTCAGGGCCGGCACGTCCAGGACCGCGATGTCGCGCTTCCAGTCGTAGAGCACGACCTTCGCGTCGTACTTCACGCCCTCGCCGCCTATCTGGACGGTGGGTTCGTCGACTCCACCGACCACATGCGCGTTCGTCATCACGCGGCGGTCGGAGAACACGAAGCCGGTGCCCTCGAGGACCTTGCCGCAACTGGGCGCCTGGCCCACGACCTTGACGATGGAACGCTTCGCGTTGAGCGCCACCCGGCTGTTCGCCAGCGCCGGGTCCGGCGGCTGCACTTCGGCGATCGGCTCGTTCGCGAACGGGCTGAAGACCTGGGGGAAACCGTTCTGCGCGAGGGTCGAGGAGAAGTCGGCGAACCAGGTGTCCGCCTGCGTGGGCAGCGCCTGCGAAACGCCCAGCAGCACCTTCGAGTTGCGTACTTCCTTGCCGAGCGTGGGCAGGGACGTGCCCGCGAGGGCGGAGCCTATGAGCCAGGCGACCAGGAGCATCGCCGCCACGTTGACCACCGCGCCGCCCGTCGCGTCGAGCGCGCGGGCCGGCGACCAAGTGATGTATCTGCGCAGCTTGTTTCCCAAGTGCGTGGTGAAGGCCTGGCCGACGGAGGCGCAGACGATCACGACGACCACGGCGACGACCGCGGCGGTCGTGGTGACCTCCGCGTCACTGGTGATCGCGTCCCACAGGAGAGGCAGCGCGTAGACCGCGACGAGGCCGCCGCCGAGGAACCCGATCACCGACAGGATGCCGACGACGAAGCCCTGGCGGTAGCCGACGATCGCGAACCAGGCGCCCGCGGCGAGCAGCAGGATGTCCAGCACGTTCACCGATTCACGCCCCGCCTTGCATCTCGCCTCGCCCCTGTCGGCCTGTGCTCGTGATTCACGGCGCCCACCCTGTCACGACCGCCAATCGAGTGGGACCGTCTTTGATCGGTCCCAGGGGCGCTCCCACCCCGCGTAGTGCAGCAGCCGGTCGATCACGCCCGCGGTGAACCCCCAGACCAGGGCGGATTCCACCAGGAAGGCCGGACCCTGGTGGCCGCTCGGGTGGACCGTCGTCGCCCGGTTCTCCGGGTCGGTGAGATCCGCCACGGGGACCGTGAAGACGCGCGCCGTCTCCGCCGGGTCGACCGCCGCGACGGGTGAGGGCACCCGCCACCACCCCAGTACGGGCGTGACGACGAAGCTGCTCACCGGGATGTAGAGCTTCGGCAGCACGCCGAAGAGCTGGACGCCGCCCGGGTCGAGCCCCGTCTCCTCCCACGCCTCCCGCAGGGCCGCGTGCAGCGGGCCGTCGGCGAGCGGGTCGCCGTCCTGCGGGTCGAGGGCGCCGCCGGGGAACGAGGGCTGACCCGCATGCGATCTGAGCGAGCCTGAGCGCTCCATGAGCAGCAGCTCGGGCCCGCGCTCCCCCTCGCCGAACAGGATCAGCACGGCGGACTGCCGGCCCGCCCCGCTCTCGGGCGGCAGGAAGCGGCTCAGCTGCTCACCGCGGACGGTGGCGGCGGCGTGGGCCACGGGGTCCAGCCAGGCGGGCAGTCCCTCGGTACGAAGCGTCACGTCGGAGGGCGGCGGGCCGGCCGCGCCGTGCGGTCCACCCGGCCCGTGCGCACCCGCCGGGCCGTGCGCCCCGGCCGCCGTCCCCTCCGCCCCGCCGCTCATCCCGTCGATCTCGCTCACGTGCTTCATCGCCGCCCCCTCGCGGTGTGCTGGGCCAAGCCCCGACTGCCCTCCGATACGGTCCGTCACGCCTCCCGGCCGGCCAGGGGCGGCGCGGGCAGGCCGCCCGCGTCCAGGTACGACCGCGGGGGCTTGAGGCGCTGGCCGGGGAAGCCGCCCTTCTCGTACTTGAGCAGCTTCTCCGCCTTCTGCGGGTCCGTCTCGCCCTCCCCGTACGCCGGGCAGAGCGGGGCGATGGGGCAGGCGCCGCAGGCCGGCTTGCGGGAGTGGCAGATGCGGCGGCCGTGGAAGATCACGTTGTGACTGAGCTGGGTCCAGTCGCTCTTCGGGAAGAGCGCGCCGACGGCCGCCTCGACCTTGTCGGGGTCCGTCTCCTCGGTCCACTTCCAGCGGCGCACCAGGCGGCCGAAGTGCGTGTCGACGGTGATGCCGGGCCTGCCGAACGCGTTCCCCAGCACCACGAAGGCCGTCTTGCGGCCCACGCCGGGCAGCTTGACCAGGTCTTCGAGGCGGCCGGGCACCTCGCCGCCGAAGTCCTCGCTCAGCGCCTTGGCCAGGCCCATGATCGAGCGCGTCTTGGCGCGGAAGAAGCCGGTCGGCCGGATCAGCTCCTCGACCTCCTCCGGGTTGGCCGCTGCCAGGTCCTCGGGGGTCGGGTACTTCGCGAACAGGGCCGGTGTCGTCTGATTGACCCGCAGGTCCGTCGTCTGGGCCGACATCACCGTGGCCACCAGGAGCTGGAAGGGGTTCTCGAAGTCCAGCTCCGGGTGGGCGTACGGGTACACCTCGGCGAGCTCCCGATTGATCTTCCGGGCACGCCGGACGAGCGCGGTGTGCGACTCGGGCCGGGCGGCGGCCTTCTTCGGAGCGGCCTTCTTCGCCGGGGCCGCGGGCGAGGCGGTCGCCCGCGGGGCAGCCGCCTTCTTCGCTGCGGTCTTCTTCGGGGCCGCCGCCTTCTTCGCTGCGGTCTTCTTCGCGGGCGCGGACATCGACTAGGCGGCCTTCCCCTGTACGGACACTGACTTGAGTACGGGCGCGGCCCCGAGCACGCTCACCGGAGCAACCGTCAGACCCCTGGTCACGGCCTCGGGTGCACCTTTCTGCGCCTGTTCGCCCACAGCGGAATCGAGATCGTCCAGCACCGTCACGACCCCCTTCGCCTGCGCTCTCACCGGCATTTTGAACACTCGGCCAGCCTAAAGCCCGGCACTGACATCCGCCCCGAAGCCGCCGGATCGCTCCACGATTGGCCCCCTCCCCCTCGGGTTGTGGCGCGGGTGCGGCAGACTTGTGTACGAGTGACTGATCACACTGTTTGGACCGTCCGGCAAAATGGGCAGTGGAAATGATCGACAACCGGGGTGATCCGGTCGATTCGATCGGGCCCACTCCCGATGCAGGCGACATAGGAGAGAAACTCGTGGACGACGTTCTGCGGCGCGCCCCGCTCTTCGCGGCGCTCGATGACGAGCAGGCCGCGGAGCTCCGCGCCTCCATGAGTGAGGTGACCCTCGCACGCGGCGACGCCCTGTTCCACGAGGGCGACCCCGGAGACCGCCTGTACGTGGTCACCGAGGGCAAGGTGAAGCTCCACCGCACTTCCCCCGACGGGCGCGAGAACATGCTCGCCGTCCTCGGCCCCGGCGAGCTGATCGGCGAGCTCTCGCTGTTCGACCCGGGACCGCGCACCGCCACCGCCAGCGCCCTCACCGAGGTCAAGCTGCTCGGCCTCGGCCACGGCGACCTCCAGCCCTGGCTGAGCGCCCGCCCCGAGGTGGCCACGGCGCTGCTGCGCGCCGTCGCCCGGCGCCTGCGCAAGACCAACGACCAGATGTCCGACCTGGTCTTCTCCGACGTGCCCGGCCGTGTGGCCCGTGCGCTCCTCGACCTGTCGCGCCGCTTCGGCGTGCAGTCCGAGGAAGGCATCCACGTCGTGCACGACCTGACGCAGGAAGAGCTGGCCCAGCTGGTCGGCGCCTCCCGCGAGACGGTCAACAAGGCGCTCGCGGACTTCGCGGGCCGCGGCTGGCTCCGCCTGGAGGCCCGCGCCGTGATCCTCCTGGACGTGGAGCGCCTCGCGAAGCGTTCGCGCTGACCAGACACCATGCCTACGCAGACGGGTCCCGCCACATCTCGTGGCGGGACCCGTCCACGTAGTACCGCACAGCGGCACCTGGTACCGCATCAGCGGCACACCGAGCGGGACCCGTCCACGTAGCGACGCGCAGCGCCACCGACGCGCGAAGACCCCAAGGGGGAGCCCTCGATGACACAGTCGGCCGAACTCGTCACCCGTTTCGAGGAGGAGCGCGGGCGGCTGCGCTCCGTGGCGTACCGGATGCTCGGTTCGCTGAGCGAGGCCGAGGACGCCGTGCAGGAGGGCTGGCTGCGCCTGCAGCGGGCCGAGACGGACGACGTGCGGAACCTGAGCGGCTGGCTGACCACCGTCGTCGGGCGGATCTGCCTGGACATGCTGCGCACCCGCACGGCGCGCCGCGAGGACCCGCTGGAGGACGGGACGGCGGAGATCCGCCTCCCCGACCCGGTGGTCCGCCCGGTCGACCCCGTCCACGAGGCCGAACTCGCGGACTCCGTGGGGCTCGCGCTGCTCGTCGTGCTCGACACCCTCGCGCCCGCGGAACGCCTCGCCTTCGTCCTGCACGACATGTTCTCGGTGCCGTTCGAGGAGCTCGCGCCCATCGTGGAGCACACCCCCGCCGCGACCCGGCAGATGGCCAGCAGGGCGCGACGCCGGGTGCAGGAGGCGCAGGTGCCCCAGGACACCCCGCCGGCCCGGCAGCGCGAGGTCGTCGACGCCTGGCTGGCCGCCACGCGCGTGGGCGACTTCGAGGCGCTGCTCGAACTCCTCGACCCGGACGTCCTGTTGCGCGTCGACGCGGGCCCCGGCACCGCCACAGGACTGCTCCGCGGCGGCCTCGCGGTGGCCAAGCAGGCCGCGTTCTACGGGAAGCTGGCGCAGGCGGCGTACCCGGCGTTCGTCGGCGACGGGCTCGGCATCGTGCAGGCGCCCCGCGGCCAGGTCGTGTCGGTGCTGGCCTTCACGTTCCGCGGCGGCATGGTCGTCGGCGTCGACATCATCGCGGACCCGCCGCGCCTGGCCGCCCTCGGCATCACGTGGCCGCAGGCGACCGAAGACAGGCCATAGCGCCCTAGATCAGCCCGTGTTCGCGCAGGTACTCGAGCTGGGCCCGCACGCTCAGCTCGGCCGCCGGCCACAGCGAGCGGTCCACGTCCGCGTACACGTGCGTCACGACGTCCGGCGCGGACACGTACCCGTTCTCGACGGCCGTCTCGACCTGGGCGAGCCGGCCCGCGCGGTGCGCCAGGTAGAACTCGACCACGCCCTGCGCGTCCTCCAGTACGGGACCGTGGCCGGGCAGCACCGTGTGCACCCCGTCGTCGACCGTCAGCGACCGCAGGCGGCGCAGCGAGTCGAGATAGTCGCCCAGGCGGCCGTCCGGGTGGGCCACCACGGTCGTGCCGCGGCCGAGGACGGTGTCCCCGGTCAACACGGCCTGATCGGCCGGGAGATGGAAGCACAGCGAGTCCGCGGTGTGGCCGGGGGTCGGTACGACGCGCAGCTCCAGGCCGCCCGTGGTGATCACGTCACCGGCGGCCAGCCCCTCGTCCCCGAGGCGCAGCGCCGGGTCGAGCGCCCGCACCTTCGTCCCGGTCAACTCGGCGAACCGGCCCGCCCCTTCGGCGTGGTCCGGGTGGCCGTGCGTGAGGAGGGTGAGCGCGACCCGCTTGCCCGCCTTCTCGGCGACGTCCATGACGGCGTGCAGGTGCGCGTCGTCCAGCGGTCCCGGGTCGATCACGACGGCGAGGTCGCTGTCCGGCTCGGCGACGATCCAGGTGTTGGTGCCGTCGAGGGTCATCGCGGACGGGTTGGGCGCCAGCACGTTGATCGCGCGGGCGGTGGCGGGGCCCGAGAGGACCCCGCCGCGGGGCTGTCCTGGCAGGGCCGCTGCTTCGGTCATGAGGAGGCTCCCCCGTTGCTTTCGCTCTTCCCGGTCGGGATGTGCTTGGTGAACTCGTCGTGCCCCGGCCAGGACAGCACCAGCTCGTCGTCCTCCATGCGCGCCCGCGCGAGGACGGGGGTGAGATCGCGCCCCGCCGCCCCGTCCAGGGCGGCGCCCACGCGCGCGTACTCGGCGAGCGTGCGCAGCGTCGCGATCGTCGGCGGCATCATCGTCAGCTCGCCCCGGTCGTACTGGGCCGCGGCCCGCCCCGGCCCGATCCACACCGTGCGGTCGGCCTCGGAGGAGTCGTCGCTGGTGCGCTGGCCCGCCGGGAGCGCTGCCACGAAGAACCACGTGTCGTAGCGGCGCGGCTCGAACTCCGGGGTGATCCAGCGGGCCCACGCGCCCAGCAGGTCGGAACGCAGCACCAGGCCACGGTTCTCCAGGAACTCGGCGAAGGACAGGTCCCGGTCGATCAGCGCCTGCCGGTCGGCCTGCCACCGCTCGCCCGTCGTGTCGTCGACGACGGTGTCCGGGGTGGGCCCGGCGAGCAGCACGCCCGCTTCCTCGAAGGTCTCCCGCACGGCCGCGCAGACGATCGCCTGGGCCTCCGGCTCCGGCACCCCGAGCCGCTCGGCCCACTCCGCGCGCGTGGGGCCCGCCCAGCGGACGAGCCGGTCGTCGTCGCGGGGGTCGACGCCGCCGCCCGGATACGCGTAGGCACCGGCCGCGAACTTCATCGACGTACGTCTGCGGAGCATGTGCACCTCGACGCCATCGGCGGCGGCGTCCTGCCTGAGCAGCATCACGGTCGCCGCCCTGCGCGGAGTCGCGGGCGTGAGCGTGCCGTCGGTGAGGGCACGGATGCGTTCCGGCCACTCTGGGGGATACCACTGCCCATTTGCCATGGCCGGAGGCTAACCGGTGACGCCAGGATGTTCGAGAGGCCGCCCGATACCAAGATCGGACGGCCTCCCGGAACACGGCCTGCGCGCACGCACACGCGCGTAGGCGGACGTCAGCGGCTCACGCCTCGGTGAGCTCCACCTGGATCTCGACCTCGACCGGCGCGTCCAGCGGCAGCACGGCCACGCCGACGGCGCTGCGCGCGTGCACGCCCTTGTCGCCGAGGACCTCGCCGAGCAGCTCGCTCGCGCCGTTGATGACGCCCGGCTGACCGGTGAAGTCCGTGGCGGAGGCCACGAAGCCGACGACCTTCACGACACGCGCGATGCGGTCCAGGTCACCGGCGACGGATTTCACGGCCGCGAGCGCGTTCAGCGCGCAGGTGCGGGCCAGGTCCTTGGCCTGCTCGTCGGTGACCTCGTCGCCGACCTTGCCGGTCAGCGGCAGCTTGCCGTCGACCATGGGCAGCTGACCCGCCGTGTACACGTACACACCGGACTGCACGGCCGGCTGGTACGCGGCGACCGGCGGCACGACGGGCGGCAGGGTCAGGCCCAGCTCGGCGAGCCGCGCGTCGACGACGCCGCTCACGCCTGCTTCTCGCGCTTCAGGTATGCCACCAGCTGCTCCGGGTTGTTCGGCCCCGGCACGACCTGGACCAGCTCCCAGCCGTCCTCGCCCCAGGTGTCCAGGATCTGCTTCGTCGCGTGCACGAGGAGCGGCACGGTCGCGTATTCCCACTTCTTTGCCATGGCCCCGACTGTATCCGCCGGACATGGCCGAAGCGTTCCGGAGGCTGCTGCGTGGATGTCCGAGGTACTGGTTAGGCTCGAATACGTGAGCAGGCTCCAGGTCGTCAGCGGCAAGGGCGGGACCGGAAAGACCACGGTCGCCGCCGCGCTCGCGCTCGCCCTCGCGACCGAGGGCAAGCGCACTCTCCTCGTGGAGGTCGAAGGCAGACAGGGCATCGCACAGCTCTTCGAGGCGGAAGCGCTCCCCTACGAGGAGCGGAAGATCGCCGTCGCTCCGAATGCAGGAGCGGCGCGAAGCGCCTCAGGTAGGGATGGTGGCGGGCGACGGGCGGGCGGCGGGGAGGTGTTCGCCCTCGCCATCGATCCCGAACTGGCGCTGCTCGACTACCTCCAGATGTTCTACAAACTGGGCGGCGCGGGCCGCGCCCTGAAGAAGCTGGGCGCGATCGACTTCGCGACCACCATCGCGCCAGGCCTGCGGGACGTGCTCCTGACCGGCAAGGCCTGCGAGGCCGTGCGCCGCAAGGACAAGCAGGGCCGGTACGTCTACGACTACGTGGTGATGGACGCGCCGCCCACCGGCCGCATCACCCGGTTCCTGAACGTGAACGACGAGGTCGCCGGGCTCGCCAAGATGGGCCCGATACACAATCAGGCGCAGGCGGTCATGCGCGTCCTCAAGTCCCGCGAGACCGCGGTGCACCTGGTGACCCTCCTGGAGGAGATGCCGGTGCAGGAGACCCTCGACGGGGTCGCCGAACTGCGCGCCGCGAAGCTCCCGGTGGGACGGATCATGGTGAACATGGTGCGACCCGCGCTTCTGGGGGAACCCGCCCTGGCACTGACCTCCGACGGCGAGGTCCGTCCGGCGGTCACCGAAGCCCTGACGGCCGCCGGGCTCGGCAGCGCCAAGCGGCTCGTCGGCCCGCTGCTCGCGCAGGCCGGGGAGTACGCCGAGCGCTACGCCCTGGAGCGCGCCCAGCGCGACCAGCTCGCCGCGGCGGGCCTCCCACTGCACGAACTGCCCTTGCTCACCGAGGGCATGGACCTCTCCGGGCTCTACACGCTCGCCGAGGAACTGCGACAGCAAGGGATTTAGGGGACCGTTTCGATGACGCTGGATCCGCGCGCCTCGCTCGATGTCGACCCGCTGCTCGACGACCCGGCCACCCGCATCGTGGTCTGCTGCGGCAGCGGCGGCGTCGGCAAGACCACCACGGCCGCCGCCCTCGGCCTGCGGGCCGCCGAGCGCGGCCGCAAGGTCGTCGTCCTCACCATCGACCCGGCCCGCAGGCTCGCCCAGTCCATGGGCATCGACTCGCTGGACAACACGCCGCGCCAGGTGAAGGACATCGACAACGGCTCGGGCGGCGAGCTGCACGCGATGATGCTCGACATGAAGCGCACGTTCGACGAGATCGTCGAGGCGCACGCGGACGAGGAGCGCGCGAAGGCGATCCTCTCCAACCCCTTCTACCAGTCACTCTCCGCGGGCTTCGCCGGCACGCAGGAGTACATGGCGATGGAGAAGCTGGGCCAGCTGCGCTCGCGCGACGAGTGGGACCTGATCGTCGTCGACACCCCGCCCTCGCGCTCCGCGCTCGACTTCCTGGACGCGCCGACGCGGCTCGGCTCCTTCCTCGACGGCAAGCTGATCCGGCTGCTCATGGCGCCCGCGAAGGTCGGCGGGCGGGCGGGCATGAAGTTCCTGAACGTCGGGATGTCGATGATGACCGGCACCCTCGGCAAGCTGCTCGGCGGTCAACTCCTGCGCGACGTGCAGACGTTCGTGGCCGCGATGGACACGACGTTCGGCGGCTTCCGCACGCGCGCGGACGCCACGTACAAGCTGCTGCAGGCCCCCGGCACGGCGTTCCTCGTGGTCGCCGCGCCCGAGCGGGACGCGCTGCGCGAGGCCGCGTACTTCGTGGAGCGCCTGGCCGCCGAGAAGATGCCGCTGGCCGGGCTCGTACTGAACCGGGTGCACGGCAGCGGCGCGAGCCGGCTGTCCGCCGAGCGGGCGCTTGCCGCCGCAGAAAATCTTGACGAGCGCCGCATTGTGGATCAGACGGGCGGGAAGGAAGAGGATCGTGCCACTCCCGAGGCACTCCCCGAGGCATCCTCCGAAGCGCCCATCGAGGCATCCCCAGAAACATCAGGGTCCGGCCCCACGGCCGAACCCAGCATGGAACAACTGACCGCGGGACTCCTGCGGTTGCACGCGGAGCGCATGCAGGTGGTCGCGCGCGAACAGCGCACGCGTGACCGCTTCACTGCACTGCATCCCGAGGTCGCCGTGACCGAGGTCGCGGCCCTGCCCGGCGATGTGCACGACCTGGCAGGCCTCAGGAACATCGGAGAACGGCTCGCGGCCGGTGGCACTCCGGCCGGAGCAGCTTCATGAGCCGTACGTGGTCGATGTGACCGGTGCTGCGCGGCGAGCCGGCTAACCGACGGCCGCGTACCTCTCGTACGTCTCGTCGTTCTCCAGTTCCACGGGCAGCAGGCCCGCGCCGCGCTCGTACTCCGTACGCGCCGTCTCGAGCAACCTGCGCCACGAGGTGACCGTCGGACGCCTGCGCAGCAACGCGCGGCGCTCCCGCTCCGTCATGCCACCCCACACGCCGAACTCGACGCGATTGTCCAGCGCGTCCGCCAGGCACTCGGTCCGCACGGGACATCCCGTGCACACCGCCTTCGCCCGGTTCTGCGCTGCTCCTTGAACGAACAGTTCGTCCGGATCGGTAGTGCGGCAGGCCGCCTGCGCACTCCAGTCGACTACCCAGCCCATACCGGCGCCGTCCTCTCCCGAATCGAGGCTCCCCCACGGCGGCAGCGGCATATTCACCGCCGCCAGTTGAGGACGTTACGGAAGGTGGGCACAGCGCAACACCCCCTTCGGGCCCAATCTTGAATGGCCCGAACGGACTATGCGTAAGCGGCAGATCACCCGACGGAGTGACCGGAGGACATGCGTAATAACCCCGGCAAAACGGGACAGTTCACTTGAGTCACAACGGGCGTCGAGTGACACACAAGGCGGTTTCGGACACCCCCTGAGCCCTACGCGAAGCTCCGCGAAAGGGTCCGGGAATGACTACAAGAGGCACTTCATACGTACTCATACGTGCCGGGAACGATTCGGGGTCGTCCCGCATCTTGATACGAGACCGCACTGCTGTGACAGTTGAGTGCAGCTTAGGCCAAGGCATATACGCCTGTCCGGAGAATCGACACGTAGGCTGCCCCGTATGGGAAAGAAGCGCTCGGGCGGTGGCGGCGGTACGTCGCCGGCCCAACAGGCCGCCAAGTTCCTCGGAGTCAGCGTGCTCGCCGGAGCCGTACTGGCGGGGATCGCCCTGCCCGCGGCAGGCGCGCTCGGCCTCGCGGCCAAGGGTTCGGTCGAGGGATTCGACGAGATCCCGGCGACGTTGAAGACCCCGCCGCTGAGCCAGCGGACCACGATCCTGGACAACCAGGGCGGGAAGATCGCGACCACGTACTCGCGCGACCGCACCGTCGTGAAGCTCGACGACATCTCGCCGTACATGCAGAAGGCGATCGTCGCGATCGAGGACTCGCGGTTCTACGAGCACGGCGCCGTCGACGCCAAGGGCATCCTGCGCGCGATCAACGCCAACGCGCAGAACGGCGGCGTCTCGCAGGGCGCCTCCACCCTCACGCAGCAGTACGTGAAGAACGTCTTCATGGAAGAGGCGGGCGACGACCCGACCAAGCTGGCGCAGGCGACTCAGCAGACCATCGGCCGCAAGGTCAAGGAGCTGAAGTACGCGATCCAGGTGGAGAACGAGGTCGGCAAGAAGAAGATCCTCAACAACTACCTGAACATCACCTACTTCGGGCAGCAGGCCTACGGCGTCGAGGCCGCGGCCCAGCGCTACTTCTCCAAGCCGGCCAAGGACCTGAACATCCAGGAGTCGGCGATGCTCGCCGGCATCGTGCAGTCGCCCAGCCGCTACGACCCCGTCAACGACGAGGCCGAGGCGAAGAAGCGGCGCAACATCGTGCTGCAGCGGATGGCCGAGACGCACGACATCACGCGGGCCGAGGCCGAGAAGGCCAAGAAGACCCCGATCGGCCTCAAGGTCAGCAGGCCGCAGAACGGCTGCATCACCGCGGAGCACGGCGCGGCGTTCTTCTGCAAGTACGTCGAGCAGGCCTTCAAGAACAACCCGGCCTTCGGCAAGACCCCGGAGGAGCGCGCCAAGGTCTGGAACCGCGGCGGCCTGACGGTGAAGACGACGCTCGACCCGCAGGCGCAGGAGTCGGTGCAGGACTCCATGAAGCGGCACGTCTACCAGTCGGACAAGGTCGACGCCGCGGGCGCGTTCGTCGAGCCGGGCACCGGCAAGGTCCTCGCCATGGGCCAGTCGAAGCCGTACGGCTCGGACGCCAGCAAGAACGAGTCGGAGATGAACTACTCCGTCAACTACCGGGACGGCGGCTCCAACCTCGGCTTCCCGACCGGTTCGACGTTCAAGCCGTTCGTGGCGGCCGCGGCCCTGGAGAAGGGCACGTCGGTGACGAAGCAGTACCCGGCGCCGTACCAGATGCCCTACCCGAGCCGCGTCCAGACGTGCAGCGGCAAGCCGTGGGTCAACGACGGCGGCTACAAGCTGGAGAACGAGAACGAGTCGGAGGTCGGCCCGTACCGCCTCAAGGAGGCGATGGCCAAGTCCATCAACACGTACTTCGTGGAGATGATCGGCGACATCGGCATGTGCCCGGTCGTGAAGATGACCGACAAGCTGGGCGTGGTGCAGGGCAACGGCAAGAAGGTCGACGAGGTCCCCTCCTCGATGACCCTCGGCTCGACCGGCCTGTCGCCGCTGACGATGGCCTCCGCCTACGCGGCGTTCGCCAACCGCGGCACGTACTGCACGCCGATCGCCATCGAGTCGATCACCGACCCCAACGGCAAGGCGCTCGACGTGCCGAAGTCGAAGTGCTCGCGGGCGATGTCGGCGTCGACCGCCGACAAGATCAATACGCTGCTCAGCGGCGTGATCGACTCCGGTACGGGCAAGGCGGCCGGGCTCTCCGGCCGGGACAACGCCGGTAAGACCGGTACCACCGACGCCCGCAAGAACGCCTGGTTCGCCGGCTACACGCCGAACCTGTCCGGCGCCGTCTGGGTCGGCAGCGCCTCGCAGGCCGTCGAGATGACCGACATCACCATCGGCGGCCAGTACCACGAGAAGGTCTTCGGCGCCGACACCCCGGGCCCGATCTGGCGCGACGCGATGACCGGCGCGCTCTCCGGCAAGGAAGCGCCCACCTTCAACAAGGTGCACATCCCGGACCCGGACAAGAAGAAGGACAAGGGCGGGGACAAGCGCGACAAGCCCGAGCCCGGTGACGACGGGGGCAACGGCGACAGCGACCCGCTGCCCGACATCTCGATCCCGCCGGACCTGATCGGCGGCGGAAACGGGAACGGGGGCGGGGGCGGCTGGGGCCGCCACTGACCCCCGGCGAAGGGCCCCCGCGAAGGGCCTCCTGCGAAAGACGGAAGAGGGCGCACCCCGCGCGGGGTGCGCC